>NZ_JBITDM010000001.1:0-303640 GCF_044454195.1 Streptomyces sp. NPDC051561 | reverse complement strand
GGCCGGTCGCTGCGGCCGGAGGGGGACCGGCCGCAGCGACCGCCGGGGAGCCGGCCGTAGATCCGGCCGCCCACCCCATCACGGTGCTGATCGCCGACGATCACCCCGTCGTCCGCGCGGGACTGCGCGGCATGCTGGACACCGAGGACGATCTGCGGGTGGTCGGCGAGGCGGCCGACGCCGATGACGCCGTGGCCATGGCCCTGGAACTCAAGCCCATGGTCGTCCTGATGGACCTGCGGATGCCCGGTGGCGGCGGAGTCGCCGCCACCGCCCGACTTGCCGGACTCCGCCCGCAGTGCCGGGTGTTGGTCCTGACCACGTACGGCTCCGACGATCTGATCCTCAGCGCGGTGGAGGCGGGCGCGACGGGCTACCTCCTCAAGCACGCCGGCCTGGCGGACCTCCTGGCCGCGATCCGCAGCGCGGCCCGCGGCGAGACCGTACTGACCCCGTCGGTCGCGGCGCGGCTGACCCGGCGGGCGCGCAACCCGAGGAAGAGCGCCCTGTCCGCCCGCGAGGCCGAGGTGCTGCGGCTGGTCGCGCGAGGGCTGACCAATGCCGCGATCGGCGCCGAACTGTTCATCGGCGAAGCCACCGTAAAGACCCATATGCTGCGGATCTTCGGCAAGTTGGAGGTCGACGACCGGACCGCCGCCGTGATGACGGCAGTCAGCCGAGGCATGATCACGGTCGACGACTGAGAGCTCTCAGCCGGCGTCGCGCCGTGCGCCGTACCAACGCCATTCCTTGCGCAGAGGGCGGTCGGGCAGCTCGATGCGGCCGGTTGCCCACAGCAGGGTCTGCCACGGCGTGCCGCGGACGGCGACATCGGGGAACAGCCGGGCGAGGGCGAGCGCGGGCAGGTGCGGCGGGGGGTCCTGATGGGGGGCCCGGGGACGCGTTCCGTGGGTGATGTCGTACGCGCAGCTGCTATTGCGGGCCGGGGAGGTCGGAGAGGAGGCCGAGACTGTGGGCGACGGCCTCGCGGACGTGCTGCCCGCTGAGGCGTATCCGCGCCGGGGAGGAGTTGGTCATGGGGGCAGCGTAAGGGCGGCCCATCGGTCCGTACCGCCGGTCCGGAAACCGGCGGTCCGGAAACCGGCGGTCCGGAACCGGCGGATCAGAGGTTCCCGCCGGGGACCACCAGGCCGGTCTCGTACGCCACCACCACGGCCTGGGCGCGGCTGGTCAGGCCGAGTTTGGTCATGGCGCGGTTGAGGTGGGTCTTGACGGTGGCGCCGCTGATGAAGAGACGTTCGGCGATGTCCGCGTTGGACAGACCGAGGGCCGCCATCCGCAGGACCTCCAGTTCGCGGTCGGTCAGCAGCTCCAGGTCGGGCGGCGGGGGCGGGGTGACTGCCGGGATCCGCTCCTCGATGTCCCGCGCCCGCTCGGTGCGGCCCGCGTAGGCCTCGACCAGGCGACGGGTGACGCTCGGCGCGAAGAGGGCGTCCCCGCCCCGTACCGCCGCCACGGCAGCGAGTAGCCGCTCGGGCCCGGAGTCCTTCAGCAGGAATCCGGACGCCCCGGCGCGCAGCGCCCCGTACACGTACTCGTCGAGGTCGAAGGTGGTCAGGACGAGCACCCTGGGGGCCGGCTGCGGGGCGTCGGCCAGGATCTTCTCGGTGGCCGCGATGCCGTCCATCCCGGGCATCCGGATGTCCATCAGGATGACGTCCGGGCGCAGCGCGGCGGCCAGCTCGACGGCCTCGGTGCCGTCGCCCGCCTCGCCCACCACCTCGAAACCCGGTGCGGCCCGCAGCAGCCCCACCAGACCGGCCCGGATCAGGAACTGGTCGTCGACGACCAGCACCCGCGCGTTCGGGGCGCCCCCGGCGGCCTCCGCCGACCCGTGCGCGTGGTCGGTCATACGGGCCGTCCGGTGCAGCTCATGAAGTGACGTCGTCCTCCTGTCGAACGGCCTGCGGGGAGGTGGGCAGCGTGAGGCGGACCTCGTAGCCGCCGTCACCCTGCGGGCCGATTTTGATCGTTCCGCCGTAGAGCTTCGCCCGCTCCCGCATTCCGATCAACCCGTGGCCGCCCCCGACGGACAGTCCGGCCTGGACTGTGGCCGGATTCGGCCCCCGTGGCTCGTTCCGCACCAGTACCTTCACCTCCTGAGCCTCGTACCGCAGTTGTACGAGCGTGGCGGCGCCCGGCGCGTGCTTGACCACATTGGTGAGGGCCTCCTGCACCACCCGGTAGGCGCACAGCTCCACCCCCGGGGCGAGCGGGCGCGCGGTGCCCTCCACCCGCAGCTCCACCGGCACACCTCCGGCCCGTACCCGCTCCACCATCTCCGCGAGACGCGCCAGACCCGGCATCGGGGCCTCCGGTGCGCCGCCCGTGGCACCGGAGTCACCGTTGTCGTCCGCACGCAGCAGCCGCAGCATCCGGCGCATCTCCTCCAACGCCTCCGTGCTGGTGCCCGAGATGGTGCTGAGCGCGGCCCGCGCGGTCGGCGGATCGGACTCAAGGACGAAGCGGGCCAGCCCGGACTGCACCGAGATCACCGACATGTGGTGGGCGACCACGTCGTGCA
This sequence comes from Streptomyces sp. NPDC051561, assembly GCF_044454195.1. Classification (NCBI taxonomy): domain Bacteria; kingdom Bacillati; phylum Actinomycetota; class Actinomycetes; order Kitasatosporales; family Streptomycetaceae; genus Streptomyces; species Streptomyces sp. NPDC051561. The sequence goes on along the minus strand of NZ_JBITDM010000001.1, from coordinate 301,095 downwards.
ACTCCCTTGCGATCCGACCCCGTTCGGCCGCCACCTCGCGCCGGGCCCGCTCCTTCTGCTCCAGCCTCAGCTTGCGGGCCAGCTCGGAGGACCGGCCCGCGACGTATCCGAACCGCCACACCACCCCGGGCCAGACCAGTGCCTGGGCGAGCACGGAGGGCATGGAGGCACGCGGGTCGAGCAGCCCCGCGTAGATCCACACCCCGGCCATCAGCGCCGCACACGCCGCCGACGTACGGGCGGGACGCAGCGAGGCGACGGTGTACACGGCGAGCATCGGGCCCGTGCAGGCGGCGACCGGCCAGTACCCGGCCGCGATGTAGGCGGCCCAGCCGCCGTGCACCACGAGGCAGGAGATCACCGGCATACGGGTGCGCAGCGCGACCGGCAGCGTGATCAGACTCAGCAGCAGGTACCCGGGGAGGTCCAGAACCGGCCACCCCTGCCGCACGGACTCCTGCCCGAGCAGCACCGCGACCACGGTCTGCGCGACGGCCAGCAGCACATCAAGGTGCCGGGAGTCCCACAGCCGTCCGGAGCCCCCCAGCTGCTTTGATCCCCACAGCCGTCCGGAGCCCCCCAGCTGCGTCGACCCCCGCAACTGCCTGGAGCCCCACCGGCCCCGCGAGGGAGCGGCGGGGTGGGTGGTGCCGGAGCCGGGGAGTGCGCTCGGCCCACGGCGGACAGGAGAAGAGCGGATCCGCATTCCCGCAGCGTATGCACCCTGCGGGTGCGGAACGTCAACCGGGTGACCTACCGCGTGGGTTGCAGAACGGTCGCGACTACCACGCTGGTTGCAGCCGGGTATCAACCCACTGTGGGACGCTGCGGGCCGTGCACCGCCCGTAACTTCTGTGTTCAGCAGTACGGGGGACGGCGCGGCGAGAGCCGCGCCGCACTGTGTTCCGCACGGTCGCCACCGGGCCGGCAGGGGATCCGTGGGGGAGATCCTGGGCCCGGTGGAGCGACCGGTCCCGACGGCCGTCCTCCCATCGGGGGAGAGGACGGCCTGTCGGCATGCCGTTGCGGCGGGGTCACGCACACCCGAGGCGGCCCCCGGGCGTCCTCTCACCCCGCGACGTACTCCGCAGACGCTGTCCCGTGAGCGTCGAGTCACCCCGCGACGTACTCCGCCAGATGCTGTCCCGTGAGCGTCGAGCCGTCCGCCAGCAGATCCGCCGGGGTCCCTTCGAAGACGATCCGGCCGCCGTCGTGGCCCGCGCCGGGCCCGAGGTCGATGATCCAGTCCGCGTGCGCCATGACCGCCTGATGGTGCTCGATGACGATGACCGACTTGCCTGAGTCCACCAACCGGTCGAGCAGGCCCAGGAGTTGCTCGACATCAGCGAGGTGCAGTCCCGCGGTGGGTTCGTCGAGGACGTACACCCCGCCCTTCTCGCCCATGGAGGTGGCCAGCTTGAGGCGCTGGCGCTCGCCGCCGGAGAGCGTGGTGAGCGGCTGGCCGAGGGTGAGGTAGCCGAGGCCGACGTCCGAGAGCCGCTCCAGGACCTTGTGCGCGGCCGGGGTGCGGGCCTCGCCGTCGGCGAAGAACTCCAGCGCCTCGCTCACCGGCATCGCGAGCACCTCGCTGATGTCCCGGCCGCCGAGGCGGTACTCCAGTACCGACGCGTCGAACCGCTTGCCCTCGCACTCCTCGCAGGTGGTGGCGACGCCCGCCATCATCCCGAGATCGGTGTAGACGACCCCCGCGCCGTTGCAGGCGGGGCAGGCACCCTCGGAGTTGGCACTGAACAGCGCCGGCTTCACCCCATTCACCTTCGCGAACGCCTTGCGGATCGGTTCGAGCAGCCCGGTGTACGTCGCGGGGTTGCTCCGCCGCGAGCCCCGGATGACCCCCTGGTCGACGTGCACGACGCCCTCCGCACCGACCACCGAGCCCTGGATCAGCGAGCTCTTCCCGGAGCCCGCGACACCGGTGACCACGGTCAGCACCCCGAGCGGAATGTCGACATCGACATCCTGGAGGTTGTGCGTGTCCGCGCCGCGGACCTGGAGCACCTCGTCGTACCCGCGCACCTTCTCCTTGAGCTGCGCCCGGTCGTCGAAGTGCCGTCCGGTGACGGTGCCGGAGGCCCGCAGGCCCTCCACCGTGCCCTCGAAGCAGACGGACCCGCCGGCCGTGCCGGCCCCCGGGCCGAGGTCCACGACATGCTCGGCGATGGCGATCGTCTCCGGCTTGTGCTCCACGACGAGGACCGTGTTGCCCTTGTCCCGCAGGCGCAGCAGGAGGTTGTTCATCCGCTGGATGTCGTGCGGGTGCAGCCCTGTCGTCGGCTCGTCGAAGACATACGTGACATCGGTCAGCGAGGACCCGAGATGGCGGATCATCTTCACCCGCTGTGCCTCGCCGCCCGACAGCGTCCCGGACGCCCGGTCCAGCGACAGATACCCCAGCCCGATCTCCACGAACGAGTCCAGCGCCCGCTGCAACGCGGTCAGCAGTGGCGCCACCGACGGCTCCTTCAGGCCCCCCACCCACTGGGCCAGATCGCTGATCTGCATCGCACACGCGTCGGCGATGCTGATCCTCTTGATCTTCGACGACCTGGCCTCCGCGCTGAGCCGGGTGCCCTCGCACTCGGGGCAGGTGGTGAAGGTGACCGCCCGGTCCACGAATTCGCGAATGTGCGGCTGCATAGCCTCGCGGTCCTTGGAAAGGAACGACTTCTGGATTTTCGGGATCAGCCCCTCGAAGGTCAGATTGACCCCGTCGACCTTCACCTTGGTCGGCTCCCGGTGGAGGAAGTCCTGCATTTCCTTCTTCGTGAACTTCGCGATCGGCTTGTGCGGATCGAGCAGCCCCGACTCCGCGTAGACCCGTACCGTCCAGAAGCTGTCCGACTTCCACCCGGGAATGGTGAACGCGCCCTCCGCGAGCGATTTCGACGCGTCGTACAGCTGCGTCAGATCGATGTCCGAGACCGACCCCCGCCCCTCGCACCGCGTGCACATGCCACCGGTGCGGTTGAAGGTCGCCTTCACCGTCTTCTTGTTGCCGCGCTCCACGGTGATCGCCCCGCTGGCCTTCACCGACGGCACATTGAACGCGTACGCACCCGGCGACCCGATGTGCGGCTTCCCGAGCCGGCTGAACAGGATCCGCAGCATCGCGTTGGCGTCGGTCGCCGTCCCGACCGTCGACCTCGGGTCCGACCCCATCCGCTGCTGATCGACGATGATCGCCGTGGTCAGACCTTCCAGCACATCCACCTCGGGCCGCGCGAGCGTCGGCATGAAGCCCTGCACGAAGCTGCTGTACGTCTCATTGATCAGCCGCTGCGACTCCGCCGCGATCGTGTCGAACACCAGCGAGCTCTTGCCCGACCCCGATACCCCGGTGAACACCGTCAGATGCCGCTTCGGAATCTCGATGCTGACGTCCTTGAGGTTGTTCACGCGCGCACCGTGCACCCGGATCATGTCGTGGCTGTCGGCGGTGCGGGACGCGGCGGACGACGGCGAGCCCGTCTTCGTGGTCTTGCTCATCGTGTCTCCCTGGGTGAGGTACGGGGTGTTGCGTGGCGAGCTTCGACAGTACGTCCGGTATGTCTTGTCGGTACTGCTATCCATCCGAGGTCGGGGTCCGGGCGCGGCCTCTTAGGCCAGCCAGCGTCCGTCCCGCATCACTTCGCGGCCGGCGATCTCGTTCGACTCCCGCCAGGCCTGGATGCGGCGGGGGAGGATGCGGAACCAGGAGTACGCCGCGTCGTACGCACGTGGGTCGAAACCGGTGTGGGCGACGAACCGGTCCCCCTGCTCCTGCGGCAGGGCGTCGATCTTCAGGACCTCGACCTCGCCGTCGATCATGTACACATCGCGGGTGCCCCCCAGCCCCAGCCGGATGCCGTGGTTGGCCGCGAGATTCCGGCCGGTCGGGCTGTCCGCCAGGGTGGACAGCAGGAGTGCTTCGCCGTCCCAGTGGAAGGACAGCGGTACCAGGTACGGCATGCCGTCGTCCGAGGCGGTGGCCACCCAGAGGTCCTCGTCATGAGTGAGCCGGTACTCGGTGTCGCTGCGGCGCCGGGCGCGGGAGCGGGGTTCTGCGGGCGAAGGGTTGCTCATGCGGTTCAGATTAGGCGTGGCCCCACGACCAGTGCTTCTCCAATCCTGACCGGTCCGGCCCCTCCAATCCTGACCGGTCCGGCCCCCGGCCCGGCCATACTTGAACCCGTGATCACCGACGACCCGTACCTGTGGCTGGAAGACATCGAGGGACCGGACGCGCTCGCCTGGGTGCGGGCACGCACCGAGGAGTGCGAACGGGCTCTGGAAGGACCTGAGTTCGCCGAGCTGGAGGGGGAGCTGCGGGAGGTGCTGGACGACTCCCGGCGCATTCCCTATGTGCGCCGCCGGGGCGGACACCTCTACAACTACCGGCGGGACGCCGAGCACATACGGGGCATCTGGCGGCGCACCACCCTGGAGGAGTACCGCAAGCACGACCCCGAGTGGGAGACCGTGCTGGACGTCGACGCCCTGGCCCGGGCCGAGGGGGTCGACTGGGTGTGGGACGGGGCCCGGGTGCGGTATCCGGACCATCGGCGTGCCCTCGTGCGGCTGTCCCCGTCCGGTACCGACGCCGTCGTCATCCGCGAATTCGACCTGGAAACAGGGGAGTTCGTGCCGGAGGGGGCGGAGGCATTCCGGGTGCCCGAGGGCAAGACCCGTATCGGCTGGATCGACGAGGACACCGTGTACGTCGGCGCGGACCTCGGCCCCGGCTCGCTCACCACGTCGGGATATCCGCGTACGGTACGCCGCTGGCGGCGCGGCACCCCCCTCGCCGATGCCGACCTCGTCTTCGCGGCCGCCCGCGAGGACCTCTCGGCAACCGCGTGGCACGACCCCACCCCGGGCTACGAGCGCGACTTCCTCTCCGTCCACCGGGACTTCTGGCACAGCGACCTCTACCTCCTCGGTCACGGAGGCGCCGGAAACCGCGAGCCGCTCAAGATCGATGCCCCCGCCGACGCCACCGCCTATGTGCACCGCGAGTGGCTGATCGTCCGCCCCAAGGGCGAATGGCTGGGCCACCCGGCAGGCTCCCTCCTCGCATTCACCCTCGACGCCTTCCTGGCAGGCGCCCGCGAGGCGACCGTCCTCTTCACCCCGACCGCCCGCACCGCCCTCGACGGCCACTCCTGGACCCGCAACCACCTGATCCTCGAAGTCCTCACCGACGTCACCACCAGCATCGAAATCCTCACCCCACCGTGGGAGTCCGCAGCGCGGGAGTCCGCAGCGCGGGAGTCCGCAGCGCGGGAGTCCGCAGTGCAGGGCCTCCCAGCCCCCGCCCCCTGGGCCCGCCACCCTCTCACCGAGCTGCCGCCCCTCGCCTCCGCGACCCTCACCGGCACGGACCCCGACACCGACGAGTACTTCCTCGCCGTGGACGGCTTCCTCCAGCCGCCGACTCTGTACCGGGGCGAAGCCACCGCAGACCCCCACTCCACCACCGAGCAACTCAAACAGGCCCCTGCGCAGTTCGACCCCGAGGGCCTCCACGTGCGCCAGCACTTCGCCACCTCCGAAGACGGCACCCGCGTTCCGTACTTCGTGATCGGCCCCGCCGCCCCCACCGGCCCCGGCCCCACCCTCCTCTACGGATACGGCGGCTTCGAGCACACCCTCACCCCGGGCTACAGCTCCCTGCGCGGCCGGGGCTGGCTCGCCCGGGGCGGTACGTACGTCATCGCGGGCATCCGGGGCGGCGGCGAGTACGGCCCCGCCTGGCACCGCGCCGCCCTCGGTGCCGGGCGCCCGCGCGCCTTCGAGGACTTCGCCGCCGTCGCCCGCGACCTGGTGACCCGGGGCCTGACCACCCCCGCCCAACTCGGCATCGAGGGCCGCAGCAACGGCGGCCTCCTGATCGGCGCCATGGTCACCCGCTACCCCGAACTCTTCGGCGCCGCCATCATCGGCGCCCCCCTCCTGGACCTCCGCCGCTACCACCTGCTGCTCGCCGGCGCCTCCTGGATCGCCGAGTACGGCGACCCGGACGACCCCGCCGACCGCCCCCACCTCGACGCCATCTCCCCGTACCACCACTTCCACCCCGACCGCAGCTACCCGCCCGTCCTCCTCTACACCGCCACCAGCGACGATCGCGTCCACCCCGCCCACGCCCGCAAAACCGCCGCTCTCCTCCGGGCCCAGGGCCACCGCGTCCTCTTCCACGAGACCCCCGGCGGCGGCCACAGCAGTGCCGCCGACAACGCCCAGACCGCCAGACTCCAGGCCCTGAAGTACACCTTCCTCAAGGACACCCTGGGGTAAGCGAGCGGCGCCGAACCGATCCCCACCCGCCCAGGACCCACCCAGGGAGCCCGCCGCCGTGCCACCCACCACACCGCTGCCCCGCATCGGCGTCGTCATCGTCACCATGGGCACCCGCCCGAAGGAACTGGCGGACCTGCTCGCCTCCGTGGCGAGGCAGGACGTTCCCGCGAAGGTGGTGCTGATCGGCAACGCCACCCCGCTCACCGATGTCATCGTCGGTGACGACGTCCTGAAGATCCCGCTCGCGGAGAACCTCGGCTGCCCCGGCGGACGTAACGTCGGACTGCGCGCCCTGTGCGAAGCGGGTGAGGTGGATGTCGTCGTCGAACTGGATGACGACGGACTGCTCATCGCCGACGACGTCTTCCGTCGCGTCGGTCAACTCTTCGCCGGGGAAGCGAAGTTGGGCATCGTCGGCTTCAGGGTGGCCGACGAACACGGGCACACGGAACGCCGCTGGATCCCCCGGCTGCGCGCCGACGACCCCATGCGGGGCGGCCCGGTGACCGCCTTCCTCGGCGGCGGTCACGCCCTCTCCGTCCCGATGCTCGGCCAAACCGGCCTGTGGCCCGCCGAGTTCTTCTTCGGGCACGAGGAGTCCGACCTCGCCTGGCGGTGCCTCGACGCGGGCTGGAAGATCAGTTACGAGCCCGAACTCGTCCTCCGGCACCCCAGGACATCCCCCGCCCGGCACGCCACCCACTACCGCTACACCGCCCGCAACCGCGTCTGGCTCGCCCGCCGCAGGCTGCCCTGGCCCCTGGTCCCTGTCTACCTCGGTGTGTGGATGCTGCTCACCGTGGTACGGACCCGGTCGCCGGGCGGGCTGCGGGCGTGGTTCGGCGGGTTCCGGGAGGGGATGCGCACCCCGTGCGGCCCGCGCAAGGCGATGAAGTGGCGCACGGTGTGGCGCATGACCCGGCTGGGGCGGCCACCGATCCTCTGACCGCCCCGGCCCAGGCCTCAGAGCCTGTGTCCAAGCCCCCGCGCCGGCCCCGATCCCGGTTCCCGCGCCAGGAGCGCCGACAGCGCAAGGACCGGGGTCCCTCACACCTCCACTGTCAGCTCCGCCAGCCCCCGCATCACGAAGTTCGGCCTGCGCTCCGGCTCCGCCGCCAGGCGCAGATCCGGAGCCTGGGTCAGCAACGCGCGCATGGAAGCGGCGAGTTCGATACGGGCCAGCGGGGCCCCGATGCAGTAGTGGATGCCCGCGCTGAAGGAGATGTGGGGATTGTCCTGCCGGGCGAGGTCCAGCCGCCCGGGGTGGGCGAAGACCGCCGGGTCGTGGTTGGCGGAACCGAACAGCAGCGCCACCTCCTGCCCCCGCGCGATCTTCACCCCGTCGATCTCGATGTCGTCGAGCACCCAGCGCTCGAACAGCTGGAGCGGCGTGTCGTACCGCATCAGCTCCTCGACCGCCGAGGAGAGGAGGGCGTCCGGGTTCGCGCGCAGGGCGGCCAGCTGCTCCGGGTTGCGGAAGAGCGCGTGCCAGCCGTTGGTGGTCGCGTTCACCGTCGCCTCGTGGCCCGCGTTCAGCAGCAGGACACAGGTGGAGATCATCTCCTGTTCGGTGAGGCGCTCGCCGTCCTCGTACGCGGCGATGAGACCGGAGATCAGGTCGTCGCCCGGGTGGTCCCGGCGGTGGGCGATCAGATCGCGCAGGTAGGAGGAGAAGTCGAGCGAGGCGCGGACCGCCCGCTCGGCCGTCTCCTGCGACGGATTCAGCTCGTACATCCCACAGATGTCCGCCGACCAGGGCCGCAGCGGCGCCCGGTCCGCCTCGGGAATCCCCAGCATCTGCGCGATCACCGCCACCGGCAACGGCTCGGCCACCCTGCCCAGCAGATCACCGCCCCCGTCAGCCACCAGCCCGGCCACCAATTCCGAGGCCAACTCTTCTACGTACGGCTGGAGTTGGGCAACAGTGCGCGGAGTGAACGCCTTCGATACCAGGCGGCGGATCCGGGTGTGGTCCGGTGCCTCCAGGTCGAGCATCCCGTGGTCGTTGAGGGTGTGGAAGGGCTCGTGCTCGGGCGGGGGCGCGGTCCTCCCGAACTCCTCGTGCGCGAATCGGTGCTGGTACGTGCGGCCGAGCCGCCGGTCACGCAGCAGCGCGGACACATCGGCATGGTGCGGCACCAGCCACTGCCCGGTCGGCTCGAACCAGTGCACCCGGCCACGCTCACGCAGCCCGGCATAGGCGGGGTAGGGGTCAGCCAGGAACTCCGGCGACCACGGGTCGAAAGCAGCAGCATCCATGTTCATGCAGGGACGCTAGCCGCCCCGGTGCGGGGCGGCCAGGGCGGGTCCCGCAGCCCACCGCCCCCGGTCAACGGACACTTCCGGCCATCCGGGCGCGCGGCCCGGCCCCGCCGGGCGGGCCCCATATTCTGCTCGGCATGACCAACTCACTTGCAGCACTGGACGATTCCGCCGTCGCGACAGCCGCCGCCCGCGCCGGTGCCGATGTGGTGCGCGCGATGTACGGACGACGCCTGGACCGGGTCGACAAGGGGGCCGGGGATTTCGCCACCACCGCCGACCTGGCCGCCGAGGAGGCGATCCTCGAAGTGCTCCGCAACGCCCGCCCCGACGACTCGGTGCTCGGTGAGGAGGGCGGACAGCAGGGCGCCGCCCGGTCCGCCCGTCAGTGGCTGGTCGACCCCCTGTGCGGCACGCTCAACTACGCCGTCGGCACGATGCTGGTGGCCGTCAATGTGGCCCTGCGCGGTGGTGCGGCGGCCGTGGCCGACCCGTTCACCGGCGAGGTCTTCCACACCGACGGCAAGCGCGCCTGGGTGCGTCAGGACGGGGTCGACGCCCCGCTCACCCCCACGCCGGACACCTCCCTCGTCGACGTGAATCTGGACCCCCCGTTCCCCGGCGCCCCCGGCTTCCGTGCCGTCAACCTGCTGGCCTCCCCCGAGTTCGCGGCCCGCTTCCGGCCCCGCGTGGTGTCCACCACGCTCGCGCTGGCCTGGGTCGCGACCGGCAAGCGCGCGGCCTACGTCACGGACGGCGGCGACCTCTCCCGGAGCGTGCATTTCGCGGCGGGCATCGCGCTGTGCCGGGCCGCGGGATGCGTGGTCACGGGCGTCGAGGGTGAAGAGGCCGGGGCGGGGGACGGCGGCGGACGCGGTCTCGTGGTGGCCGCCGACGGGGAGACCCACGACCGCCTGATGTCGATGATCCGGAAGGGACGCTGACCCGGAACCGGCGCTACCGAGCCGCGGTCGACTTGAGCCACTCGTCGATGGTCACGACGTCCGCCCACTGCGGAAACAGCCGCTCAAGAAGGACCCGGTGCACCTCCGCGTCCGTGTCCAGGCACCCGTCGGAGAGGACAGTCAGGCCGAAGTCCAGGTCGTTCGCCTGGCACAGGGTGGACAGCACCACGGCACTGGTGGCGATCCCGGCGAGTACGAGACGGTCGATCCCCCGCGCCCGCAGCACCAGATCCAGATCGCTGCCCGAGAACGCGCTCGCCCGCTTCTTGGTGACCACCACCTCACCGGGCCGGGGTGCGACCTCGGGGTGGATCTCGGTGCCGGGTTCGCCCTGGACGTACAGCCCGGCCTCCGCGATGGCGGCCAGGGCCCTGTTGCGCGTGCCGACCTCCGGGAAGCCGGGACGCAGCCCGATGACCACGTAGATCACCGGGATGTCGGCCGCCCGGGCCCCGTCGATCGCCCTGCGCAGGCGCGGCAGGTACCCGGATCCGTCTTCGTCCGCGATATCCACGATGGCCTGCTGGACGTCCATCACGAGGAGTGCGGTGCTCATGGCTGCTCCAGTCGATTCAGGTGCCGGGTCGGCTCAACTCGCCACCCTATGACGGGTATTGTGTTCCGCGCCGCTCGTGGCTTGTGGCTCGTCAGCCTCGGGCCGGCAGGTGCCGCGCGAAGAACGACCGTAGGAGATTCCGTACGGCAGGCACGGTGACCCGAGGTTCGCCAGGGCCGACCATGACGGCCCGCTGCTCGGCGGTCATGAGTCCGGCCCGCTGGAGTTGCGGCACCATCGCCGCGTAGTCGGTGAACGCCCAGTGATGGGTGCGGTCGAGTTCGCGCCGGGAGAGGGGGCCGCCGTGCGCGAGGAGGGCTCCCCAGGTCCGGTCCAGCCGGGCGTCACGGAATCCTTCGGTCCCGGCGAGCAGCAGCGGACGGTCCGTCATCTGGCGTGCCACCGGCAGGAGTTCGCCGTCCGCCCAGTCCAGATAGCCCTCCAGATTCGCCGCGGCGACGATCCGCCGGTCCTCGTGAAGAGCCTGCGCCACGGCGGCACCACCGGCCGAGTGTCCGTACACACCGACCCGGTCGAGACCTAGTGCGTCCAGTACGAAACGGAGGTCGGCGACCCGGGTGTCGATCATGGTCCGGTAGGTCGCGGCGTCCGGCGGGCCGAACAGGGTGGTGGGCCGCACCCGCTCGCGACCGGGCCGCGCGTGGGGGAACTCCACCTCGCTCGCCTCCCCGGGATGGTCCACGAGGACGACCGTCCAGCCGTACGAGGCGAGGTCGGCCGCGAGGGAACCGCCCAGCGTGCGGGGGTCGCCGCCACCCGGGCTGTAGAGGAGCACGGGGCGGCGGTGACGTCCGGGCAGGGCGGGGGCGCCGGTCCTGGCGTGGGTGAGGGTGGCCGCCCAGTCGACGCCGGTCGCCGGGAGCGGGCGGATGTGCGGGACGAGTCCGGCGAAGTGCCCGGCGGCGTCCGGGGTCATCTGCGGGGTGCGCGGGAAGCGGTGGCCGGGGGCGGCGGGGTGCAGGACGGTGACCATGAGTTCGCGTACGCCGATGGCGGGCGTCCAGGGGTCGTCGCGGGAGGTGTCGACGAGGTGACGGACGGAACTGCCCACGGAGTAGGGCCCGTTGGGTGCGGGAAGGCGGAGTGGCGGAGTGGCGGGCAGGCGGGGTCCGGGTACGTCGGCGGAGGCCGGGGCGGCGCCGAGCAGCAACGCCGCACTGCCCGCGAGCGCGCCTTTCACCAGGGAGCGGCGGTCGGTGGTCCAGTCGGTGGTCCAGGGGGAGTTCATGCACCGCAGCCTGGGCGTGGGCACCACCCCCGGTCCAGGCTTGCGGCCTGACCCGAAAGGCTGGCGCGGGGTGCGGGAGGGGTGCATCCTGGCAGGTCGTCGGCGGTGCGGCAGTATGGCGGGGCCGGCAGGGGGGAGGGCGTACATGATCCGGATTCATTTCACGGCGGAGGACTTCGGTCGGGTGCGGTTCGCGCCCCGGCCCTCGCCCGTGCCCGAACTGCACGCCGCGTTCCTGATGCTGGGCGCACCCGAGGGGGAGCAGCCGCTGTTCGGGCGCTGGCGGGGCAGGCTGCTGCGCGGGATGCCGGGTGCCGTGGAGCCGCTGGCCGATCTGGTGCCGGGCGGGGTGCCGCCGGGCTTCCTCGACGTACTCGGAGACTCCCCGGGCGAGGGGTTCGAGCAGATCAGGGCGCACCGCCCCGAGTTCGTACGCTCCGAACTCAGGCAGGTGTACGCCGGGCGCCCCGCCCCGCCGTGGATCCGCGCCCTGCACGACGGGGACGCCGAAGCCTGGCGGACCTTCGAACGGGCCCACCGGGCGGCGTACGGGACGGTCCTCGCGCCGGTGTGGAACCTGGTCCAGGACCTGCACCGGGCCGAGTTCACCCGCCACGCCCTGGCCCTCGCCGAACAGGGGCTCGCCGCCACGCTGACGGCACTCGTCCCCAATTCCCGCTTGTGCGAAGGCATTTGGGAATGGCCGCAGCCTGACGCCAGCTCCGTACGGGACGCTCATGCCGTACGGGACGCTCATGCCGTACGGGACGTGCACCTCGATGGTCGTGGACTCCTCCTGCTGCCGACCTTCCACTGGCGGCGCGGCCCTCTCGTCCAGGACCTCCCGCACCTCCCCGACCGCCCGGTGTCGCTCGCCCATCCGGCCGGCCCGGGGCTGCCGCTCCTGCCGGAGAGTGACGGTGACGGCACCGGCCCCCAGGACGAACAGGGCGAGTCCCTCGCGGGCGTCCTCGGCCGTACCCGCCTCGCCCTCCTGCGCTCCCTGGACGAAGCCCGCACGACCACGGGGCTGGCCCGCCGCATCGGAGTCAGCAACGCCACCGCCTCCGCCCACACCTCGGCCCTCCGCGCCGCGGGCCTCCTCACCACCACCCGCACCGGCCGCTCCGTCCACCACACCCGCACCCCGCTCGCGGACCTGCTGCTGACCGGCGGAAACCGCTAACGCGACGTCCGATTTCCGCCAGCCCCCGGCTCTCCGGCGCTCGACGCTGGAGCCATGACGCCCACCACCACAGACATCACCGGCCTAGACATCACCACCCCAGCCATCCCCACCGCCCACACCCCGCTCCCCATCCACCCCGCCGCCCTCGGTGAACTCCGCGAGTCCGACGACGCGGGCCGTGCGGTCGCCCCGTTCACCGCCGGGGACGGCGCACCCGTCGACAGTGTCGGCAGCCCGCTGCGGTGCTGCCTGCGCGCCGTGCGCGAGGGGGAGAGAGTGGCGCTCGTCTCGTACGCCCCGCTGCGCCGCTGGGCCGCCGCAGCCGGGGCGGAGCCGGGGGCGTACGACGAAGTGGGACCGGTCTTCGTCCACGCCGACGCATGCGAGGGGCCGGAGCCCGCCGACGGGTACCCCTTCGCGAGGCCGGGCGCGCTGCGCACCGTGCGCCGCTACGACTCCGCGGGCCGGATCGTCGGAGGCCGCCTCTTCGAGATCCCGGAAGACGCCACGGCAGGGTTCGATGAGGTCCTCGTGGAGGCCTTCGCGGAGCCGGAGGTCGCGTTGGTGCACGTGCGGGCCGTGGAGTACGGGTGCTTCCAGTTCGAGGTGCGGCGCCCCTAGGGCTTTGGCAGGCGAACGGGGCCGCCCCGGGTGAGCCGTGTCTCACCCGCCCTGTACCTCTTGTTCATGCAACAAGTTGCATAGCAAGATCGCCATGTGGCACTCGAACACGCGATTCTCGTCTCGCTGCTTGAGCAGCCGGGCTCCGGCTATGAGCTGGCCCGGCGGTTCGAGCGGTCCATCGGCTATTTCTGGACCGCCACCCATCAGCAGATCTACCGCGTCCTCAAGCGGATGGAGGGCGACGGGCTGCTCGACGTACGGGACATCGCCCAGCAGGGCCGCCCCGACAAACGCGAGTACTCCGTCGCCGACCCCGGCCGCGCCGCCCTCTCCGAGTGGCTGCACCGGCCCAGCGAACCCGAGAGCCTGCGCCACGACCTCGCCGTGAAGATCCGGGGCGCCGCCTTCGACGACCCGGCGGCGCTGCTCCGCGAGGTCGAACGGCACCACCGCGCCCACCAGGACCGCCTCGCGCACTACCTCGCCGGCCAGGACCGTGACTTCACCGGGCCCGATGCCCCCGCCGCACCCGACGCGGGGCAGGAACTCCAGCACGTGGTGCTGCGCGGTGGCATCGCGTACGAGCGGATGACGGTCGTCTGGCTGGAGGACGTGCTGGCGACGGTACGGCGACTGGTCGCGGCGGACCGACGTAACGAGACACCCGCCGACGCCCCCGCATCCCGGGGTGCCGCCGCAACCCCTGGTGCCACCACTTCCTCTGATGCCCCCGCATCCCCTGGCGTCACCGCACCCACTGACTGATGACTGACCGGACACCCTCAACTCCGTACCCCGGAAGGCGAACCCCCATGGCCGACTCGCTCCTCTTCAACCCGCGTACCTACGACCCGCAGGGCTTCGACGCCGAGACGCACCGGCTGCTGCGCGCCACCGTCGACTGGTTCGAGGCGCGCGGCAAGCGCCAGATCATCGAGGACTACCGCACCCGCGCCTGGCTGGGGGACTTTCTCGCCTTCTCCGCGAAGGAGGGGCTGTTCGCGACCTTCCTGACTCCGGCCGCCGCCGCCGGTGACAACACCGACAAGCGGTGGGACACTGCCCGCATCGCCGCCCTCAACGAGATCTTCGGCTTCTACGGGCTCGACTACTGGTACGCCTGGCAGGTCACCATCCTCGGCCTCGGCCCGGTCTGGCAGAGCGACAACGCCGACGCGCGCGCCCGTGCGGCCGAACTCCTCGACCAGGGTGAGGTGTTCGCGTTCGGCCTCTCCGAGAAGTCGCACGGCGCGGACATCTACAACACCGACATGCTGCTCACGCCGGACGCCAGCGGAGGCTTCCTGGCCAACGGCTCCAAGTACTACATCGGCAACGGCAACGCGGCCGGGCTGGTCTCCGTATTCGGGCGGCGCACCGACATCGAGGGTCCGGAGGGGTACGTCTTCTTCGCCGCCGACAGCCGTCACCCGGCGTACCACCTGGTCAAGAACGTCGTCGACTCGTCGAAGTACGTCAGCGAGTTCCGGCTGGAGGCGTACCCGGTCACCCCGGCCGACGTCCTGCACACCGGCCAGGCCGCCTTCGACGCAGCCCTGAACACCGTCAACGTCGGCAAGTTCAACCTCTGCACCGCGTCCATCGGCATCTGCGAGCACGCGATGTACGAGGCCGTCACGCACGCGAGCAACCGCATCCTCTACGGGCGCCCGGTCACCGCGTTCCCGCACGTGCGCCGCGAGCTGACCGACGCGTACGTCCGGCTCGTCGGCATGAAGCTCTTCAGCGACCGCGCCGTCGACTACTTCCGCACGGCGGGCCCCGACGACCGCCGCTACCTCCTCTTCAACCCGATGACGAAGATGAAGGTGACCACCGAGGGCGAGAAGGTCATCGACCTGATGTGGGACGTCATCGCCGCCAAGGGCTTCGAGAAGGACAACTACTTCGCCCAGGCGGCGATCGAGATCCGTGGCCTGCCCAAGCTGGAGGGCACCGTCCACGTCAACCTCGCGCTGATCCTCAAGTTCATGGGCAACCACCTGCTCGCCCCGGCGCCGTACGAGCCCGTCCCGACCCGCCTCGACGCGGCCGACGACGAGTTCCTCTTCCGCCAGGGCCCTGCGCGCGGCCTCGGCGCGATCCGGTTCCACGACTGGCGCGGGGCGTACGACGCGTACGCGACCCTCCCGAACGTGGCCCGGCTGCGTGAACAGGCCGACGCCCTCTGCGAGTTCGTCACCACGGCCGCCCCCGACAAGGAGCAGAGCAAGGACCTCGACCTGCTCCTCTCCGTCGGCCAGCTCTTCGCACTGGTGGTGTACGGCCAGCTGATCCTGGAGCAGGCCCGCCTGACCGGCCTCGACGAGGACGTCCTGGACGAGCTGTTCGCGGTGCTCGTACGGGACTTCTCCGCACACTCCGTCGAACTGCACGGCAAGGACTCCGCCACCGAGCAGCAGCAGGAGTGGGCGCTGGGCGCGGTCCGCCGGCCGGTGGTGGACGAGGCGCGCTCGGTGCGCGTGTGGGAGCAGGTGGAGGCGCTCTCGGGGACGTACGAGATGGCGCCGTAAGGACGGGACGCGGCGGCGGGTGGGCCGGGCCCGGCCCACCCGCCGCCCACCCGTGGTCGTCGGAGGTGGGTTCCGGCACGCCGACGCACCCGGGGCCGCACCCGGGCGATCCCGCCAACTGTCGCGCATACGACCACAGTTGCGCACCGCGCGTCGACACCCCTCCCGGCCCGCTCGCCCTATTCTCCTGACATGGAGGCACTCTCGGAACGCCTGGCGGACCTGGACCCGCACGCGCACGGCGCGATCCGGGTCGTCACGTTCTACGACACCCTGATGCGCCGACGCGTCGACCTCCCCGCCCTCGCCCGTGCCTCGGCCGCCCTCGCCGGCTGCGACGTCGGCATCCGGCTGGACGGCACCCGGCAGGTCGTCCGCTTCTCACCCAACGGCGCCCCGGCCCCCACCCCGCCGCACCCCGCGTCCACCACCGCCCCGATCACCCTCGACGACGAGGAGATCGGCAGCGTATGGCTGGAACGCACCGCCGCCCCCGGCCCCCTCGACGAGGTACTCCTCGACCGGCTCGCCCTCGCCACCGCAGCGGTCGTCGAACGCTACGGCCCCGCCCGCACCACCATGGCCGACCCCGCCCTCGTCGAACTCGCCATCGGCCCCGACACCGACGAGGCCGCCCGGGCAAGGGCACTGCGCCTGCTGGGCTTCGCCGCCGCGCTGCCGGTCCACGCCGTCGCCGTACGCTCACCCGTCCCGCTCGACCGGCTCGGCGCCCTGATCTGCCCGACCGGCCACCTCAAGGCAGCCCCGCTCGCCGACGTCGGCGTCCTCCTCGCCACAGCCGTCACCACCTCCACCCTCCCCACCGGAACCCGCGCCGGCACCGGCACCGCCGACACCCCCGACCGCGCCTGGCGGCAGGCCCGCACCGCCCTCCGATTCACCACCGTGCGTCAACCGGTCGTCCACCACCACGAGTTGGGCGCCCTCGCCCTGCTCGCCGAGGTCCCCCGCGACACCGCACGCCACAACCCCGACGTCATCGCCCTCGCCCGCATCGCCGACAACCCCGACGACCTGAACACCCTCGACACCTACTGCGCCACCGGTTCCCTGCGCCGCGCCGCCGACCTCCTCCACCTCCACCACAGCAGCGTCGCCCGCCGCCTCGACCAGCTCACCAGAACCCTGAACATCGAACTCACCGAACCCACCGGCCTGCTGCGGGCCCGACTCGCCCTGACAGCGTGGCGACTCCTCGACGACTGAGAATCCCTCGGCACCGCCCCCACGCTGCTGGTCGGTACCGACTAGGGTCGCCGGATGACCTTGGAATGGGAACAGGTAACCGTCAAAGCGGCAGACCCGGTGGCTCTCGGGCAGTGGTGGACCGAGGCCCTCGGCTGGGTGGTCGTCGACCAGGACGACGACGTGTTCGAGATCCGCCCGGAGCCGGAGCGCCTGCCGGGCCTGCTCTTCGTACGGAACGACGAGGAGAACAACGCGCTGAACCGCCTGCACTGCGACTTCCGCCCCGACGACCAGGCCGCCGAGGTGGCCCGTCTGCTGGCCCATGGCGCGAAGCGGGCCGACATCGGCCAGGGCGAGCAGCCGTGGGTGGTCATGCACGACCCCGAGGGCAATGAGTTCTGCGTCCTCGGGCAGCGTCACTAGGCGGAGGCGGAGGCGGAGTCGGAGTCGGCGCCGATCCGGGCCGGCTCGGCCTCCGGGCCCGCCGCCTCCGCCGCGATCCGCTCGAACTGGGCGCCCATCGCCTCCGACAGGGCCTGCGCCGCGGTCAGCGGACGGACCATGACCGTCAACGCGTCGATCCGGCCCGCTTCGTCGAAGTGCAGGAAGTCGCAGCCCTCGATCAGCTTGCCCGCCACGGTCGCCGTGAAGACGAGGGCGTGGTCGCGGCCCTCCGGGTCGCCTATCTCACGGACGTAACGGAAATCCTCGAAGACGCGCATCACCCCGCGCAGGATCGCGCCGGTGATCGCCGCGCCCTGGTACGGCTTGAACGCGACCGGGCTGGTGAACACGACATCGTCGGCGAGCAGCGCCTCGATCGCTGCCTCGTCGCGGTCTTCGACTGCCTTGCGGAAGGGGTTCACGGCGACTCCGGGAATAGTCAATTAGTTGAATAGGTGTGCCGGTGAGTATGGGGGGACGGGAGCGATAAGTCCACAGCTTGCTACGGTGCCCGCATGGCACTGCGCAACGCCGTGATGGCGGCCCTCCTGGAGGGCGAGGCGTCCGGGTACGACCTCGCCAAGAGCTTCGACGCCTCGGTCGCCAACTTCTGGATGGCCACCCCGCAACAGCTCTACCGCGAACTGGAGCGCATGGAGACGGAAGGGCTGATCGCCGCCCGGGTGGTGCAGCAGGAGCGACGCCCCAACAAGCGCCTCTTCGCCCTCACTCAGGCCGGTCGCGACGCCGTGCACGCCTACACCGCCGAACCCCCCGGCCGCCCGAGCGCCATCCGCGACGAACTCATGGTCAAGGTCCAGAGCCTCGACGCGGGCGACGCCGAGGCGGTGCGCGCGGCCATCGCTGAGCGCCAGGACTGGGCCAAGGACAAGCTCGCCCGCTACGAGAGGCTGCGGGACCGCTTGCTGGACGGCCGCAGCGAGGACGACTACCTCACCGACGCCGAGCGCATCGGCCCCTACCTCACCCTCCAGCGCGGCATGGCCTTCGAGCGGGAGAACCTCCGCTGGAGCCGGATGGCCCTGCGGGTACTGGACCGGAGGGAGGCGGCCCGCCCCCTCCCGCACCCCTGAGCCGCCCCCCGCGACCCCCTTGGCCCGCCCCAGTCAACGCCCCTAGAAAGCGCCGTAGTTGACCTGCCAGGTCGGCAGTCCCATCCGCCGCCAGAGCTCCACCACCCGGTCGCGGTCGTCCAGCGAGACCCGTACCGCGAAGCGCTCGCGGACGTGCTTGTCGAACAATTCGGCCTTGACGAGGTCGTCGCGGCGCTGGTCGCCGGAGGGGCGCATCCACAGTTCGTCGTACGGGACTTCGTGGCGGGTCAGCCACTCCTCGGTCTGCTCGCGGAAGTCCTCGCTGCGGCCGGAGAGCAGGACCAGGGTGTCGCCGTGGGCGGACCGGAAGGCGTGCAGGGCGTCGCGGACGGAGGGGTTGAGGAGGTCGGTGCCGCAGCGGGAGAAGTCGTAGGGGCCGCGGTCGCCGGTCAGGGCGAGGGTGCCGTCGATGTCGCACATCACGGCGGAGGGGAGGGTGGGGTCGGCGACGTAGGGAACCACCGGGGGCTGGTCGTTGAGCCAGTCGGCGGTGAGGCGCCAGCCGCCCTTCTTCGCGTTGGTGTGCTTCTGCGCGAGGATGCGGATGATCTCCTCGCCGACCGGGCGCTCTCGTGCGGCGTCACGGCGAACGCACTCCTCGACGGGGACGTCGGTGAAGTCGTGGACGACGAAGCGGGCCTGCCCCGCGACGGCCGCCTTGAGGCGCTTGGGGATGTGCTGGGTGAGGTGGGTGTTGTCGACGACCACGTCGAAGCCGCCGTCGACGGCCGCCCGGACCGCCGCGTCCTGGGTGGTCAGGACGGTCTGCTCGTGGGCGAAGGAACGAGTGCGCTCCTCGCCCTCGGCGGCCGGAATGTCGAGCATCGCGCGCAGGTCGTCGAGGTTGACCCGGCGCATCCGGCCGCCGGATGCGGCCTGGAGGTGGCGCGCGGCGGTGGTCTTGCCGGAGGCGGGGAGGCCGGTCATGACGTGCACGGTGGGCAGGGGAGGCAGGGCGGGCGGGGGAGTGGGCTCCACGGCTGCTGCCGTGGAGGCCTCGGTGTCGGTCATGGTTCAGCTGTCCTCATCGTTCGTGAACGGGTCGGCGGTCACCGGCTTCAGCGACCGCCACACCATCAGATCGGTGGGCCGCCCCTCCAGCCGCAGGAACATCGCGGACCGCAGCTCGCGTTCCGTCATCTCCTGCGCCGCGCGGGCGAAAGCGGCCCGGTCGCCCGCGAGCGGGGCGATCTTCGCATACGCCGCGTCGATGGCCCGCTCCCGGTCGGCCGCCCGCGCTTCGAGGCCGTCGACCACCCGGCGCACCCAGGCGTCGAACTCGTCCGGTACCTGCTCAAGGAGGTCGTCCAGCGGACGCCCCGCCC
Source organism: Streptomyces sp. NPDC051561 (assembly GCF_044454195.1). Taxonomy (NCBI): domain Bacteria; kingdom Bacillati; phylum Actinomycetota; class Actinomycetes; order Kitasatosporales; family Streptomycetaceae; genus Streptomyces; species Streptomyces sp. NPDC051561. The sequence continues at coordinate 281,323 of NZ_JBITDM010000001.1, read as the reverse complement.
CCGCTTCCGCCACGGAGCAGGCCACGGCCTGGGCGATCTGCTGGGGCGGCCGGCCCGTGTCGGCGAAGCGCTGGATGCCGTACCGGGTCCAGATGTCGCGTTCGGTGACGCCGGTCAGCACCTTGTGCAGCCGTACGTACTCGGCGATCTTCGCCTTCGCGCGCAGCCCGGACGTGAACCGCAGCACGAAGCCCTCGGCGTCGGTGCCGGTCGCCGCGGCACCGCCGATGTGGGTGCTGGAACCGGTCAGGGCGAGGAGGTCGGCGAGCGGCATCGCGGGCCACACCCGCACCACGGACCCGATCGGGCCCCACCCCTCGGCTGCCCGCGCCAGCGGGACCTCGGCCCCGTCCGCGCCGAAGGCGGCGAGCAGGACGAGGTCGCGGCGGTCGCCGTAGTCCACGACGATCCGGTTCTCCGGGTAGAGGATCTCGGCGAGGTACGTCGTCCCCGGGACGAGCGCGGAGGTGTCGAGGGCGGCGAGGCGGCGCTGTGCCCAGGTCGCCTGCTCGCTGGTGAAGGAGCCCTTGGAGGCGACGTGCCAGCGGCCGCCGTAGTGGAAGACGATGCCGAGGCTGCCGTCGACCTTGTCGTACACCTCGAAGGGCTCCTCGGGGAGCGCGGCCGCGTACGGGCGGCCCGCCGCGTGCTCCGCCACATTGAAGAACTTGGGCAGCGGCAGCGCCACCACGTCCCCGCACTCGTCGTCCACGACCAGCCCCCGGCACCGCAGCGTCGCATCCGACCAGGCCTGCTCGAACTGGCAGGTGCGGGTGTACGCGTAGATGGACAGCGGCAGCGAGGGGTGCTGGCGGCGTGTCACATGACCGGTCTCGACCGCCTTGGCGAGATCGGCGGGGGAGAAGAGGGTGTCGAGGGCGATGCGGGAAGGATTCATAGGTCTACTCCTGTTTATGTGCCTCCATTCTTCTCCGGGAAGGGGGTCGTGAACAGCGATTTTGCGGGGCGGGGCTGACGTACCGTCAATGTCCGGGCAGTACGCAGACGGTGTCCAGGCCCAGCACCCGGTTGAGCCGGCCGAAGGCCAGCCAGGAGCCCAGGCACATCGTCAGCTCCACGACCTCCGCCTGGCTGTAGCTGCCGGACATCCGCTTCCAGAAGTCCTCGTCGATGCCGTGGTGGTCGAGTGCGTACCGCTCGGCGTACTCGGCGGCGAGCCGGGTCCTGGTGTCGAACGCGTCCGTGGTGCGCCACTCGGTCACCGCGCCCGCGAACTCCTGCTCGACCTTCTCGCCATCGCGGTCGGTGCGCCAGTCCAGGCAGAACAGGCAGCCGTTGATCTGCGCGATCCGCAGCCGCGCGGCCTCGAACTCGCGCAGTCCGAGCGTGGTGTGCGTGTACACCGCGAGCGCCAGGTCGGCGGCGGCGGGGCCGATGCCCGGGACCAGCTCGCCCCAGACGTAGGAAATGGGTTCCTTGCCCTCGGGAATGTCGATGTAGGTCATGAGCTGCCCTTTCCTGGGCTCGGGCTCTGGTTCGGGCGTGGATTCTGGCTCTGGTTCGGGCCTGGATTCGGGCTCGGGCTCGCGCTCGGGCGGCCCGCGCCCAGTCGCCCGACCGCCGGTCGCAGCGGCACGTCCAGTGCGTCGTACAGCCCGGGCTTCGCTCCGGCGAGCCAGTCGATCGCACCGACCAGCCGCCCGACGGCGACCGCGTTGCCGCCCGCCGAACGGTTCTCGTCCTCGTCGTCGGCGGTGAGCGTCAGCTCCATGCGCGGGCGTCCCTCGACGATCACCCGGTGCGCCCCGGCCCCGTCCGGTGGCTGCGGCCAGTCCGGAGCGCAGGACGGGTGGATGCGGGTGACGTGCTCGATCACCAGGCGCGGTACGCCCCCGACGATGCCCTGCACCTCGAACCGGACCGCACCCTGGGTGCCCGCCGCGAACTCGCCCATGGTCCGGGTGTGCAGCGTACTCTCCAGCGGGCGGCGCTCCAGGGTCTCCCGGATCTCGTCCAGTTCGGCGCCCAACGCCCTTGCCATCAGCCGGAGTTGGCCACCCCACACCATGGTGGGGATGCCTTCGGCGAGCATCAGGGGCTGGTACGCCATGGGGTGGCCCATGCCGATGAGGTCGCGCACCGAGTCCGGCTGGTCGTACGTCGAGTAGTCGAAGACCTCCTGGCAGCGGATCACGTCGACGATGCTGCCGAGACCGCTGAGCAGGAGGGGGAGCGAGTCGTTGCCCCAGCCGGGGTCGATGCCGGAGACGAAGAGGGCGCCGCCGCCCTCGGTGGCGGCGGCGAGCAGCGGCTCGCGCAGTTCGGGCGGGGCGCTGCGCTGGTCGTAGAGGGCGTACAGGGCGGGAGTGACCACCACCGCGCCCGCGCGCAGTGCCCGTAGGACATCGGCGTGCGCCTCGTCAGGGCGGATGTCGCCGGAGGCGGCGTACACGACCGCGCGGGGGTTGGTGGCGAGCACCGCATCGATGTCGTCGGTGGCGGTGACTCCCAGCTTGCCGTCCAGCCCGGCCAGGTCGGCCGCGTCGCGGCCCACCTTGGCGGGGTTGTGCACCAGGACGGACGTCAGATCGAGCTCCGGATGGGCGTCGACGGCACGGATCGCCGCGCGTCCCACATTGCCTGTTCCCCAGACAACCGTGGAAATCATGCGGCGGAGGGTAGCGCCGCGAGCATGGGTTTCCCATAGCCGTGACGTGGGGGATGCGCGGGGCGGGGGCCGTGGGCATGCGAAGAGTAACCCTCTAGTGAAGGTTGAGAGTCACTTTCGGTTCGGCACCCGAAGACCCTTGGCTGCCGCCGAAACCGAGGCCGCGCCCTCCCTGCGCCGGACCGCCCGCAGCGCCCAGCACGACGGTCCCCGCCAGGCGCAGGTCCTCCGCGGAGTCGGCGATCCAGAGCGAACGGCTGCCGGTGCCCAGCACCCAGGCGCGGCGGGCGGTGCTCCACGAGGACAGCTGCCGGGGGGCGACCTTGACCGTGACGTTCTTGGACCGGCCGGGGCGGAGGGAAACGCGCCGGTAGCCGGCCAGGATCCGGGGTGGCTGGCCGATCTGGTTGGCGGTGAGGTCGGGTGACGGGCCCAGGTAGACCTGCGGGACGGTGACGCCGGGCCGGTCACCGGTGTTGGTGACGGTGAACCGCACGGTGAGCGAGCCGTCGCGTTCGGCCTCCGCGGTGAGGTCGGCGTGCTCGAAGGTGGTGTACGACAGGCCGTGGCCGAAGGGGAAGAGCGGGGCGGTGCCGGTCGCGGTGTGCCAGCGGTGGCCGGCCAGGATCCCCTCGGAGTAGGTGACGGTGGAGCCGGTGCCGGGGTAGCGGCCGGGATCCTGGGCCGTGGCGTGCGAGTCGTCGTCGGTGGGGAAGCTCTGTGTGAGGCGGCCGCCGGGATCGATGTCGCCGCACAGCACTTCGGCGGTGGCCCGGGCGCCTTCCTGGCCGGGGTAGTACATGTGCAGGGCCGCCGCGACCTCGTCCAGCCAGGGCATCGCGACCGCGCCGGAGGCGTTGAGCACGACGACGGTGGGGGTGCCGGTCGCGGCGACCGCGCTGATCAGGGTGTTCTGGTTGCCCGGCAGGTTCAGGGTGGTGCGGTCGTGGCCCTCGGTGGCGTCCTCGTAGGCGAACACCACGGCGGTGCTCGCCGCGCGGGCCGCCGACACGGCTTCGGCGAGGTCGGCCGCCCGGGTCGACTCGCTGAGGTGCCGCAGCCGCACCTGCTGGCCCTGGGCGCCGCCGTTCGCGGTGAGGTCGATGCGGTGGGTTCCCGCGGTCAGTTCGGTGGTGCAGCGGCGCAGGACGAAACCGCCCGGGGCGGTGCGCAGCAGCCCGCCAACGGCGAACTCGGACCCGGGCACCGGCCGGAACGGGTCCACACCGTCCACGAGCAGGTGCGGCGCCGCACCCGAGTGGTGCAGGACCCAGGTCCAGGTGCCCGCCTGCGGGACGGTGATCAGGGCGTGCATGGTGCGCGTCTCGCGGGCCGGGACACGGAGGTCGTCGAGGCTGGTCGAGGGGGCGACGAGCGGGTGGCCGTAGATGTTCTCGCCGAGTGCGGTACGTACCTGGGCGCCGCGCTCGCGGAACACCGTCTCCGGGCTGTCCGCGTGGGCGGGATCCACATAGGCGCTGCCACCACCGGAGACGAAGGGTCTGAGCGCGGTGGGCCCGATCAGCGCCAGCGAGGTGGCCCGCTCGTCGCTCAGCGGAAGGGTGGCGTGCGGATTGTGGAGCAGGGTCGCGCCCGCGCGGGCGACGTCGAGTGCGGTGCGGGCACCGGATGCGGCGTCGTGGTCGGGGCGGCCCGGGGGCCACTCGTCGAGGAGGTGGAAGCGTTCCTGGACGCTCAGGATCCGGCCGACTGCCGTGTCCAGGGCGGCTTCCGGTACGGAGCCGTCGGCGATCGCCCGCCCGAGCGCGGCGCCGAAGTGGGTACTGCCCGGCATCTCCATGTCCAGGCCGGCGGTGATCGCCTGTGCGGTGGAGTGGGTGGCCCCCCAGTCGCTCACCACCCAGCCGGTGAAGCCCCATTCACCGCGCAGCAGGTCGGTGAGCAGCGGACGGTTCTCACAGGCGTAGCTGCCGCGCACCTTGTTGTAGGAGCCCATCACGACACCCACCCCCGCCGCCACGGCAGCCTCGAAGCCGCGCAACTCCATTTCTCGCAGCGGCTGTTCCTCGATCTCGACATCGACCGTCAGCCGGTCCGCCTCCTGGTTGTTCAGGGCGAGGTGCTTCACCGCCGCGACCGCCCCCTGCGCCTGGATGCCCTGGATCTCGGCCGCCGCGATCTGAGCGGTCAGCAAGGGGTCCTCGGAGAAGGTCTCGAAATTGCGGCCCGCATACGGGGTGCGCATCAGGTTCACCATCGGAGCGAGCACCACATCCGCCCCGAACGCCCGCCCCTCCTGCCCGAGCACGGTCCCGTACGCGTCGGCCAGGCGGGGATCGAAGGAGGCCGCCAGCATCACCGGTGCGGGCAGTGCGGTGGAGGCCCGCCCGCGACGCAGTCGGACACCGGCCGGCCCGTCGGTGAAACGCAGCGGCGGAATTCCCAACCGCTCCACCCCGGCGGTGAAGCCGATCGGCCTGGCGCCGGTCGGGTCGGTGCTGCCGTGCACCAGCATCAGCTTCTCCGCCCGGGTCAGCCGGGCCAGCAGCCCCTCGACCCGCGCCGAGAACCGGCCCCCGTCCGCCCCACCCGGACGCCCCCGGTCAGCGGCGACGGCCATGGGCACCCCACCGGCCGTGGCGGCGAGCAGTGCGCCCCCGAGCCCACGCAGCGCATCTCTCCGCGAAACACCTGGAACCATGCGGATGGACCTCCTGAAGGAAGAATGGAGCGGGGCCCAAAGCTTCCATACCGAGGCGGCCACACCCCTGAGGCGCGTCAACCACCGATCCGCAGTCACCTGTCCGCACCGAGAACCACACCGACGGGCGCAGCGAGAACCGCCCCGACAGCCGCACCGACAGCCGCGCCGAGAACCGCACCGACAGCCGCACCGACAGCCGCGCCGAGAACGGGGTGACCCGGGCGGCCTCTTGGACCGCCGCCCTGCCCTCGACACCCGCCCCGCCCATCAGGCACCCTCCGATCATGGAATTCCTGGCCTACCACCGCGACCGTCCCGACTCCCTCCGCCTCCGCGAACAACTCATCGAAGCCCACTGGTCCTACATGGACCAGTACGCCAAGGAACTCATCGCCCGCGGCCCCACCTTCGCCGCCGACGGCGAAACCCCCACCGGCAGCGTCCACATGGTCGACCTCCCGGACACCGCCGCCGCCCGCGCCTTCGCCTTCGACGAGCCCAACTATCAAGCGGGTGCGTACCGTGACGTCCTGCTGCGCCGCTGGCGCAACCTGCTGGGCCGCACCATGTGGGAGTTCCCCGGCGACGAGAGCGTCGGCAACCGCTACCTGGTGCTCGGCCTGGGCGAGGGCGAACCCGCCGACACCGTCGTCCCCGCACACGTACAGGACGATCTGTTCGCCTACGGACCGCTGCTGGGCGACGACGGCGACACCTGGCTGGGCACGGCGGCCCTGGTCAGGGCCCCGGACGAGGACACCGCACGCGCGGTCCTGAGCTCCCCGGACCGGTACGCGGCCATCGAGGTCCACCCCTGGGAGCCCGGCGGACGGCGGTAACAGGGGCCCCTGTCACCGAGTGGCGATCCGCGGTGGCCTGCGCGACGCAGGGGCCGCCAGGCCCCCCGTCACCAACTCCCGGGGGCGAGCGAAAAGCCCGCTCTCAGCGGTGACCCACCGTCAAGGTCGAGCGCCGTACGACCAGTTCAGGCTGGAGCACCACACTCCGATGGGAGTGCTTCACCTGCGCGGCCCCCGCGTCCACCGCCAGTTCCTCAAGGAGCAGTTCCGCCGCCAGCGCCCCCATTCGTGCGGCCGGCTGCCGTACCGAGGTCAGCGGTACGGCAGCGGCGGACGCGAACTCGATGTCGTCGTACCCGACGAGCGCCAGTTCCTCCGGCACCCGTACCCCGGCCGCGTACATCGACTGGAGCAGCCCGAGCGCGAGCAGGTCGTTCGCACAGAACACGGCGGTCGGCCGCCGGGCGAGCCCGAGCAGCCGGGCGCCCGCGTCCCGTCCGGCCGCCACGTCCAGACGCTCGGTCGGGATCTCGCGCAGCGCCTCGGGCGGCAGCCCGGCGGCGGCGAGCGCGGCCAGCGCGCCCTCGCGCCGGTCCTGCACCTGACGGAGCCTGGCGGGCCCGCCCACGAAGGCCACCTCCCGGTGCCCCGCCTCCAGCAGATGACGCACCGCGAGGGTCCCCCCGGTGACGTCGTCCACCGAAACCGAGCACTCGGTGCCGCCCTCCGCCACCCGGTCGACCAGCACGAACGGAATGCCGTGCCGGCGAAACCCGTCGATGGTGCGGCCCGTCGCGTCGGCCGGGGTCAGCAGCACCCCCCGGACCCGCTGCTCGGCGAAGAGCGCCAGGTAGTCGGCCTCCTCGGCGGGATCCTGCGCACTGTTGCAGACCATCACGCCCAGGCCCGCCGCGCGCACCGCCCGCTCGGCGCCACGGGCCATGTCCACGAAGAACGGGTTGCCCATGTCGAGAACCAGCAGCGAGATCATCCGGCTGCGGCCGGCCCGCAACTGCCGTGCCGACTCGCTGCGCACATAGCCGAGCCGCTCGATGGCCGCCTGGACCCGGTTACGGGTGGCCTCGGCCACCGAGTCGGGGCGGTTGATGACATTGGAGACCGTCCCGACGGACACCTTGGCGGCGCGGGCCACGTCCTTGATGCCGACCTGGCCTGCCGGATGTGCCGTGTGTGACATGGGGTCCGTACTCCTGGGGCGCTGGGTGCCGGTGACCGCGTCGCCCTGCCGGGACTGGCGCGCGGTCACCCGGAATCGTACTGGTGGGTGGCGGTGAGGGAGGGGAAGGACTGCCGGGCTACGGCATCCGGTCACCGAGCAGCGCCAGGATCTCGATGGCGGCGAGCCCGTAGAGGGAGGTGTCGTTGGTGTAGACCCAGTTGGCCTCGGAACCGGGGACCAGGGCGGCCGGCCCGGTCACCTTCTCGGTGACCCAGGGGGACGACTCCTGGTAGCCGTCGCTCTTGTAGAACTTCTCCCACGCCCGCTTGGCGAGCTTCTCGTCACCGCTCTGCACGGCCGCGTACGCGTCGAGCCGGGAGTGGCCCTGGAAGAGGATCAGGGAGCCGAAGTCCTTTCCGTAGCGGGCCCGTTGCTCGGCCTTGGTCGCGTTGAAGTAGCGGCAGTAGTCGAGATAGGCCGCCTTGAAGGCCGGCATGTCCACCAGCAGGATCAGCTCCGCGCACAGTTCGCCCAGCCCGAAGACCGCCGACAGGTGCGAGACACCGACCTTGGCCTCCTGATCGATCGCGAAGCGGCCCGTGTCCAGGTCGTACAGCCCGGAGCCCTGCACGAAACCGTTCGGCTGCGCGGCGATCGTCTCCATGGTCGACAGCACCCGCGCCTTCGCCTTCCCGGCCTTCGGGCCGCCCCGCTCCCACTCGGTCAGCCACGCCGAGACCAGCCCCGACCAGTCCGTCCCGAACCCGACGGACAGCGCGTGCCGGTCCGGGGTGTACGGCTCGGTCCGGATCTTGCGGAGGGGGTCCAGCGCCAGGAACGTCTCGTCGGAGTCGACGTTGGCGTGCATCAGATCACCGGTGCGTTCGTCGCCGGTGAGGAAGTAGTAGAACCGGCGGTACGTCGTATTGGCGATCCGCTGCTGCTTCGCGGAGTCCGCGTAGTGCTGGATGCCGTGCCGGGTGCCGAGCCCCGCCCACTGCCCCAGGTGGTAGACGTCGACCTCGCCGGTGTGCCGGGTCATCGCCTCCGCGAACCGGAAGATGTCGGCGCGGCCCGACCGCAGATACGCGTACCAGAGCCAGATGTCGGGGGAGAGCTCGGAGTTGTCCCAGGCGTAGCCGCCGACGTCGTAACGCCACTGGTGACGCACCGGGTCGTAGCTGTGCATGATGTCGCCGTAGTCCCAGAACCCGTACCAGCGGCGCATCTCCACCTGGTCGCGGTAGTAGGTGAAGAGGAAGTCGAGGTGATCCTCGATCTTCGCCTTCGCCGGGACGGAGCGGTCGGGCTCCGAGAACAGCCCGCCGAAGACCTTCGCCTTCACCAACTGGGCGGGAGGAGCAGCCAGTTGGGGCAGCGTCCGGACCGCTTCGCTCTCGCGTGCGTGGGCGGCGGCGCTCGGGGTGGAGTCGTGGGCCCAGAAGAGGAGTTCGCTGGTGCGGGCGATGCCGTACGGGGTGCCGAAGCCGGGCTCGTAGTCCTCGTAGGTGATGTTGAGGCCTTCGAGCTGCTCGGCGTAGGTGTCCTGGCCGAGGCCGTCGTGGTAGAAGCGCAGGTCCATCGGCTGGGCCTCCGGCGACCACAGCCACAGCGTCACCTCCGCCGCGTCGGTGTGCGCGTCGCGTACGTCGATGCCGGCCGGATGCTTCTGCCAGAAGTCCCGCAGCCCGAACGACAGCCCGCCGCTCGGCCCGCCCACGTACCCGTATCCGGAGGCCCGCCGGCCACCACCTGCCGCGATCCACCCGTGGCCCTTCTTGGTCCGCTTGCGCACCGTGAACCCGTCGGCGGACAGCTGGCTGAGCGTGTAGTCCCCCCACTCGGGGATCAGGTGCAGCCGGCTGGTCACCCGCTGGTCCCAGGTCGCCGGATCGGCCAGCTTCTGTCCCTCGAACTGGGCGTTCTGCACGGTGATCCCCGGGTCGCGGCGCAGCCCCGTGATCCCCTTCACGGCCTCGCGCAGCAGCCCCGTACCATCGCCGCCGAGACGGACGTGACGGTCGTACGAGGGATCGCGCAGCGGCACGGTGAACCGCACCCCGAGCCCCCGCACGAAATCACCGCTCGCCCTGCCGGGCTCCTGCTTCCCGTCGTACGTGAGGGTGTGCACCATCCGGAAGGACTCGCCGCCCGCGTAGAAGTACAGCCGCACCGAGAACGGCATCCAGCTCCGGTTGCCCTTGCGGTGCTTGCCGTCCACCCGCACGACGGCCCGCACCGGCCCGTTCTGCTCCACCTCGGTGTGGTCGATCACGCTCTCGAAGCGCTCGTACTTCTCCGAGCCCTGGTCGCCGTCCTCGATCTCGCCCTGTCGCAGCAGGACCAGGCGGCCGTTCCGTGCGATCTCGGTGCGACCCCGGACGACGGACTTCACCAGGGCGCTTCCGGTGGTGCCGATGCGGGCGGTGATGACACCGGTGGACACCTCGACGGTGCCACCGCCGGCGGTGACGGTGATCTTCCGGGCGGGCGCCGCCGGGGTGCCGGGGCCGAGGCTGTACGTCTCACTGGCGGCCTCCGCGCCGACGGCGTGCGCGGTCCACTTGAGCGACCCGTCGGGCCACTGGGCGAGGGGCCAGCTCTGCACCGGGACGGGTCTGCCGTCGGCGGCGGTGAGGGCGAAGGTCTGCTCCTTGGGGTGTGCGCCCCGGGGCCACGGGACGCCGACGGTCGAGCCGGGGGCGGCGCCGAGTCCGCCCGCTTCCAGCCACTTGAGCGGGACCGGGGCGGTGTCGGCGGGGTCCGGGGCGGCGGCGGACCCGGCGGCCTGGGCGGGGGCGGCGGCGAGCAGGGGCCCGACCTGAGTGGCGGCGCCGGCGAGCGCGGCGGCGCGCAGGACGGTTCTCCTGGGGAGCGGGGACATGGGGGTGCCTTTCGGTTGAGGCGGGTGGGGTGTTCCGCAGGTGCGGTGGTGCTGAGCGGGCCCCGGGGCGGGGGGCTCCCGGGTGCGGGGGTGTTCCGGGGGTGCGGGGTGTTGCCCGGGCCCGGGTCGGATGGGGGTGCTGCGCCGGCGCTACTCGGCCCCGGGCCGGGTGCGCAGGCGGGCTTCGACCGCGACCGCACCCGCGACCACCGCCCCCACCACCGGTACCGCCAGCGGGGGAGCCATCCGCCAGGAGACCGCGACGACCACCAGCCCGCCGACCAGCAGCAGCGATCCGGCGGGGTCGCGCAGGGTGCGCGGTACCGCGGCTGCCAGCAGCGTCCGCCAGGACGCCCCCGGGCCCCAGGCGGCAGCGGCCCGCATTCCCGCGACCACCGCCACCAGGAAGGCGGCGACCCCGATCGCGGCGACCGCACCACCCCCGGGGAGCCCCGCCCGTACCGCCGACACATCGACCCACAGGAGCCACAGGGCTACCCACCCGGCCAGGCCGACCGCCCAGCCGTGCCGCAGTGCCGACCGGAAGTCGTCCGCGAACTTCCCGACTCCGCCCGCCTGGTGGTCCAGGTGGCGGCGCAGGTGCCGCGCCCCCGCCGCGAGCGCCGCCGGATACGTCACCAGGGGGAGCGAGGCCAGCACCACCCACACCCCCGTCAGCAGGCATTCCGCGAAGAGCGCGAACCGGGACGCGAACCCGGGGAAACGCGGCGCGGCCACCCGTGCCGTTCCCACCGCCCGGCCGCGGCTCATCCCTTCAGGCCCGACGTCGCCATGCCGTCGATCAGATAGCGCTGGAAGGCGAGGAAGAAGGCCAGCACCGGCAGCAGAGCCACCAGCGACATCGCGATCATGCCGCCGTAGTCGGCCACCGCGTCCTGGTCGACGAACATCTTCAGGCCCAGCGAGACGGTGTACTGCTCCGGCTCGTTGAGGTAGAGCAGCGGGCCCATGAAGTCGTTCCAGGCGTTGATGAAGGTGAAGATGGCGCTGGTGATGAGCGCGGGGCGGCACAGCGGCAGCACGATCGACCAGTAGATCCGCAGATGGCCGCAACCGTCCAGGCGGGCGGCCTCGTCGAGCTCCTTGGGCAGCCCGCGCATGAACTGGACCATCAGGAAGACGAAGAACGCCTCGACCGCCAGATACTTGCCGAGCAGCAGCGGCACCATCGTGTTGATGAGTTCGAGCTTCTGGAAGAGCACGTACTGCGGAATCATCAGCACGTGGAACGGCAGCAGCAGGGTGCCGATCATCAGCGTGAACATCAGGTTCCGCCCGGCGAAGCGGATCTTGGTGAAGGCGTACGCGGCGAGCGAGCAGGAGATCAGGACACCGACCACCGAACCGACCGCCAGCACGGTCGAGTTGAGGAAGAAGGTGGAGATGGGGATGTCGGCGATGCCCTCGGAGAGCCGGGTGTAGTTGTCGAGGATCGGCTCGGTCGGCAGGAGCTGGAGGCTGCCGATGATCTGGTCGCCCGGTTTGAGCGAGCCACCGACCACCCACACCACCGGATACAGGACGACGGCGAGGACGGCGAGCGCCCCCAGGTGCCAGATCAGGGAGCCGGCCCGCTTGCGCGGAGGGCGGGCGGGGGAGGCCGGGCCGCGCGGCGGGGCCTCGGGAGCGGCGGGAGTGAGGGAAACGGTCACCGTGCGGTCTCCTCGTAGTGCACCCAGCGCTTCTGCGACCGGAACAGCACCGCGGTCACCAGGCCGACTGCGATCAGCAGCATCCAGGCCATGGCGGAGGCGAAGCCCATCCGGCTGTTCTCGAAGCCCTGTTGGTAGAGGTAACAGGTGTAGACGAGCGTGGCGTCGGCGGGACCGCAGGGATTGCCCTGCCCGCCGAGGATGTACGCGGAGCCGAACACCTGGAAGGAATGGATGGTTTCCAGCAGTACGTTGAAGAAGAGCACCGGGGAGATCATCGGCAGCGTGATGGACCAGAACCGGCGCAGCGGACCCGCCCCGTCGACCTCCGCGGCCTCGTACAGTTCGCGCGGTACCTGCTTGAGCCCGGCCAGGAAGATCACCATCGGGGCACCGAACTGCCAGACGGTGAGCGCCACCAGGGCGTACAGCGTCCAGTCGGGGTCACCGACCCAGCCGCCCACGTTCAGGCCGAACAGCTGCTGGGTCCGGTCCACGATCGCGTCGTCGGTGAACAGCGCCCGCCACACGATGGCGATGGAGACGCTCGCGCCGATCAGCGACGGGGCGTAGAAGGCCGCCCGGTAGAACGCCTGGCCGCGCCGGCTCCGGGCGAGCAGCAGGGCCACCCCGAGCGCGGCCGCCAGCTTCAGCGGCGTACCGATGACGACGTACTCGGCCGTCACCGCCACCGACTTCTGCCAGCGGGGATCGGCGAACATGTCCTGGAAGTTGGCCAGGCCGATCCACTGCGGGGCGTCGAAGAGGTTGTAGTCCGTGAAGGCGTAGTACAGCGAGGCCACCATGGGGCCGGCCGTCAGCAGCAGGAACCCGGCGAGCCAGGGCGACATGAAGAGGTAGCCCGCCAGGTTCTCCCGTCGGCGGTGCTTGCGGGGTGCGTCGCCGTCGGCCGTGGCGGCACCGGGTGGGGGAGGAGCGGAGCGGGCCTTCGGGTCCGCCAGGGTGTGCGTCACTGCGTGCCTTCCGGGGGTTCCAAGGGGGAGCTCGGCCGCGCCGGAGGGGGTGGTTCGGGCGGCGGCCGGTGAGGTCCGATGCGGGTGGGCGCGCCTCACCCGTGGGTGGACAGTGCCGCCTTCGCCTCGGCGAAGAACTTCTGCGCGGCCTCTCCGGGCGACGCCTTGTCCAGGCTCAGATCGGTGGCGAGCCGCATGAACGCCGTCTCCACGACATCGGAACCCGCCGGGTGCGGGGTGATCGGCTCCAGCACACCGGACGAGGCGATCTGTGTCTCGTACGCGGCGATCTGCTTGCTCACCCTGTCGGTCGGCCGGAACGCCTCGAACTGCGCCTCGGTGGACAGCACGCCCCGGTCGTAGCCCATGATCCGGCCGACCTCGGGGTCGTGGACCATGAAGCTGATGAAGGCGGCGACCTCCTTGGGGTGCTTGGTGCGCCGGGTGCCGCTGAGCATCAGCGAGCCGAGGTACTGGCCGGTCTTCCTGCCGTCGGTGGTCGGGATCGGCGCGATGCCGTACGAGCTCCTGCCCTCGGCGCTGTAGCGGACGGCGAAGTTGTCCCAGGTGAACTCGCCCGCCGAGATCCCGCCCGCCGTGGCCGACTTGGGCTTGAGCTGCTCGACCCGCTTGGGCGCGGCGTACAGGCCGTCCTTGGTGCGCTTCTTGGCCTCGGTCCACTCGGCGACGAGGTCGGCCTCTTCGAAGCCGAGGCCCGTGTCGGTGAAGAAGGCCTTGCCCTTCTGGCGGAGCACCAGGTCGTAGTAGTACATGATCCCGGAGGGCCCGGAGTCGCCCGCGACGCCGGTCTTCTCCTTGATCTTCTCCATGCCGGCCAGCCAGTCGGACCAGGTCCAGCCGTGCTGGGGGCTCACTCCGGCCTTCTCGTACAGCTTCTCGTCGATGAGGTAGCCCATCGAGTTGGAGCCGACCGGTATCCCGAGCAGCTTGCCGTCGACCTCGGCGAACTTCTCCAGTCCGGCGCGAAACCCCTCGGTGCTCAGGTTGCCGGCCTTGACCTGCGGGTTCAGGTCCAGGAGCACATTGCGGGCGTCGTACTTGCGCAGGAAGGTGACGGCGTTCTGGATCACATCCGGCGGATTGCCGCCCGCCGCCTGGGTGTTGAACTTCTTCCAGAAATCCGCGTAGGGCTGGAAGTCCGTCTTGATCTTGATCTTCGGGTGCTTCTTCTCGAAGAGCGCGATGGCCTGGTTGATCTTCTTGGCGCGGTCGTCGGCACCCCACCAGGAGTACCGGAGGGTGACCGTCCCGCCGCCGCTCCCGCCCGAGCCGCTGCCGCCCCCACAGCCGGCGGCGGTCGCCCCGACGGCCGCGGTCGCCAGGGTGGCGCCGGTGGCCTTCAGGAAGGTGCGCCTCTCGACTTGCCTGTTCCCGCCCATGGTTGAACCTTTCGCCACATGATTGAATCGTTTTAGGAAAGCGCTTGCCGGGGAAATGTATGGGCGGCCCCAGGACCCGTCAACGGTTTGCGCAGGCCCAGTTGAAACGATTCGATGCGGTGTACCCGTATGGCGGTTGTTCGAAATATCGACCAACTGCCCACAGTTCGAACGGACTTTACCCAACCCTCTTGTCCAAGTCCCCGCTGGGACGGAGGCTGATCACCGACGGCCCGCCCCCGCTCCTGACCCGTCGGCTTCCGGCCCTTTCCGCCCGCCTCCGTCCGGCCCGTCCGCACTCGTCCGCCCCCGACCTAGGAGAACGATGTCCCTCCCGTACGTCGAAGACCCGTCCCCCGGCCACGGATCCCTCCCCCCGCGCGCCTGGTATACGAACTCCGACGCCCGCGCCCTCTCCCTGAACGGCAGTTGGGGCTTCCGTCAGGCCCCCACGGCCACCACCCACGACGACTCCTTCGCCGCCCCCGGCTACGACGCCGCCGGCTGGGACCGTCTGGAGGTACCGGGCCACTGGGTCCTCCAGGGCCACGGTGCCCCCGCATACACCAACGTCCGCTACCCCTTCCCCGTCGACCCGCCGCACGTCCCGACCGCCAACCCGACCGGCGACCACCTGCGCACCTTCGACCTGCCGGACGGCTGGCCGGGAGGGGACGCCGCCGCCGACGGGACCGCGGCCGGCACCACGAACGGGACGGGCGCGGACGCCGTCATCCGCTTCGACGGCGTCGAATCCTGCGCCCGCGTATGGCTCAACGGCCAGGAGCTGGGCACCTTCCAGGGCAGCCGGCTGGCCCACGAGTTCGCCGTCGGCCACCTCCTGCGCCGTACCGGGAACGTCCTCGCCGTGCGGGTCCACCAGTGGTCCGCCGGGTCCTATCTGGAGGACCAGGACCAGTGGTGGCTGCCCGGCATCTTCCGCGACGTCACCCTCCTGCACCGCCCGGCCGGCAGCGCGGGCGACTTCACCGTCCACGCCGCGTACGACCACCTCACCGGCACCGGCACCCTGCGCGTCGACTCCGACGTCCCCGGCCGGGTCACCGTCCCCGCCCTGGGCATCGACCTGCCCACCGGCGAGAGCGCCGCGCTGCCCGTCACCCCGTGGACCGCCGAGACCCCGCACCTGTACGACGCCGAACTCGCCACCCCCGGCGAACGCGTGCCCCTGCGCATCGGCTTCCGCACCGTAGCCCTCACCGACGGCCTCATCACGGTCAACGGCCGCCCGCTCCTCTTCCGCGGCGTCAACCGCCACGAGTTCCACCCGGACACCGGCCGCACCCTCGACCTGGCCACCACGCGCCGCGACATCGAGCTGATGAAACAGCACAACATCAACGCGGTACGCACCTCCCACTACCCGCCGCACCCCGCCTTCCTCGCGCTCTGCGACGAACTCGGCCTCTGGGTGATCGACGAGTGCGACCTGGAGACCCACGGTTTCGAGGAGCAGGCCTGGCGCGACAACCCCACCGACGACGCACGCTGGACCCCCGCCCTCCTCGACCGCGCCCGGCGCATGGTCGAACGCGACAAGAACCACCCCTCGGTGATCATCTGGTCGCTCGGCAACGAGGCCGGCACCGGCCGCGGCCTGACCGCGATGGCGCAGTGGATACGCGACCGCGACCCCTCGCGCCTGATCCACTACGAGGGCGACCGCGGCTGCCGCGACACGGACATGTACTCACTCATGTATCCGCCGCACGACGAGGTCGAACGCATCGGCCGGGGCGTCGACGGCGGCCCCGCCCGCCGACGCCAACTCCCGCTGATCCTCTGCGAGTACGCCCACGCCATGGGCAACGGCCCCGGCGGCCTCACCGAGTACCAGCGCCTCTTCGAGAAGTACGACCGCCTCCAGGGCGGCTTCGTCTGGGAGTGGATCGACCACGGTCTCACCCACCCGGAGCACGGCTACGGGTACGGCGGCGACTACGGCGAGGAACTCCACGACGGCAACTTCGTCTGCGACGGTCTCCTCTTCCCCGACCGGACCCCGTCACCCGGCCTGACCGAGTACAAGAAGGTCATCGAACCGGTCCGCATCGAGGCCGTACGTACCGGGGCGGGCCCCGGCGCTCCTGACCCCCTTGGCTCGGTGCGCATCACCAACCTCCACGACTTCACCGACCTCTCCCACCTCACCTACGACTGGTCGTTCCGGGTCGAGGGCGAGACCGTCGCCACCGGCCCCCTCCTGGTGCCCCCGCTCGCCCCGGGCGAGTCCACCGAAGTACACCTCCCCAAGCCCCCCGTCGAAGCGAACGGCACGGAGACCACCTGGACGGTACGCGCCCTGCTGGCCGAACCCACCGCCTGGGCACCCGCCGAACACCTGGTCGCCTGGGGCCAGTTCAGCACCCCCGCCGCGCCCGCGCCCCCGCCCGCTCCCTCCGGTTCCCCCGGCGTCCGCCCGCGCCGCGAAGGCGACCGGATCACCCTCGGCCCGGCCACCTTCGACGCCCCCACCGGCGCCCCGCACTCCCTCGGCCGCACCCCCCTCGGCGCCCTGCGCCTCGACCTCTGGCGGGCGCCCACCGACAACGACAACGGCGCCCCCTGGCAACCGGACACCCGCTACGGCCCGCTCTGGCGCGACCTGGGCCTCCACCGCATGCAACACCGGGTGCACGCGGTCGAGTTGACGGACGAAGCCCTGACCGTGCGTACCCGGGTGGCGCCCGCGGCCAGTGACCTCGGACTCGGTACGACGTACCGCTGGACCTCCGACAGCACCGGCAGCCGCCTGCACCTCACCGTGACGGTTGTCCCCGAGGGGCGCTGGGAGGTGCCGCTGCCCCGGCTCGGGCTCCGGCTCACACTGCCCGCGACGTACAGCCAGGTGCGCTGGTACGGCGCCGGGCCGGGCGAGTCCTATCCCGACTCCCGCGCGGCAGCGATGCTGGGCCGCCACACCGCCGACGTCGACGACCTCCACACCCCCTACCTCCGGCCCCAGGAGAACGGTGCCCGCAGCGACGTCCGATGGGCCGAACTCGGCTCGGGCGAGGCAGGGTTGAGGATCGAGGGCGGCGAACCCTTCTCGCTCACCGTCCGCCGCTGGACCACCGAACAGCTGGACGCCGCCGCACACCGCACCGACCTGCACCCCTCCCCGGACATCCTCTGGGTCCACCTCGACCACCGGCTGCACGGCCTCGGCTCCCAGTCCTGCGGACCCGGAGTCCTGCCCGCCCATCAACTTCACGCCGAACCAACAGAGTTCACCTTCACCTTCTTCTCCACGGAGGACCTGTGAGCATCCACGGAGGACCTGTGAGCAGCGACGCCCACCCGGCGGACGTGCCGGTCGTACTCGCCGGAGCCAGGGGCCACGGCCGCTGGCACCTGGAAAACATCCGCCGCCTGTCGCAGGACCCCGACAGCCGGATCCGGCTCGCCGGAGTCTGCGAACTGACCCCCCTCACCGCCGAGGAACTGACCGGCCACGGCGACCCGGAACAGTCCTGCGACTTCGCCGCACTCCTGAAGAGCACCGGCGCCCGCATCGCCATCCTGTGCACCCCCCTGCACACCCACACCGACCTCGCCCTGACCGCCGCCGCGCACGGGGTGCACATCCTGCTGGAGAAGCCGCCCGCACCGTCCTACGCGGAGTTCACGCGGATGGCCGACGGGGTACGGGAGGCGGGCGTCGCCTGCCAGATCGGCTTCCAGTCGCTGGGCTCGCACGCCCTGCCCGCCGTACGCCAACTGCTCGCGGACGGCGCGATCGGCACCCTGCGCGGCATCGGCGCGGCCGGAGCCTGGGCGCGTGACGCCGCCTACTTCACCCGCGCCCCCTGGTCGGGCCATCGCACCCTGGGCGGTGCCGACGTCGTCGACGGCGCCCTCACCAACCCCCTCGCCCACGCGGTCGCCACCTCCCTCGCCCTGGCGGACAGCGCACGGGCCGAGGACGTACGAACCATCGAGACCGAGCTCTTCCACGCCCACGACATCGAATCCGACGACACCTCCTGCGTCCGCGTCAGCACCCGCTCCGGGCTGCCGGTGACCGTCGCGGCCACCCTCTGCGCCGCCGAACCCTCCGCCCCGTACCTCGTCGTGCACGGCAGCCGGGGCCGGATCACCCTCTGGTACACCGAGGACCGGGTCCTGCTGGAACGCGAGGGCCACCGGCCCGAGGAGGTCCACCACGGCCGCACCGACCTCCTGGAGAACCTGGCCGCGCACCTCACCTCGGGCGAACCGCTGCTGGTGCCTCCGGAGCAGACCGGTGCGTTCATGAGGGTGGTGGAAGCGGTACGGACCGCTGCGGACCCGGTGCCGCTGCCGCCCGCCGTCTGGCGCACCGGCCCCGGCATCAACCCGGGCTCCCGGGACGACCCGGCCGCCCGCCGGATTGTGCCCGGGGTGGAACTCCTGGTCGCCAGGAGCGCCGACACCCTCTCCCTCTTCTCCGAACTGGGCACCCCCTGGGCCGCCACCGAAGCGAAGGACCCCCGATGAACACCCCGCTCACCCTGACCTGTGCGGGCCGCCCTGTCGCCTCGTACCTCCCTCACCCCACCGTCGAACCAGGCCTCTCCCCGCGCCCGTACCTCCACCCGGTCACCACCCTCGGCGGCCTGCGCGTCACCGAGGAACTCCCCGAGGACCACCGCCACCACCTGGGTGCGGGCGTCGCGGTCCCCGACGTGGACGGGCGCAGCTTCTGGGGCGGCAGCACCTATGTACGCGGCGAAGGGCCCCGCTACCTCGACAACCACGGCGTACAGACGCACCTGGGGTGGCAGCGGTGCGAGCCCGACGGCTTCGTGGAGGAGCTGAGCTGGCGGGCCCACGCAGGCCACGACGCGCAGGAGCTCCTGCGCGAGCGGCGCACCGTCGCCGCCCGCCCGCTCGACGCCACCGCCTGGGCGCTGGACCTCTCCTTCACCCTCACCAACACCA
Source organism: Streptomyces sp. NPDC051561 (assembly GCF_044454195.1). Lineage (NCBI taxonomy): Bacteria > Bacillati > Actinomycetota > Actinomycetes > Kitasatosporales > Streptomycetaceae > Streptomyces > Streptomyces sp. NPDC051561. The sequence continues at coordinate 262,174 of NZ_JBITDM010000001.1, read as the reverse complement.
CGGGCCGCCCGCTGTCGCTCGGCAGCCCCGCCACCAACGGCCGGCCCGGCGCCGGATACGGCGGCTACTTCTGGCGCGCCCCCAAGGAGGCCACCGTGCCGGACACGTTCACCGCGACCAAGCACGGCGAGGACACCGTGCACGGCGCCCGGGCCGACTGGGTGGCCCTGTCCGGCGAGGGCTGGACGCTCGCCTTCGCGGGCGGCACCGAGGAAACGCGAGGTGACCCGTGGTTCGTCCGCACGACGGAGTACCCGGGGGTCGGGTCGTCGCTGGCCTGGGAGGAGCGGGTGCCGGTGGCGGCGGGGGAGAGCGTGGAGCGGCGGGTGGTGACGGTGGTCGCGGACGGACGGCTGGGGGAGGAGGCGGTGGCCGCGTACGTACGCGAGGCGCTCGCGTCGTAGTCGTGAGGGACACCACGGGGCACCGCCCAGGGGGCACCCCCCGACGCCCCCCGCATCAACTCCACGAAAGGCAGTACCAGTTGACCACCGCGCCCACTCTCTACCTCGCCGGGGACTCCACGGCCTCCCAGAAGGACCTCGCCGCAGCCCCCGAAACCGGCTGGGGCATGGCCCTCGCATTCTTCCTCGCCGACGGGGTCCGGCTCTCCAACCATGCTATGAACGGCCGCAGTTCACGCTCCTTCGTCGAGGAGGGGCGGCTCGACGCGATCCTCGACGCGATCCGCCCCGGTGATCGCCTCCTCCTCCAGTTCGGCCACAACGACCAGAAGGAGGAACCGGACCGCCGCACCGATCCATGGACCTCCTACCCCGAGTACCTGATGCACGGCGTGAAGGGAGCCAGGGCCCGGGGCGCGGTCCCGGTCCTGCTCACCCCGGTGGAGCGCCGCGAGTTCGACGCCGTCGGCCGTGCGCTCCCCACCCACGGTGACTTCCCGGCCGCGATGCGCGCCCTGGCCCAGCAGCAGGAGGTGCCCCTGGTCGACGTATCGACGCTGTCGCTGGCCCGCTGGCAGGAACTCGGCCCGGAAGCTTCCAAGGAGTGCTTCCTGTGGGCCGGGGAGACCCGCGACAACACCCACTTCCGGCCGCGCGGCGCGATCGAGGTGGCCAGGATGGTCGCGCGGGGCCTGGCGGTGGCGGGCGCGGTACCGGCCGACTGGCTCGGCGACCCGGAGGCCGCAGTGCCAGAGGACGGCCTGACCTGGAGCTGACGTCGAGCCGACACCCCCCGGGGCCTCATGATGGGTGTGCGTACGCAGGTCCAAACCCCAGGAGGAACACCCATGGCCAGCAGGATCCACCAGCCGATGGAGAGCGAAGAATTCGACTTCATCCTGGCCAGGGCTGCCACCCCCGTGCTCGCCCACTTCATCGGAACCTGGCCCAAGGCGGTCGCCGCGTGCAAGGAGACGGACGCCGTCGTGCGGGACGTCGCCGAGGAGTACGACGGCCGGCTGACCGTCATCAGGGCCGACATCGCCCGCTGCCAGGCACCGGTGAAGCGGTACGGCGTCACCTCCGCGCCCACCCTGCTGCTGATCCGCGACGGGGAGCAGGTGGCGGCCGAGGCCGGACCCCTCGACGCCGCCGCTCTCCGCGCCTTCCTGGAGACGAACCTCTGAGAGCCTGTGCCCGAACTCCCGGGGGTGATCCGCTGAACCCTCTACTCCTCTTCTCTGCCAGAGGTCTTGACAACCTCAATGGTCTGGACCAGATTGCTGCACCAACGGTGGCCACCGTGACCCACGCACTCCCCACACCTCTTTCCCCGGAGGCTTTCCCGTGGACCGCCAGCAATCGATCTCCAGACGCCGCGTCGCCGTCTCCGCCGTCCTGACGGCCGCCGCGCTCGTCGCCGTCGGCATGACCGCCGCCCCCAACGCCCAGGCCGCCGACCTCAATGTGGCCAAGAACGCCGGGTTCGAGTCCGGGCTCGCCAACTGGACCTGTACTGCGGGGACTTCGGTCTCCACCCCGGTCCACGGCGGCACCGCTGCCCTCAAGGCGACCCCCGCCGGCCAGGACAACGCCCGCTGCTCGCAGACCGTCGCCGTCAAGCCCGGTGCGACGTACACCCTGTCCGCCTGGACCCAGGGCAGCTACGCCTACCTCGGCGCCAGTGGCACCGGCACCACCGACGTATCGACCTGGTCGCCGGGCTCCACCGAGTGGAAGCAGCTCACCACCACCTTCAAGGCCGGCCCCAGCACCAAGTCCGTGACCGTCTACACCCACGGCTGGTACGGGCAGAGTGCCTACTACGTCGACGACCTCTCCGTCTTCGGCCCCGACGGCGGTGGCGGCACCGACCCCGAGCCGGGCATCCCCACCGCCCCGGCCGGCCTCACCGTCTCCGGCCCCACCGCGTCCTCGCTCAACCTCTCCTGGTCGGCAGTCACGGGCGCGTCCTCGTACCACGTCTACCGCGGCGGTACGAAGGTCCAGACGGTCACCGGAACCTCGGCCACCGTCACCGGGCTGAGCGCCAACACCTCGTACGACTTCCAGGTCAGCGCCGCGAACGCGGCGGGCGAATCCCCCAAGTCGGCGACGGTCAGCGGCCGTACGAACCCCGGCGACACGGGCCCCGGCCCCAACCCGAACGTGCCCAAGCACGCCCTGACCGGCTACTGGCAGAACTTCAACAACGGCGCCACCGTCCAGAAGCTGCGCGACGTCCAGGCCCAGTACGACATCATCGCGGTCTCCTTCGCGGACTCCACCACCACGCCAGGCCAGATCGTCTTCAACCTCGACCCGGCAGTGGGCTACACCAATGTCGCCGACTTCAAGGCGGACATCGCCGCGAAGAAGCAGGCCGGAAAGTCCGTGATCATCTCGGTGGGCGGCGAGAAGGGCAACGTCACCCTCAACAGTGACGCCTCCGCGACCGCCTTCGCCAACAGCGCGTACCAGCTGATGCAGGAGTACGGCTTCAACGGCGTCGACATCGACCTCGAACACGGCGTCAACTCGACGTATCTGACCAAGGCCCTGCGCCAGCTGTCCGCCAAGGCGGGCGCCAACATGGTCCTCACCATGGCCCCGCAGACCATCGACATGCAGTCGACCGGCACCGAGTACTTCAAGACGGCGCTCGCCGTGAAGGACATCCTCACGGTCGTCAACATGCAGTACTACAACAGCGGTTCGATGCTCGGCTGCGACGGCAAGGTCTACAGCCAGGGCTCGGTCGACTTCCTCACCGCGCTGGCCTGCATCCAGCTCGAAGGCGGCCTCGACCCCTCCCAGGTGGGCATCGGAGTCCCCGCCTCCACCCGCGGCGCGGGCAGCGGTTACGTCTCCCCGGCCATCGTCAACAACGCCCTGGACTGCCTCACCAAGGGCAACGGCTGCGGCAACTTCAAGCCCACCAAGACCTACCCGGCACTGCGCGGCGCGATGACCTGGTCCACCAACTGGGACGCCACGGCGGGCAATGCCTGGTCCAACGCGGTCGGACCGCACGTCCACGGCCTGCCGTAACCCCCTGGCCTGCCGTAACCCACACCGGCTCCGCCCTCGCGCGGGCCGCACCTCAACCCGCCCGGTCCGCACGGGAGTTCATCCCACCCCGTACGGACCGGGCGCTCCATGCTCGCCCCGAGAGCCTGTTTCTGAACCCCGGTTCATCCGGGCCGGCCCGCCCGCTTGCCTCGCCGCTCCTACGGTCGTTTCGCCGGTACGGGGCGCAGTGCGGGCCAGTGCTTGAGCATGTTCTGCCGCATCTGGGCGGTCAGGCCGCTCACGCGCCCGAGGGAAGTGTCTTCGGCGGTCAGCCGGCTCACCACGCCGAGCCGGTGCACCAGCCGCTGCCGGGCCGTCGCGGTGCCCCACTTCCAGTCCCGGTCGGGGATCTCGGCCAGGTGATCGACGGTCCCCCGGTGTGCCCGCTCGACCAGGGCGTCCCCCCGCAGCAGCCAGCCGGTGCAGGCGTCGGTGAGTCCGCCTCCCGTCTCGGTGCCGGTCTCGGCGCGCCAGGTGGTGCGGTACGCCTGCTCGGCCCGCTCCAGGAGTGGTTCGGGTGCCGAGGTGACGCACCAGCAGGTCGGGAAGCCGATGCGCAGATAGGCGAGTTCCATCAGGCCGCTGCCCAGGGACGCCTGCTCGAAGTCGATGAATCTGACACCGGCGCCGGTATGGAGGTCGTTGCCGGGGCAGGGGTCGCCGTGCAGCAGCGCGTGTCCGGGCGCCGCCGCCAAGCGGTCCACGAGTGCGGCGAGTTCGTCGTCGGCGCCGGGCGCCACGGACGCTCCGAGCGTCCGGGCGAGCCGCAGGAAGGAGGCGATGTCGGCCCGGCCGGGGCCCTGCCAGCGGGGGAGTGTGCCCGCGTCCCCGGGAAGTCCGGTGGCGTGCAGCCGGGCGAGTGCGGTGGCGTAGTCGACGATCCAGTCGCGGGGTGGGGGGCGTTCCTCCAGGTGCTCCAGGACGAGGAGCCGCTGTGCCGGATCGGTTGCCAACAGTGCGGGGACGAGGGGGAGTCGGGGGCGGGCGGCCAGGCGGAGTGCCGTCACCTCGCGGACGTAACGCCGCTCGGCGTCCGTACCGCCGACGATCTGCTTCACGACGACGTAAACGGGCCGGGACACGGGTCCGGGCACGGGTCCAGGAACGGGCCTGGGCGCAGGCTCTGGCGCGAGCCCGGCCCCAAACCCCGCCCCGGCGCCGAAGCCGGCCGGGGGATCCGCCAACTCCACCCGCCACACCCGTGAACGCGGACTGCTGCTCAGCCTGCGCGAGCGTCCCGGCGTCCCCAGCACCGTCCGCAACCCGTCCCCGAACTCCGGTAATGACCCCATCCGTCCATCGTGCCACGCGGCCCCCGCGCAGGACCCCTGGCTCCAGGGGTGCCGGGGGCCGGACTGGCTCCAGGGGTGCCGGGGGCCGGACACGGGCTCCCGGCCCTCGCCCTCGCCCCGCCCCCTACTCCACGGACCTCCGCGCCTCCCGCACCTCACGATCGAGCGCCCACACATCCCCGACCGGCCCCACGTGGCCGAGCTTGTCGGGGTTGAGCACCGAACGCACCGCCTGGATCTGCCCGTCCAGCACCTCCAGTACGAGCGCGTAGAGCACCCCGCCGTCCCGGTCACGGAAGATCGCCCCCGGCTGCCCATTGATCTCGCGGCGTTCGCAACTCACCTCGACCAGGGACAGCAACGGAAAGACGGAGGCCAGCAACCGGGCCACCTTCTCCGCCCCCACAATGGTCCTGGCCAGCTGCGGAGCCTTGCCGCCGCCGTCGCCCGCCATCGTCACATCGGCCGCCAGCAACTCCTGGAGACCGGCCACCTCGCCCTCCCGCAAGGCGTCGAAGAACCGCGACGCCAACTCCTCCCGCTCCGCCCGCACCGCCTCGAACCGGGGCCGCCCCTCCCGCATGTGCCGACGGGCCCGTACGACCAACTGCCGGCAGGCCGCCTCCGAACGCCCCACCGACTTGGCCACCTCGTCGAACCCGAAGCCGAACACCTCCCGCAGCACGAAAGCCGCCCGTTCCAGCGGACTCAGCCGCTCCAGCAGCAACAGCGAGGCCATCGACACCGAGTCCGCCAACTCCGCGGCCCGCGCCGGATCTTCGTACGGATCACTCAGCAACGGCTCCGGGAACCACGGCCCCACATACGACTCCCGCCGCACCCGCGCCGAACGCAGCACATCGATCGACAGCCGCGTCACCACCGACGACAGATACGCCTTCGTCGACGTGGGCACGGCCGACGAACCGTCGAAGCGCAGCCAGGTCTCCTGCACCGCGTCCTCGGCCTCGCCCACACTGCCCAGAATCCGGTACGCGATCGAGAACAGCAGCGCCCGCAACTCCTCGAACTCCTCGACCTTGCTCACGCCGAACCCACTTCCCCTGCGTAGTCACCGGCCGGCATCCGGCCGATGACGCCCATCCGGTTCGCCGTGTTCATGAAGGCGATCAGCAGGACCAGGGCGGTGAGCTGCTCCTCGTCGAAGTGCGTGGCGGCATTGGCCCACACCTGGTCGCCGACCCCACCGGCCCCGTCCGCGATCCGGGTTCCCTCTTCGGCCAGCGCCAGCGCGGCCCGCTCAGCCTCGGTGAAGACCGTGGCCTCCCGCCATGCTGCCACCAGGTTCAGCCGCACCGGGCTCTCACCGGCGGCCGCCGCGTCCTTCGTGTGCATGTCGGTGCACATGCCGCACCCGTTGATCTGGCTCACCCGCAACGAAATCAACTCCTGCGTGGCGCGCGGCAGCGACGACTCCCTGAGTGCCTGGCCGGCCGTCATGAAGTGCTTGAGGACCTTGGTCGCGGTCGGGTCGGCGAAGTAGTTCAGTCGTGCTTCCATGAGGCGCTCCCGCGTGGTCGTGGTGCTGATCGGTGGCTACACCCCTTGGGACGAGGCAGCCCGATGCCCTGTGACACGAGTGGGGGCGCATCCCGAAGTGAGCGCCGGACCTCACCGCTACGGTTCAGCCATGACGTACACCGAACTCACCGTCGACCTGCGCGGTCAGCTCATCGGGAACCTCGACGACTTCTGGGACGCGGTCGCCGAACCGTGCGGGCTGCCGGAGTGGTTCGGCCGGAACCTGGACGCGTGGGCGGACACCATCGGGACACGCGGCATCTCGCAGGTCATCGACGGCTACGACTCCCTGGTCGTGCACGTGGACCGACGCGGGCTGTTCCAGGGGGAGGTGCCGTCGGCCGAGGCGCTCGCCGACACCTTCGACGGCAAACGCAACCGGCTCGTGGTGCACCCCGCACAGAGAAGTCCCGTGGTGCACCCCGCATAGAGAAGTAGGGCCCGGCCAAGAGGCCGGGCCCTACTTCTCTCTGCCAGGGTGCTGCGCAACCTCACTCACTGTCGGCGAGCAGCTTGTACAGCGCCTTACGGGTGTCGGTGAGGATCTGGGCCGCCTTGGCCTTGTCCTCGTCGGTGCCCACCGCGGCGACCTGGCGGGTGGCGGTGGCGATCTGCTCGATGCCGTCCCGGAGGGCCTTGTGCACCGGGGGGACGCCCGCGGTGATCTGCTCCCAGGGGCGCTGCTCACCGGCTGCGGCACGGGCTTCCCGGCCGGCCTCGGTGAGGGTCAGCAGGCGCTTGCCGCTGGAGTCGTCGGCGGTGACCAGGCCCTCGTCCTGAAGCAATTGCAGTGCGGGGTAGAGGGAACCGGGGCTGGGGCGCCACACGCCACCCGTCCTGGACTCCAGTTCCTGGATCATCTCGTAACCGTGCATCGGCCGCTCGGACAACAGGGCCAGGGCCGCCGCACGGACATCACCGCGCCGCGCCCGACCGCGACCATGCGGGCCGCCGCCACCCCTCATCGCATACGGGCCGCCGCCCATGCCGCGCTCCATGCCGTGGTGGCCCCTGCCGCGCCGCTCGCCGGGACGCCCCGGCCCTTCCGGGAAGCCGGCGCCGGGCTCGAAACCGCCGCGCTCGCGCGGCCCTCCCATGGAGTGACGGTGCCGCTCGGGACCTGACTCGTGATTCCACTGTGTGCTGTTCATGATCGAACTCCTTCGATGGTGTTCAGGTAATCGCCGGTATTTCGTTACCGACTGTCGTAACGATATATCGGTAACCATCTAGATGCAACAAGATGGGTCGTAGATGTGGTAGACGGTGTCTACGGTGTTCTGGTAGACACTGTCTATGGCTAGTGAGAACTCCCTCCGGGAGCGCCTCGTCGACGCCGGGGTGGACCTCGTCATGACCGAGGGGGCCGCCTCGCTCGGGCTCCGGGAAATCGCCCGGCGGGCGGGTGTCTCGCACGGGGCGCCGCGCCGGTACTTCCCCACGCACCATTCGCTGCTCGCCGCGATCGCGCGCCGGGGGTTCGCCGATCTGGAAGCCCGGTGCGAAGCCGCGCTGAGTGGGGTGGTCTCGCCGCGTGAACAGGTGCGGCTGCTTTCACGGACGTATCTCCGCCATGCGCTGGAGCACCGCGGGATGTTCGAGCTGATGTTCCGCCACGACCTGCTCGACAGTGAGGCGCACGGCTCCCCGCTGCCACGGCTGCGTGAGTCGACGCTGCCGATGTTCGCGTACCTGGTGGAGCTGGTCGGGCTCGTCACGGGTACGTCGGAGGGGTCTGCGGAGCTGGAGGGGTCTGCGGAGTCGGGAGACTCGGCGGATTCCGGGAGGAAGGGTGCACCGCCCGCTGCCGTGACCGCCCTGGCCCTGTGGGCCAATCTGCACGGCATGGCCCAGCTGTGGGCCTGGGGGAGCCTGCAACTCGCCCTGGGATCGGCCGACTTGGGGAAGGCGAGCGAGGAGGAGCAGCTCGACCGGCTCGTCGGGGCAGTACTGGACGCCCACCTCGGGCCGGTGAGCCCGTGACCGTATCCCCGCCGACCGCGCCCGCCCGCCCCCGCACCGCCCTGCTCGCCAGTGTGACCGGGGCGATGATCGTCGCGCTCGACGGAACGGTCCTGCTCGTCGCGCAGCCCGATCTGCGGCGGGACCTGCGGGCGAGCGTGACCCAGGTGCAGTGGACGAGTACCGGCTATCTGCTGGCGGTGGCCGCGTTCCTGGTCATCGCCGGACGGCTGGGGGACCGGTACGGGCACAAGCGGCTGCTGTTCGTCGGGGTGCTCGGCTTCGGGGCGACCTCGGCGGGCATCGCGCTGGCGCCCGGCATCGGCTGGGTGATCGGGCTGCGCATCGCACAAGGGGTGTGCGGTGCGCTGCTGCAACCGGCCACCCTCGCGCTGCTGCGGCTGGTGTATCCGGCCGAGCGGCTGGGGAAGGCGATCGCGCTGCGTACCAGTGCGATCGGAGTGGCCGCGGGGACCGGGCCGGTGCTCGGGGGAGTGCTCGTCGCGCAATTCGGCTGGCGGGCCGTGTTCCTGATCAATGTCCCGGTCGCGCTCGCCATCGCCGGGCTCACCCTCGCGGTCCGGGTCCCGGACACGGGCGCCGAGTCCGCACGGGCCGCCTTCCGGCCGTTCGGCCTCGGTGCCGCGGCCCTGTGCGCGGGCACGCTCGCCGCGCTGGTGCACACCCTGTCCGGCGTACCGGAGTACGGCTGGGGCGGTGCGCCGACCCTGCTCGGATTCCTGCTCGTCGCGGTGCTCGGAGCGGCGCTGGTGGGGTTCGAACGCCGTACCGCACAGCCGATCGTGCCGCCCGCCGTGGCGCGTTCGGTACCGGTCATGGCGTCGATGGGCATCCTGCTGGCCACCGCGGGCGGGCTGTTCGGTGCGCTCTTCGTGGCCACCTTCTTCCTCCAGGACAAGGACGGCCTCGGGCTCGACCCGCTCGCCACCGGTCTGCGGGTCCTGCCGTTGACCGCGCTGATGGTCCTCGGTGCGCCCGTCGCGGGCTCGATGCTGCGTCGGTACGGGGCGCGACGTACCGCACTCACGGGTCAAATCCTCGTCGTACTCGCCCTGTTGGGCCTCTCGCAGCTCGGCCGGGACAGCCCCTGGCCGGCCACCGGCATCGCCTTCGCCGCCCTCGGCGCCGGATTCACCACCGTGATGGTCACCGCCACCGGAACCGTCGTCGGCGACGCACCGCCCGAGTACGCCGGAGTCGTCGGCGGCCTCAAGCAGACCGCCATGAACATCGGCCCCACCCTCGGCATCGCCGTCGCCGCCGGCCTCACCCCGGCCATCACCCCCGCCCCGGGCGCGACGATGGGCCCCGCCCTCCCTGCCCTGGCCGCACTCGCCGCCCTCGGCCTGCTGCCCGCACTGTTGCTGCCTTCGGGCAGGCCCCGGGGTCGCGGGGAGTTCGGTTGAGGGGGGCGGCTCTCAAGGCGTCGGAATGCCCGCCGGTCGTGCCGGCCGTCCGAGCCGTACCGGCACTCCTGGCGAATACAGCACGCTCACCGGGGCCCCGGCCGGTTCGGGCAGGCCCGCCGCCGCGATCAGGTTCTCCTCGCAGGCCAGCAGTTCGGCCCGGTGCAGCGGCCAGCGTGGATGGTGGTTGGGCAGATACGCGGCCCCGCCGAAGAACGCGTTGTGCATCCCCCACCGGGCGGTGAGAAAGTGCTCCAACTCCGTTGGTTCCTCGATGACGTCACCGATCCGCAGGCCGATCCGGGTGCGGGCGCCGCGCGGACCCGGCCAGCGACGGGAGCTGGTGTACGTCACCGTGTCGCCCTCCCTCCGGACCGCCATCCGGGACCACAGATACGGCAACCGGAACCCCACCCGCCCCATCACCACCGGAATCAGCCGCGAAGCGTCCATGGACCGGAAGACCACCCCACGCCGCCCGTGCGCGTCCACCGAGTACAGCCGCACATTGGTCTCCGGGAAGGTCCCGAGGTACGGCACCCCGGGCAGCCCCAGCCACCCCACCCGATGCATCCGAAACGCGACGAGCCCGACGTACGTCAGGCCCTCGTGCGTATCGGGAACGGTCCCGCGTGGCAACAGCCCTGCCACCAGCTCCGGCGCCACCGCCCAGTGCACAAAGGCCAGATCGAGCCACTGCTGCGTCAGCAACGGGCTACGGATGGAAACGGGCGCGTCAGGAGTGACGGAAGCGGGCTTCAACATGCCCCCACGATGACAGCGCACCGGGCTCCTGCCCATGGTGGCCCCTTTGCGGTGGGTGGCGTGCCCGCGGCGGCGGCCGAGGAAACCCCGTACTCGTCCGGGGCGTCACAGCGCCATGACCGTGAGAGCTGGGACGTTCTTCCTCGTCGCCGTACTGGCCGCAGGCGCACTCACCGGCTGTGCCAGGGCCGGTGCGGAGGGCGGGGCCGCCCCGTCGGCAGTGCCCGGCCGGGTGATGCCCTTCGACCTCCTCACGCACTGCGGAATCGACGAGGCCGTCATCGGCTCGGCCTACTTCGAAGCCGTGACTCCGCTCTCCGACGGTTCGGGCAACCCGCCCGAGGGATGGGGCAACCCCACTCAGCGCGGCACGATGACCCTGAAGTCGGAGGCGGAGGCCGTCTTCACCGACGATGCGGGGCACGAGGTGGAGTTCCGAGCCCGGCCGGGAGCGACCGCCGTCAAGCGCATGTGTGCCTAGCTGCCTAACCTCGGGCAGTGGGGGCCTCACTCCCCCTGCCCTCGTACCGCATCGGAGGCACCCGTGACGCCGTACCGTTCCCGCTCCCACCCCGTCCGAGTGCGCCGGATCTACGACGCCCCCGCGCCCGACGACGGGCAGCGCATCCTCGTCGACCGCCTGTGGCCCCGGGGCATTTCCAAGGACGACGCCCACCTGGACGCATGGATCAAGGACGTCACCCCGTCGACCGAACTGCGCAAGTGGTTCCACGGCCACCGCGACGACTACGACGAATTCGCCCGGCGCTACGAAGCCGAACTCGCCACGCCAACCCCCGCCGAAGCCCTCACCCACCTGCGGGAACTCGCGCCGAAGGGCCCTTGCACGCTGCTCACCGCCGCCAAGGACCCCGACCACAGCCACACCTCGGTACGCCTGCGCCGACTCTGACCACCGGCTCTGCTTCCCAGCCGACTTCCACGCCGACTTCCACGCCGCCTTCCCGGCGTCCGGGCGGGCTTCCGGCCCGGGGTGAGGCACGGGCCCGGAGCCCACATCGGGCACAATTCCGATGATCACCTTTCGAGCCACGAGCCACGAGCCACGAGCCACGAGCCACGAGCCACGAGCACGCGCCCGAGCCACGAACCACGGGAAGGCCCTCATGTCCGACGCACCCCCCGGCTGGCCCCCGCCCCCGCCCCCTTCCGGCTGGCCGCCGCCCCCTCACGGCTGGGCCGCCGCTCCCGTACCGCCGCCCGTCCCCGGCGTGACCGCGGCCCCGCCGGGCTCCCGCTACGACGAGCAGGCGCGGAACGGCAGGCAGGGCGCGGGCGGCAGAGTCGTCGAGATTCTGATGGTGCTGCTCTTCGTGATCTGCGGGTCCCTCGGGGTCGTCATGGTCGGCGGGATCCTGGCGCTCGTATTCGGCCTGGAGTCCGCCGACCCGGACGCCGAGCAGCTGTTCGCGAATCCCCTGGCGGACCAGGCGGTCACCCTGCTCGGGCTCGCGGTCGCCATCCCGGCCGTGCTGCTCGCCGTCCGCTGGTTCGGGCACCGGCCGGCGGGCACGGTCTCCTCGGTCACCGGCAGGCTGCGGCTGGGCTGGCTGGGGCGTTGTGCCCTGATCGCGTTCCCGCTGATGGCGCTTCAGCTGGGGCTGCTGATCCTGTGGTCCACCCTGACCGAAGATCCGGCCGGCGCCGCGGAGGAGGCCGTCGAGTTCGAGGCCTGGCCGGTGCTGCTGCTGAGCCTCGCCGTGCTGTGGCTGCTGGTGCCGTTCCAGGCGGCGGCCGAGGAGTACGTCTTCCGGGGCTGGCTGGTGCAGGCCTTCGGCGCCTGGCTGCGCAACCCCTGGCCCGGCATCGTGGTCGCCTCGCTCCTCTTCGCGCTGGCCCACGGCTTCGGCGAGAGCACCGGTTTCGCGCTGCTCTTCTACTCCGCGATGTGGTGGGGCTGGCTGGTCCTCCGTACCGGAGGCATCGAAGCGACCATCGCCATCCACACCGCCAACAACGTCCTGACCTTCACCATCGCCGCCGCCCTCGGTGAACTCTCCGACACCGGAACGGCCGCCGACGCCCCCTGGCAGGCCCTCGTCCTGGAACTCCTCTTCGCCCCCGCCTACTGCCTGTTGATCGCCCGCAGCGCCAAGCGCCGGGGCATCGACACCAGGACACCGGCGGACCAGGCACCCCTCCTGCCCAAGGCGATCTGACGACGCCCGAAGCCGAGGCCCGCACCTGGAACGGGACGCCGCCGAGGGACACCGTCCGAGGCTGTCAGTCGTTGCCCCCGCCGCTGCTCCCGCCCCCGCCACCACCGTCGTCCGATGAGCCGCCCACGCCCGACACCAGGTCGGCCCCCTGGCCGCCGTGGTCGCCTTCGGCGATGTCGCGGTACAGCTTGACGAGCTGCTTCCCGAGCTTTCCCCCGGGCAGGTAGATGTGGACGGTCGGCACGTCCGCGCCTGCTGCGGCGGACGACGCGGCGTCCTGCGCGGGAACTCCGAGGGCGGTGCCGGTCGCGACCGTACGGGCGGCCAGGCGACGGCGCGCCGAGGCGCCCCGTACACCGGGGTACACGGCGGACGCGACGTCCGCCACCTGGACGAGCACCGCCAGGGCGTGGTCGTACGGTGCGGCGGGTGCCTCGGGGCCGGAGCGCACCACGGCATCGAGCCGGTCCAGCACGGTGCGGCGGCGCCTCACGTCGACGGAGAGGATGTCGTGCCGCGTGTGTCCGACCGCGTCGCGCCAGCGCCGGGCCTTCACCGCCTTCTGGTCCTGCAACCGGGAGAGGTACGCGGTGGTGAGGGAGGGCGGGGTCGCCCGCACCCAGTCGTGGAGCGTCGGAGTCGGGACGGTCCGCACCAGTTCACTCAGTACGTTGTTGAGACGGCGGTCCTCGACGGGTCCGGAGTCGAGGATCTCGATCGTGCGGCTGCCGAAGTCGATCCGGCCGGCCAGAGCAAGTTCGGCCAGCTCCGCGGTGCGCAGGGCGATGCGCAACCGGTCGTCGGACCGTATCCGTGGATGCCGTTTGCCGGTCCCCACCGCGAGCAGAAGCAGTTCGTCCCCCATGGTCATGCGGGTCACCATAGGCGCGCCGCAGCTGCGGACGGGAGGCTTCCGCGCGGGCTTCCCGAACGGGCGGGTGGACAGGCGGGCGGGCGCGCGGACGGCTCCCTGGTGGACCCGCTCACGGTTTCGCGCGCGACAGTCGCCCCGAGGCCCCGATCGTCCTCCGGTTCCTGCGGTGCCTCAGGTTGATGGCCGAGGCCCTGGCCAGGACCACCGGGTTCACAAAGCGCAGCGGCCCGATCAGCCGGGAGGCGAATCGGTGCGTGTGCCGTGCCATCCGGGCATCGCGAGCCGCAGCCGAGAAGATCAGCTGTTCCATGGGGTTGAACCGACGGGACTTGGCGAAGTCGACGGCCATCGCCTGGTGACCGCGCAGTTGCCGCCGGTGTCTGCGCGCGTACACCAGCAGCGACTTGTCGACATCCCCGCGTGCCCGCACCGCCGGAGCGACCGCCTGCGCCAGCCATTTCGCGGACTCCAGGGCCCACCCGCATCCCACGCCCCACAGCGGGTCGCCGGTCAGTGCCGCGTCGCCGATCAGCGCGAGGCCCGGCGCGGTCGCCTCGCGGGTGACCAGGGGGTAGTTGACCGAGCCTGTGAACTGTGTGATGCGCTCGGCCGACTCGATGGGCGGTGCCTCGGGAAGCCGCCGGACGAAGTCGAGGAAACTTCCCTCCAGGTCCTCCCGGAAGTCCGGCAGGCGCTTCTTGTCGGGGAGTACGGCCATCACCGTCACCCCGTCGTCGTTCACGAAGGCGTACGCCATGTCCGGTTCGAGGAACCAGGTGTGGCTGATCCCGCGGGGCAGCGGGAGATCGCGGTAGTGCGCGAGGTAGCCGAACCGCCCGTTCTCGTACGTCGTCGCCGCCACCCCCGCGAACTTCGCCACCGCCGAGTCCTTGCCATCGGCACCGACCACCAGCCGGGCCCGGATCTCCCGCTCACCTTCCGGCGTCCACGCGCGCACCCCCGCGATGCGCCCGCCCTCCTTGACCAGCCCCGTTACCTGGTGCCCCAGCAGCAGTTCCACTCCCGGGGTGTCCGCCGCCCGCCTCCTGATCAGCGGATCGAGCACGCTGCGCCGGATGTTGTACCCGTACGGCAGCACGGGTCCCCCCGGCGCCGCCTTCGGTTCGATCCACCCCCAACGGGTGTGCCAGCGTGCCGCGTTGCGCACCGCGCCGGCCTTTTCGAGAGCGGTCACCAGGCCGAGTTCGTGCAGCACCGGATAGGCGTGTGCCTGTAAGGAGTGGGTGCACAGCGCCTTGTACGCCTCGGGATCCGACCTGCGCTCCAGCAGTGCGACGCGGACACCGCGCCGGGCGAGCAGGATCGCCGCGGCGCAGCCGGCGAGGCTGGCCCCGCCGATGACGACGTCGTACTGGTCCCCGGCGCTCTCGGGCTTGGTCATGCGCTGGTCACCCCCTTCAGGGTGTGGTGCGGTGTGCGGGAGCGGTGCGTTACCACTCCTGTCAGGGGCATGTTCGGCTATCGCGGGGATGCTGTCACTGTGCCGGGTATCTCCCTGCCCACAACCACCTGTTGACGAACCGTCAGCACCGAAAATGGGGTATGCCACACTTCGCCCCGCCCCAACTGCCCCACCCGGGCCGTCCGGTCGGACCCTGCCCAGCCCGGAACGCACAACGGCCGGCGCCGCACCCCGGGAGGTGCGGAACCGGCCGCGACGGCAGGCGCCGAAAGGTCAGCGACTCAGCAGGTCAAGGCCGGGTCACGGCCCCATCACCGCGATCGACTTGATCTTCGACGTCGGCTTGGTCTGGGCCCAGTTCTTGGGCTTGATGTCGACGTACTGGCCGTAGCACGACACGTCGCTGTAGACCCGGATCGTCCGCTTGGTCTGGTTGGAAACGGTCTTGCCGCTCCACGGGTTGCAGCCGGGCGAGGGGTTCACACGGCTGGTCGCCTTCGTGCCGCCGAAGTTGTTTCCCGTCCAGGTGCACACCGAACCGGCCCGGCACACGGACGAGGCCGATGCGGATCCGGCACTGACGGTCAGCGGCAGCGTCGCGAGGAGCGCGGCCCCGCCGAGCGCGAAGAGTTTCGTCCTCAAGGGTGGTACTCCCAATTCATGTGGATCATGTTCACCAACGAGCATCACGGCACCCGGTGAGCAGGGTCAATGCCCCTCCGGACAACCTCCACCGCCCGGGCACCCACCCCACCATCCGTGGAGACGGCCCACCGGCGGCGACACGCACCACGACGGATCACGAAGGAGCGGAACCGGAAGAATCCGATTCCGCACCCGGTTCCGCACCTGACTCCGCGCGCGCCGCGATCAACGGCCCCAGCAAACGCGTGCCCGGCCCCACCCGCCCCCCGGGCCCCGGCAGCTGCGTCGTGCCGGCCACCGTGAGCGGCTCCCGGCAGGCGTCGCAGGCGACGACCGGGGTGGCGAGGTGCCCGCAGGTGTCGTGGCGGACCCGGGCGGGCGGCCCCGCAGGCTCGGCGTACCACTTGTCGCCCCAGGCCATCAGGGCCAGGAGTACGGGGTAGAGCTCGCGGCCCTTCTCCGTGGCGACGTACTCCTCGCGCGGCGGTCTGGTCCGGTACTGCTCGCGGGTCAGGACGCCCTCCTCGACCAGGCGTGCCAGTCGGGCGGCCAGGACCTTGCGGGACAGGCCGAGGTCCTGGGCCAGTTCGTCGAAGCGGCGGATGCCGACCAGGACGTCGCGCATGATCAGTGCGGTCCAGGCGTCGCCGAACAGGTCGGTGGCGCGGGCGATCGAGCAGGCGACGTCGGAGAGCGGGGTACGGGTCACCGGCACAGCGTATCGATGAAGGGTTCCCTCAGGGAACTGGCCGATGCTAGGTTTACTCAGGGAACCTGACCGGTACGTCGAGGGAGTCCCGCCATGACCGCCGCCCCGCGCATCGCACTCGACACGGCCGGCCCCGCCGCCGTCGACGGCCGCCAGATCCGGGCCCTGACCTTCCAGTCCGTACGGCTGGAGTACCTGCGTCCCGTGCTCCAGGACCTGAAACCGGCCGGCCGCGCGCTCGTCCTCGGCAGCGGGCGCGGACTGCTGGCGCGCGCACTCACCCGGCTCGGGCTCGCGGTCGTCGCCGCGGACCCCTCGCCCGCCGCGACCGCCCTGGCCCGGGACGCGGACGACGGCCTCGGCATCACCTACCTGACGACGCCTCCCGAGCAACTCGCCCTGCCCGACGCCTCTTTCGACCTGGTGTACTGCGCCGACACCCTGGAAATCACCGGCCGCCCGGACGCGGTGCTCAGCGAGGCGGCGCGCGTGCTGCGTCCCGGCGGCGCCTTCGTCTACGACACGGTGAACCGCACCCCGGTCTCCCGGCTGATCTACCTGGGCGCCTTCCAGGTCTTCCCCGGCACCCGGATCATGCCCCGCGGCCGCTACGCCGCCCCACGTTTGCGCCGCCCGGCGGACCTGGCCAGGGCCCTCGACCGGGCGGGGCTGTCCCCGCAGGACGTCTCGTCCTTCAAGCCGCGCAGCGTACGCAGCCTGGTCAGCGCGACCCGAGGCCGCAGGCGCGGCACCCTCACCGACGAGCAACTGCCGGAGCTGGTCGGCATGGTGCTCGAACCGGAGGGCAGCCCGGTGGTGACGTATCTGGGATACGCGGTCCGCTAATCCCTTGGACCGAAACCGCCCTCAGACCGAAGCCGCCCTCAGACCGGAGCCGCCCTCAGACCGAAGCACCCTCGGACGGCGACGGCCCGGCCGACGAGGGCCCGGTGTACCGGCGGAGCACCATGAGCGAGTCCTCCAAGGCCGCCACCATGGCGAAGGGGAACCGGTCGAGTTCGAGGCAGAGCGCGATGTCGTCGGGGTGGACCCCCTTGCGTACCCCCTCCGCCAGTTCGGCGGCGGCGCGTGACTCGCCCGCGCGGCGAAGGAAATCGGTCGCATCGGCCCCGGTACCTGTAGCCCTCCGGGCGATGTACTGGGCACACGCCAGATCCTCGTCGGCGCGTCCGTCCTCGCCGGTGACCACGAACGTGACGTCCGGGCACGCGCGTGCGCGCAGCACCCGAGCCGTGGCCCCGGCCACCACGAAGCCCGCGCACAGCACCAGCGACGCCTCCTTGACCGCGAGGGCGCCGACCGTCCCCGCCGTGGTCTTCTGCACCACGGTCCGTCCGCCCAGGTCCATGGACCGCAGCATCCCCGGTGAGTTCACGGTGTCGAAGCCGGGCGCGGGCGGGCCGTCCTTGAGTGCCACCCAGTCCGGGTGGCGGGTCTTGAGTGCCAGCGCCTCGTCCAGCGACTCGGCGAGAACGATCCTCTCCGCCCCCTGGCCGAAGGCCCAGGCCGCCACCGTGAAAGCGCGCATCACATCGACCACGACCGCGACGGAGGGGACTTCGGCCAACTCGGGGATGCCGAGGAAACGAGAGTTCATCCGGTCATGATCACGCACGCCCGAGCCGGCAGCCCCGGACGGTGACGCGCCTCACAACACCGACGCGCCCACCGCGTACCCGCACGAGCGTCACCCGCACCCGCCCCGCACCTGCAAGAGGGCCACCCGCACCCGCCCCGTATCCCCACGCCCTCACCCGCGCCCGCCCCACTCCTTCGCCAGCAGCTCGTACGACCGCACCCGCTCCGCGTGCCCGTGGGTGATCGTGGTGATCAGCAACTCGTCGGCTCCGGTGGCCTCCTGGAGCCGGGACAGCTGGTCGGCCACCCGGCCTGGGGAGCCGACGAACTGGGTGTCGACCCTGTCCCGCACCAGCGCGCGGTCCGCGTCCGACCAGGCGTGCGCCCGTGCCTCGTCCGGGGTGGGGAACTCGATCGCCCCCTCGGCATTGCGGATGCTGCGCACCCACAGGCCGTAGCCGGTGGCGAGTTCGCGGGCCTCCTCGTCGGTCTCGGCGACGACTACGTCCGCGGACACGATGACATGCGGTTTTTCGAGTACGTCGGAGGGCTGGAACGCCGCCCGGTAGCCCTCCGCCGCCTCCAGTACCGAGCCGGGACTGACGTGGTAGTTCGCTGCGAAACGCAGCCCGTTGCGCCCGGCGACTTCCGCGCTCAGGCCGCCGCTGCTGCCCAGGATCCACAGTTCCAGGTCGGCGCCCTCACCCGGCACGGCGCGTGCCGCGATGCCGTCCGCGCTGCGGTAGGTACCGGCGAGGAGGGCCAGGATGTCGTCGACCTGCTCGCCGTAGTCCTGGGATTCGGCGTGCGGCTGCTGGAGGAGGGTGCGCTGGAGGGCGACGCGGGGCGAGCCGAGGAGGTGCTCGAAGGTGAAGCGGGGCGGGATGTGCAGGCCGCCCGGGGTGAACCCGTCGACCACCGGGGTCGCCGACGGCACCGGCGCGGCAGGAGTGCTGCCGGGCGGGCGCCCCCCGGAACGGCCGAGCCCCAGGTCGATGCGCCCGGGGTGCAGCGCGTCGATCAGCCCGAACTCCTCGACCGTGGACAGGGCGGTGCGGTGGCCGAGTTGTACGGCGCCGGACCCGAGCCGGATGGTGGAGGTCGCGGAGGCCGTCAGGGCGAGCACCACGGCGGGCGAGGTTCCGGCCACCCCCGGGTTGAGGTGGTGCTCGGCGAACCAGTAGCGGGCGTATCCGAAGCGTTCGGCCTGCTGGGCAAGATCGATGGAGCGGTGCAGCGCCTCGCTGGCCGTGGATCCGGACGAGATCGGTATCAGGTCCAGGACGGAGAGGGGGATGTCGGACATGGGGCAGGTCTCCTCGGTGCGGTTCAGGAGTATGCGTTTAGGAGTGTGCGTTTCAGGAGTGCGCGTTTCAGGAGTGGGCGGATACCGGCAACTGGCCCTCTGCATAAGCCTGTTGCTCCCTCACGTCGGGGTGGGAGAGCCCGAGGTGATCGCGCAGTGTGGTGCCCTCGTACTCGGTGCGGTGCACGCCGCGCTCCTGGAGCAGCGGGACGACGGTGTCGGCGAAGACGTCCAGGCCGCCCGGGGTGAGGTGCGGGACCAGGATGAAGCCGTCGGAGGCGTCCGCCTGGACGAGTGCGTTGATCTTCTCGGCGACCGTGCCGGGGGAGCCGACGAAGGACTGGCGGTTGCCGGTCTCGATGACCAGGTCCCGGATCGACCAGTTGTTGGCGGCCGCGCGCTCCCGCCACTCCCGGGCGACGGCGAGCGGGTCGCGGTACATCCGGACCTGGGCGCGGCCCCGGGCCACGGTGTGTTCGCCCAGGTCGGGGTCGATGTCGGGGAGCGGCCCATCCGGGTCGTAGCCGGAGAGGTCGCGGTTCCAGACGAACTCCAGATGCTTGAGGGCGGTGGCGCCGCTGACCTGGCGGCGGCGTACCTCCCGGGCCAGCTCCTGGGCCTCCGCGTCCGTGTCGCCGAGGACGAAGGTCGCGGCGGGCAGGATCAGCAGCTCGTCGGGGGTACGCCGGTAACGGCCGAGCCGCCCCTTGACGTCGGCGTAGAACGCCCGGCCCTCGTCCAGGGTCGCGTACCGGCTGAAGATCGCGTCCGCCTGCGCGGCCGCGAACTCCCGGCCCTCCTCCGAGTCACCCGCCTGGAAGATCACCGGTCGGCCCTGCGGGCTGCGCGGAACGTTGAACTGCCCGTGGACGTCGAAGTGCTGCCCCCGGTGCTCGAAGCTTCCCGCCTTCGCGTCCCGCAGGAAGACACCCGCCTCCGGGTCAGCGGCGATCTCGTCGCCGCGCCAGGAGTCGAACAGCTCGTTCGCCGTGGCCAGGAACTCCTTGGCCCGCGAATAGCGCTCCTCCTGCGGCAGGAAGCCGCCCCGGCGGAAGTTCTCCCCGGTGAAGGCGTCCCAGGAGGTGACCACGTTCCAGGCGGCGCGCCCGTCGGAGAGGTGGTCGAGGCTGGCGAACTGGCGGGCCACCTCATAGGGCTCGTTGAAGGTGGAGTTGATGGTGCCGGTCAGGCCGAGACGGTCGGTGACGGCGGCGAGCGCGCTCAGGACGGTGAAGGTGTCGGGGCGCCCGACGACGTCCAAGTCGTAGATCTGGCCCCCCTGTTCACGCAGCCGCAGCCCCTCGGCGAGAAACAGGAAGTCGAACTTGGCGCGCTCCGCCGTGCGGGCGAAGTGCGCGAAGGAACCGAAGTCGATATGGCTGCCGGCCTCGGGATCGCTCCACACGGTGGTGTTGTTGACGCCGGGGAAGTGCGCCGCGAGGTGGACTTGCTTGAGTGGCTTGCTCATGGTCGGGGTCCTTCCGGCTCAGCGGGTGGGGGAGGCGGCGGTGGCCGCGTAACGACTTGCGGGCCGGGGGAGCCCGAGCAGAGCGCGCAAGGTGTCGGCCTCGTACGCCTTCCGGAAGACGCCCCGGCGCTGGAGTTCCGGCACCAGCCGCCGGGTGAGGGCGGGCAGGTCATGGCCGAGGACGGCGGGCCGCAGCCGGAATCCGGTCAGCCCGGCGGTGCTCAACTTCTCCAGCAGGCTGGCCAGTTGTGCCGGGGTTCCGGCGAAGACCGGGGCGTCGCTCGTGTACGGGGTGCCCGCGAGCGCGTCCAGCCGCTCCCGCCGGGCCTGCGCCGCGCCCGGCTCGTCGTCCAGGAAGACCACCAGGTCGCCGAAGATGTGCAGGGTCTCCTTCGCCCGGCCCGCCACCGCCTGTTCCTCGCGGATCTCCGCGACGGCGGCACGGGCGCGGTCCTGGTCGCCCACCGTGACGTAACCGATGTCGGCGGCCCGCCCCACCAGCCGGTTCGCGAGACTCCCGTGGGTCAGGGCGCTGACGATCGGCTGCCCCTGCGGCGGCCGGGGCGTGATCGAAGGCCCCTTCACACTGAAGCGCTCGCCCGAGAAGTCGACGTAGTGCAGCTTCTCGCGGTCGATGAACCGCCCCGTGGCGACGTCGCGGATCTCCGCGTCGTCCTCCCAGCTGTCCCAGAGCCTGCGCACCGCTTCGACGTAGTCGGCGGCCTCGTCCAGCAGCTCGTGGGCGAGCTCCTGCCCGGCGGGCGAGTCGAAGCCCTCGTCGCCGAGGGCCGGGAAGGTACGGCGGCCGAAGTGCGCGGCCACGCCCGGCCGTGCGCTGACCTGCACCCGCAGCCCCGCGCGGCCGGAGCTCACATAGTCGAGGGTGGCGATCGCCTTGGAGAGGTGGAACGGTTCGGTGTGGGTGGCGACCACCGTCGGCACGATGCCGATGTGCCGGGTCAGCGGCGCGATCCTGGCGGCGATGAGTACGGCGTCCAGCCGCCCGCGCACCTGGTCGACCCGGTCATCGGGTCCGGCGTCGTACGGGTGGGTGGGCGCGGACTGGAGCCCGAGACCGTCCTCGATGGTCACGAAGTCGAGCAGACCGCGCTCGGCCTCGGCGACCAGATCGGCCCAGTAGGCGGCGGTGAACAGTTCGCCGGGGCGGGAGACCGGCTCGCGCCAGGCGGCCGGGTGCCAGCCGGCGCCGTCCAGGGCGACGGCGAGATGCAGGTGCGAAGGGGACACGGGGGGCCTTCCTGAGGAGGTCCTGAGGGGCACGACGTACCGCCCACCAGGAGTCGGGGCAGGGGAGTGCTGCGTCAGGCGAGGCCGGGAGCCCGCACCAGGAGGAACCGGCTGTGGCGGCGCAGGGTGAATCCGATCGACTCGTACAGCCGGATCGCCGAGGTGTTGTGCGCACCCGTGTGGAGGAAGGGGGTCTCCCCGCGCTCGCGGATGCCCGCCGCCACCGCGCGCACCAAGCGGGTGGCCAGTCCGCGCCCCCGGTGGTCGGGGTGGGTGCAGACGGCGCTGATCTCGGTCCAGCCCGGTGGGTGCAGCCGCTCACCGGCCAGTGCGATCAGGCGGCCGCGGCCGCCGTTCTCCCGGATGCCGAGGTAGGTGCCGAGTTCGACGGTGCGCGGGCGGAAGGGGCCCGGCTGGGTGAGCCCGACCAGTTCGAGCACCTCCGGCACATCGGCGGGCCCGATCCGTACCGCCTCCGGGGCGGGTTCCGCACGCAGCGCGGTGTCGGTGAACTGGACGCCTTCCCCGCTCTCGACGATCTCCCACCCCTCGGGCACCTCGCGGACCCCGGTGACCGCCGTGGTGTCACCGGGACCGATCAGCCGGGCCAGATCGGCCCAGGCGCGGGGGTCCGACGGGTCTTCGAGTGCGGTGAACGGGGAGATGTCGGCCGGATAGCGGGCCGCCCGGCCGATGCGCTCGGCGAAGTGCGCGTGCGGGCCGGTCAGCGCGGCCCAGGCGGCGTTGTCGAGGAGGTGCGGCGCGGCGGGGGTGCGGGCCGGGGGTGGGGCGGGGGCGGGGGTGGGCGGAACGGTGAGGGCCATGGTGGGGCTCTGTCTCCGTAGCGGGAGTGGCGGGAGTAGCGAAGATGGCGGAGGTGGCGGAGGTGGCGGGAGTAGCCGTGGTTTCGCGAGTGCGTGTGGTGCGGGAACCGGCGGAGTGGGGACCTCAGGAGTTGTCGAGCGGCAGGCCCGGCGGGTTGATCTGCGAGCTGGGTACGGCCTCGTTGGAGAGGTTCCAGGCCGCGAGCCACTTGGCGTAACTCCCGCTCTTGATAAGGTGGTTGATTGCTGCGGCGACCGGTTCGGCGAGTCCGCTGTCCTTCTTCGAGGTGGCCGCGATCAGGCCCTGGAGCGAGGTGCCCGCGCCGGAGAAGGTGCCCGCGTTGCGCGTAGGCCTGGGTGACTTGGCGGTCTGGGCGACGTGGTAGGCGACGGCGGGGTTGGGGCCCAGATAGATGTCGATCTTGCCGCTGGAGAGGGCCAGCGCGGTGGCGTTGTAGTCCTGGAAGTACTTGACGGTGAGGGGCTTGCCCTCCTTCGCCAGCTTCGCCTTCCACTCCAGGAGAATCCGCTCCTGGTTGGTGCCCGCGCCGACGGCGATGGTGCGGCCTGCCAGGTTCCGGTAGTCGCCGCCGAACTCCCAGGTGCTCTTCTTCGCCGTCTCGAAGGCCAGATTGTCCTGCCGGTAGGAGCCGAACTCGTACTTCTTCTTGCGCTCCTCGGTCACCGTGACGTTGGAGAACAGCACATCGGTCCGGCCGCTGTCGAGGCTGACGAACATGTTCTCCCAGGTGGAGTTCTTCACCTCGGGCTTCAGGCCGAGGACCGCGGCGACCAGCCGGCCGAGATCGGGTTCCGCGCCGGTGAGGGTCTTCTGGTCCCCGCCGACGTACGAAAGGGGCGCGGCCCCGGCGGGCAGTGCGCCCACGCCGATCACCAGCGTGCCGCGCTCGGCGACCCTCTTGGGCAACCGGTCACTGAGGGCCTTCACCTCGGACACCTTGAGCGGGGTCTCCTTGGCGGCGCCGTTGGAGACCGCCCCGACGACGACCGTGCCGTCGGGGGCGCTGCCGGTCGCGGCGCTGCTGTCACCGCCGCACGCGGCGAGCGAGGAGGTGAGGGTGACGGCGGCGGCGAGCGCGAGGAGGCGACGACGGCTGCGGGTGCCGCGGTGACCGCGAGGGCTCTGCTGGCTGAGGGTGCGCATGGCTGTCCTTGTCAGATGTGGTGACACAGAGGGAGAGAGGTGGCGCGGGGCGATGCGGCGGGCCGTGCGGTCAGAGCACCTTGCTGAGGAAGTCCCGGGTGCGGGGATGCTCCGGGCGGTCCAGCACCTGTGCGGGCGGCCCCTGTTCGACGATCCGGCCCTCGTCCAGGAAGACCACCCGGTCGGCCACCTCACGGGCGAAGCCGATCTCGTGGGTGACGATGACGAGGGTGGTACCGCTGCGGGCCAGGTCCTTGATGACCGCGAGGACTTCACCGACCAGCTCGGGGTCGAGCGCGGACGTCGGCTCGTCGAAAAGAATCACGCCCGGCCGCAGTGCGAGGGCGCGGGCGATGGCCACCCGTTGCTGCTGACCGCCCGACAACTGCCGCGGATACGCTCCAGCGCGGTCACCGAGACCCACCGTGGCCAGCAACTCCCTTGCGAGCAGCCGTGCCTGAGGCTTTGTCAGCTTGCCCGTGGCCACCGGTGCGGCAGCCACGTTGTCCAGCACGGTCAGATGCGGGAAGAGGTGGAAGTCCTGGAAGACGAACCCGATCCGGCTGCGCTGGGCGAGGATCGCCCGCTCGCCCAGCTCCTTCAGACGCTCACCGTGCCGACGCACACCGATCGGCTCGCCGTTCAGGCTGACATGACCGGCCTCCGGCTTCTCCAGATGGTTGATCACCCGCAGCAGAGTGGACTTGCCCGACCCCGAAGGACCGACGATGACGGTGACCTCACCGGGACGTACGGTCAACTCGACGTCATCCAGGATGCGCTGGACCCCGTACCACTTCGACACCCCGTGCACCTGGACGGCGGCCGGGCGTACCTCCAAGCTCTCCGTACGGGGCTCCGCGCCGGTCCGGGTACCCATGAGACTCATCACGCGATCTCCTTCCGGGCCCGGGCCCGCAACTCGCCCAGACCGGTGCGCAGCTTCTGAAGCGGGGTCGGCGGCAGGGTGCGCAGCGCGCCCCGCGAGTAGCGCCGCTCGACGTAGAACTGGATGACGGAGACGACGCTGGTGAGGATCAGGTACCAGGCGGTGGCGACCAGCAGCAGCGGCACGATGTCGCCGGGGTAGGTGCTGCCCATGCTCTGCGCCGCCCCGAAGAGATCGAGCAGCGAGACGTAGAAGACCAGCGAGGTCGCCTTGACCAGCCCGATCAGCTGGTTGACGTAGTTCGGCACGATCGAACGCAGCGCCTGCGGCAGCACGATCCGCACGAACTGGTACCGCTTCGGCAGCCCGAGCGCGGCGGACGCCTCGTGCTGCCCCTGGTCCACCGAGAGGATCCCGCCGCGCACCACCTCGGAGGCGTACGCCGCCTCGTTGAGGCTCAGGCCGACGACGGCGACGGCCATGTCGGTGGCGAGCCGGCTCTCGTCGAAGGTGAAGAAGGCCGGGCCGAACGGGATGCCGAGGCTCAACGTCGCGTACAGCGCACTGAAGTTGTAGAGGAACAACAGCACGACGATCAACGGCACCGACCGGAACAGCCAGATGTACACCCAGCTCACCGTCCGCAGCACCGGACTCGGCGAGAGCCGCGCCAACGCCAGCAGGACGCCGCCCAGAAGTCCCAACAGGGCGCTGTACAAAGCCACTTGGAGCGTGACCAGCAGCCCTTCCAGAATGGTCGGGCGCAGGAACCAGTACCCGAACCGGTCCCACTGGTAGAAGGGGTTCGTCACCAGGCCGTGCACGATCTGGGCGACCAGTACGAGCACCACCGCCGTGACGATCCAACGGCCGGGATGCCGCAGCGGCAGGACCCGCTGTGCGGGCCGGGGTCTCGACGCTTCGGCGGTCGGGTCCGTGGGTGGCGCGGTCTGGGGTTCGGGTACGTCGGCGAGGGACACCGTGGCGCCCGGGGACTCACGGGAAGACGGCATGCAGGGCTCCAGCGGGGAAGCGGGTGAAGGGCTGGGCGAGGAAGGCGCGCGCACCGGCAGTGGAGCTTCAGGCCCGACGGTGATGCGTCAAGCCCGGCGGTGGCGCGTCAAGCAGCCCTACACATCGCGCTGTTGACCCGCAGCAGGTCGACGACACGGTCCGCGCACAGCGGAACGCAGCCGTGGGACCGCCAGACGGTCATCCCCTCAGCTGCGTACATCGCGTCCACCGTCACCATTCCGCCCCCGAGGGGCCTCACACCTGCGAGCCGGGGTTTCGCGTCAACGCCCCCGGCCTGTCCTCGCTGCAAGGTAGCCAGCCCCGGAAAGCCGAGTCAACGACATCTCCCCTCACGACAAACAGCCGTAACGCGCCTTCATACGGGCGTTACGAGACGCCGTACCGGTGATCCGACGTACGTGTTGTCAGACGTACCTGTTGCCAGACGTACCCGTCATCAGACGTACCCGTCATCAGACGTGCCGGTGATAGGCCTTGTTGGCGATGTGCCACCGGTCGTCGACACGCGTCAGCAGGAAGACGTCGGTGAAGGTGTCCGTGCCGTGCCGGAGTGTCATGGTGGCGGTCGCGACGGTGCCGTGGACGTCGATGGCGTCGATACGGCGGGAACGGGACGGTTCGTCTGAGGCGGGCCGCCCGTGGAAGAGGGCGCAGTACTGGTCCAGGGGCCACGAGACGAAGGCGCCGTCCCGGATCCCCTCGATGTGGGCGGAGGGCAGGAACGCGTCACGGAAGTGGGCGGGGTCGCCGGTGGCATGGCCCCGGAGATAGGCGTGGAGTGGTGCGAGCACGGCGGCCGGGACGGCGGGGGTGGTGGCGGCAACGGCGATGTCGGCCCCGGGGTCGGCGGGGGAGTCGGCCAGCTGGGCCGCACTGCGCAGGGGGACGCTCGACGTGGCGGCCAGCAGGGCCATGTCCTTGGCCAAGGCGCCGATGGTGAACTCGGCGTCGCCCGACGGTGGTTGACCGTCGAGGAAGCGCCGCTTGCGGGCCACGAGGGTGCCGAGCTGGCCGAGTTCCAGGATGTCCAGCACCTGGGCGCGGGGCAGGCCGAGGGCGTCGGCCTGCCAAAGTGTGTCGCGCAGGGCGAGGACGGCTCCGGAGAGGCCGTTGTCGGCGATCAGCTTGAGCGAGGCAGCGGTGCGGGCGCCGTCGACAGGCCGTACCGTACCCAGCGCCTCCAGAACCGGCCGCACCCGATCGAGCACGTCCTGGTCGGCGGCGGCGAGGACCTGCAAGGCGCCCGCGGTCACCGCGGGCACGGATCCGAGTACTGGCGCGTGCACATAGGAAGAGCCGAACTCCGCTGCCAGCTCCTCCGCTTCGCGGGGGCTGACGGTGCTGGTGTTCACCAGGACCGTGCCCGCGCGCAGCGCGCCACGGACCTCGTCGAGTACCTGCCGGCAAGCGGCCCCGTCGAACAGGGACAGAAGGACGACATCGGCCTTCGCCACGGCGGTGCCGGCATCCCCGGCCACCTCCACGGCGGTGGATCCCCGCCCGGACCGGGTCCAGCCGACGACGTCCCAGCCCCGGCCGGCCAGTCGGGCGGCCAGCGCGTCGCCCATGCGCCCCAGGCCGAGGACGGCGAGTGTGTGCGAGAGATCTGCTGCGGTCATGCGCACCACGATGGTGCGCCCGGACAGCTGCGACAAGCGCATATTTCGCAGGCCACCCCTGCGAGTCACGCATATCTGCCGGTCATACTGACGTCGTGGAACTGACCGTGTGGCAGACCTTCGTCACCGTGTGCCGTCTCGGCTCGCTGTCGGCGGCGGCCGCCGAACCCCACCACACCCAATCGGCGGTCTCCCGGCAGATCGCCGGGCTGGAGCGGGAGCTCGGCGTGCCGCTGATGGAGCGTCACGCGCGAGGGGTGCGTCCGACACCCGCGGGCGAGGCGTTCCGGCACCACGCGCTGGTGACGCTCCACGAGGCCGACCGGGCGGTACGCGCCGCTCGGGACGTACACGACGGGGCGTTCAGCCGCCCGCTGTCCGTCGGAGCCACGCCCTCGCTGGCCGCGGGGATCGTCCCCGAGGCGATCCGGGGCCTGCTGGAAGAGGACGACGACCTCCGCTGGAACCTGCTCCCGGACCTCAGCGCCCCGCTGCACCAGCGCGTGACCACCGGCGAACTGGATGTCGCCGTCGTCACCGACGCACCTCCCGGGCTGCCCCACGACCCAAGGGTCGAGCAGCACTTCCTCGGCCTGGACGACATGGTCGTCGTCCTGCCCCTCGGCCACCCGCTGGCCGGGGACGACCCGGTGCACATCCGCGCCCTGGCCGATCAGACCTGGGCCGAGGACAACGACGGCTCCGCCGCACTCCTGCGCCGGCACGCCGCCCGAGCCGGCGTCGCCGTCCGTGTCGACCTCCCCGCCGCCGATCTGCACGGCAAGCTGGCGCTGGTGGCCACCGGCCACGCCATCGCGCTGATCCCCCGCATCCTGACGCGCGCCCTGCGGGCCGACGTCACCACGGTGTCCCTGGTCGACCCTCCGACCCGCGGCATCCACGCCCTCACCCCGCGCCGGGACCCCCATCCCCGGGCGGCCGCCCTCCTCGACCGGCTCGCCGCCGTCCTCGTGGCCGGGGCCACACCGTCGTCGCCGTCCTCCACGACCTCGACCGGGCCTGCCGCCACGCCACCCACCTCGTCGTGATGCGCCCCGGCGGCACCATCGCCGCCGAGGCCCACCCGCCACCGTCATCTCCGCCGAACCGGTCGAGGAAGTCTCCGGCCTCCCCCTGCCGCATCATCGAGGACCCGGAAAGCGGCACGCCGCTGATGATCCCCACCGCCCCCGAAAACCACCGGTGGTCTGGCACGATTCCCGCATGCGCAAGATGACGAAGGACGAGTGGCAGGCCTTCCTGTCCGAGGGCACCCGGACCGCCAAGCTTTCCACGGTGCGTGCGGACGGCAGCCCGCACGTGGCGCCGGTGTGGTTCCTGCTGGACGGGGACGACCTCGTGTTCAACACGGGGGCGGACACCGTCAAGGGGCGCAACCTCGCGCGCGACGGCAGGGTCTCCCTCTGTGTGGACGACGAACGGCCGCCGTTCGGCTTCGTGGTCCTGACCGGTGTGGCCCACCTGGAGGACGATCTGCCGCGGGTACGGGACTGGGCGACACGCATCGCGGCCCGCTACATGGGCGCTGACCAGGCCGAACGCTACGGCGCACGCAACGGAGTTCCCGGCGAGCTACTGGTCCGCGTCAAGGTCGCCAAGGCCCTCGCCGTGACCGACGTGGCCGACTAGCCCGCCGCCGGCCGGCCGGTCGCCGACCAGTCGACCGCCGGCTGTCCGACCTCGGCGGTGACCACCATGGGCGTGTCAGCATCGGCCTCCGCGAGCAGGGCTCCGCCCGGGGCCCACACCGCGGAGCGGCCGCAGCCGGTCCACGGGCCGGCCGGACCGACATGGTTGGCCACGACGACATGCAGGCCGAAGTCCGCGGCGATGCCCGGATACACCGTCGCCAGCTCCTTTACGCCGCCGCCCGTGCCGTACAGCGAGCTGGCCAGGTGCACTTCACATCCCTCGGCGGCGCCACGGGAGACCAGTTCGGTGAAGTGGTTGTCGAAGCAGGTGGCCAGCGCGAAACGAAGCCCTCCGAGCTCGAATCGCCCGTCGCGCCGCCCTGCCGCGAATACCTCCTTCTCGTGCTCGAACAGATGCTGCTTGCGATACGTGGTGATCAGTTCGCCGTCGGCCCCGAAGACCAGCGTCTCGATGGCGGGCCGCTGTTCGTCGGCGGCCACCGCGCAGTTGACGACGCAGGCGACACCACTCGCCCGGATCGGGTCCAGCCGCACATCGTCGGCCCGCACCCAGAGATCACGCCGGGCGATCACGGCTTCGAGCTCGTAGCCGGTCACCGCGAGCTCGGGAAACACCACCAACTCGGCGCCCTGCGTACGTGCTTCGGCTATCAGTGCGGCCATCTGCTCCACGTTCGCGGACACGTCGGCGGGGACACAGGTGAACTGGGCGGTTGCGATCTTCATGAAACTCAGGATGCCAGGCCGCCGGACCGGCACCCGACAGGTCGCGCCGAGCGCCACGCCCCGGTGGCCGGTGACGCGGTCCCAGGCACATTGCCCCCGTTTTTGTCACTCAGGTCACTGGATATCGCGGCCCGTTGCGGTCAGGGTGGTCGCTCCTCCTCGTGCTCGTGCGGAAGGCGGCCCGGCAGTGGGAAGAAGACGACAGCTCCGGCGTGGCCGTCGCTCCGGGGGTTTCCGGGGTGCGGCCGGGCGGCCGGGAAGCTTTCGATACGTCGCCGTGGTCGGCGTACTGACCCTGCTGTGGGCCACCGGCTGCGCGAACCCGGAGGACGAGCCGGGCAATCTGCCGCCGGTCCCCGAGGTGGTGGGAGCAGCCCAACCCGGCGGGGCGCCGCCCCGGACCTCGGCGCCTGCCCGCCCGACCGACGTACCACGGCCCAACCGGGCACCTCGGACCTCACCCGCAGCACCGTCCGAGCCACGCGAGAAGTCGCCGGTGCTCTATCTCGGGGATTCGCTCGCGATGGAGAACCAGAAGGTGCTCGGCAGGCGGATCGAGGAGTCCGGCCGGGCGACCGTGCACAGTGCGCCGTACTCGGGCACGACCCTCTGCGACTACCTGACCGCTCCGGCCGTCCGCTCCCTCGTACCGCCGCAGGACAAGGCGGCGGCCCTGGTCGGGGCACAGCGGCCACGCGTCGTCGTCCTCCAGTTCTGGGGCAACTCCTGGGGCTACACCCCGTGCATGAAGAACATCGTCCAGGGCAGCGCGGAGTACTACGAGCGGTACATCCAGGACGCCCGCACCCTCACCGCGCAGATCGCGGCCGCGGCGCGGGCGGCCCGGATCCCCCGGCCACGGATCGTCTGGGTGCTCCAGGGGCCGGACGCGTTCTCGACGGACCGCACGAGCCGGGTCAACGACCTCTACCGGGCTCAGGCGTCGGCCGCGGGCGACACGGTCGCCGACGCGGGACGCGCGGTGAGCGCACCGGGCGAACGGTACGTCTGGCAGCAGCGACTGCCCTGCAACGCGGAGGAACGCGCGGTGCGGCAGGCCTGCGACAACGGACTGGCCCTGATGCACCGCGAGGACGATCCGCTGCACTTCTGCCGCGCCCCGACCACTCCGAAGCCACAGCCTTGCCCGGCACCCTCACCGGGAATCGAGCGCTACAGCAAGGCCATTGCCGCGACCGTCGACTCCTCGCTGCGCCGGCTGGGCTGAGGGAGTCCTGCCCCCACCCGTGTACGCGCTAGCCGTTGGCCAGGGTGCCGGCCAGCAGCGGAAGCAGACGCTCCCAGTGGCGCCTGAGGCCGTCGGGGGCGAAGGCACCGGTGTCGGACATGGTGAAACCGTGGACGGTGCCGGGGTAGATCTCGGAGGTGTGGTCGACGCCGGCGGCGTCCAGGGCCTCGTTGAGTTCGCCGAGCGCCTCGGGGGTGAGGTCGGATGCGGCGTGCCCGAGGTGGACCCGGGCGGTGAGCCGGGAGAGCAGACGGTGCCGCTCGTCCCCCTCGGCGCCCACGGGGCTGTGGAATCCGGCGACGGCGGCCACTTGGCCGGGGTGGGCCGCGGCGGTGTGCAGCGCCAGCATCCCGCCTATGCAGTAACCGGTCACCGCCACCGGTCCGCCTGCCACCTCGGGCCGGGTGGTGAGGTACCCGAGGTAGGCGTCGGCGTCCCGCAGGAACCGTTCGGGTGTGTGCTCCTTGATCAATGCCATCAACCGGGTCATGAGCGCGGGCCGCGCCTCTTCCCCGATGTGTTCGGGAAGAGCGATCACCGGTGCGGGGCCGTGCCGGTAGAAGATGTTCGGCACGAGCACGTAGTACCCGTGCCCCGCCAACTCGCGGGCCATCTCCCGGATTACGGGCCGGATGCCGAAGCCGTCCGGGTACATGAGGATCCCGGGGTGCGGCGCGCCGTCGTCGGGGAAGGCGGCGAAGGCGTCGGCCCGGCCGTCCTCGGTGGGAATCAGCAGTGTCGTGGTGAGCATGGATGGTCTCCGTCGTGAGTTCGCGAATGCGTGAGTTGAGGTGGATCGGGGTGGGCCGAGGCGAACAGCCACACCTGTGATCCCTCACGACGGAGGCGGAGCCCGCGCGACAGCGTCGGATCCCCGTTCGACCAGCGGGCCCGCTCCGGCCCGTACGGCGCTCAGCAGAGCACCGGGTCACCAAACCGTGTGTGGCGCGAGGCCGTCCCGGTAGTCATAGCCGCGCAGCCTACCCACCGGGCGGGGGCGACGCCACGGCGGGTGGAGCCGGCGCGGCGATGAGTTCCGGGCGCCGGGCGAGTCCTACCCGACGACACTGTGAACGAGCGGTCGAGCGAAGGGAACGGACATGACGGACGACGTCTGGGCGAGGGTGCACACGGAGCGTGCGGCGCTGATCGAGGACCTCACACACCTCCAGGCCGAGCAGTGGGACGAGCCGTCCCTGTGCGACGGCTGGACCGTGCACGACGTGGTCGCCCACCTGGTCGACAGCGCCCGCACGACCCGCACCGGATTCGTCGTCGGCATGGTGCGGGCACGCTTCGACTTCGACCGGCAGAACGAGGACGGGGTACGGCGCGAACGCGGGGCCACCCCGGCACAGACGCTGGAGCGGCTCCGCGAGGTGGCCCCGCGCACATCGGCGCCCCCGGCTCCGCTGGACACCCGGTTCGTCGAGGAGGTCGTGCACGGCGAGGACATCCGTCGCCCGCTGGGCCTCACCCGCGCCTACCCGCAGGAGGCCGTGACCAGGGCGCTCCGGCTGCAGACCCGTACCTCGGCCTCCTTCGGCGGCGCCAAGGAACTGACCTCCCGGGTCCGCCTGGCCGCGACGGACGCCGACGTTGCGATCGGATCGGGCCCGGAGGTCACCGGCCCGGCACTCGCCCTGCTGCTCGCGGTCTCCGGGCGGCACGCCGTACTGGGCGAACTCGCGGGGCCGGGGGTTGCCTTGCTGAAGGAGTGAGGGGCTCAACCGGCCTTGCTCAACCGGCCTTCTCCGTAACCCTCTCCGCCTCCGCCTCCGCGTCCTTCGCCTCCTGATCCGGCGTCAGGGTGCGGATGCGAGGTATCGGCGACGGCAGCAGCCAGAGCAGTGAGAGGACCCCGCCCACGGCGGCGACGACGAGAGTGGCCCGCAGCCCGACGGCAGTGGCCAGCAGGCCGCCGACGACGGCGCCGATGGGCCGTACCCCGTAGTTGATCGTGCTGTAGGCGCCCGCCACCCGACTGCGCAGCCCGTCCGGGATCACCGCGGCCTGAAGGGCGTTGAGGTTGACGTCGAACAGCATGACCCCGAAGCCTGAGAAGAACTCGCACGCGGCCAGAGCCCCGGCCCGGAGCCACAACGGACCGTCCGCCGCCGCGGCGATGGCGATCGGCGCGGGGAAGAGCACCGCACCCACCATGATGCTGCGCCCCACTCCGAACCGCCGGGAGAGGCGTGGCGCGACCACGGCGCCGAGGAGGGAACCCGTCGCGCCGATGCCGAACGCGACACCGATCACCCCGGCGGACAGACCGAGGTCCCGGCTGGCGAACAGGACCAGCAGCCCACTGCCCGCCAGGAAGGTGAAGAAGTTGACGGTCGCACAGCAGCCGAGACTGGCCCGCAGCACCGGATGCCGCACGACGAGCGCCAGCCCTTCCCCGGCCCGCCGCAACAGCGGGGGAGCGGCGGTGTCGGCCGCGACCGGCGCCTCGTCGACCGACACCCGGCTGATCAGGACCGCCGACGCCAGGAAGCTCAGGGCATCGAGGACCAGGGTGACGGGAGCGGTCAGCGCCTGGATCAGCGCGCCGCCGACGGCCGGCCCGGCGACGTACGAGACGGATCGGCTGGCGCTGAGTTTGCTGTTCGCGTCGACATAGGAGGCGCGGGGCACGAGGCCCACGAAGAACGGCGGGTAGGCGGTGTTGAACAGCACCCCCGCCGCACCCGTCAGCACCGCCACCACATACAGCTGACCGAGCGTCACCGCCCCTAACAGGAAGGCCACCGGGACGCTCAGCAGTACCGCGGCGCGCACCAGGTCGGCGAGGATCATCAGACGGCGTTTACGGGCCCGCTGGTCGACCCAGGCCCCGAGGAGGATGGCGAGCAGGTTCGGGGTCCAGATGAGGGCCGTCAGCCAGGCCACCTGGTTGGCCGAGGCGTTCAGGGCGCTGACGGCGATCAGGGGGAGGGCCAGCTCGGTGATCCGGTCGCCGAACTGCGAGACGGTGTTGCCGGCCCAGAAGCGACGGAACCTCCGATCCCGCCACAGCGATATCTCCGCGGTTCCGCCCATGTCCTTCACGCCGACTCCCCGGCCTGCTCGTGGGCGTCTTCCGCCCGGTTCCTGTTCTCGGCCTGGTCCTGGGCGTCTTGCGCATGCTCCGCGGTGGCTTCCGGCAGGACGTAACGCATCAACTGGACGCCTCGGCCGTCGGCCGGCCGTTCGGCCGGGGCGCGGGTGACGTACGGCGCGAGAAGGCGCTCGATCCCGTCCTCGACGGCGGCGAGCTCCTCGGCGGAGAGGACCAGCCGGGTGTGTGCCAGCCCGGACAACTGACGCCACTGCGCGTCGAGTTGGGGCTCCACCTCGGCGGCCCACCGGCTCGGCCGGTCCGCGTACCGCAGAAACATCTGCTGCGAGAGCAGCCGCGCCGCGGACGCCCCCGCCTCGTCCGCCGGGTCCTCCGGCGCCTCGAACCGGAAGCCCCGCCCCACCGCCTCCCACGTCCGCTGACGCCGGTCCGCGCCGGGCTCACTGTCCCTCACCAGTCCGAACCCGGCCAGATGCCGCAGATGCCAGCTGGTCACCGACGGCGTCGCACCGACATCGGGCGCGAGCTTCGTCGCCGTCGAGGGGCCTTGGCGCATCAGATGGTCAAGGATCGCGAGCCGCACCGGATGCGCCAGCGCGCGCATCGCTTGCGGATCGGTGATCTCGATATCGCCCAGGCGATTAGGGGAGCCCATGGCGTGAGAGTGTCCTCTCACAATATGTGAGAGTCAACTCTCAGATCGAAGGTTCGTACACTCGGGACCCTCTGAGGCGGCTCCCACGGCAACGGAACAGAAAGGTCGCGGCTCGTCCACCGAGTCCAGGTGCCCGATGACAGCGAAGAGCGACTCCGAGCAGACCGGCTCCACGAAGACCGACTTCAAGAAGACCGTCGACGCCTACCGGGCGAGACGCGACAGCCTGCGGATCGTCGATGTGCCCGACCTGCAGTACGTCATGATCGACGGCCATGGCGACCCCAATACCTCACCCCGCTACGCCGAAGCACTCGCGGCGCTCTACCCGGTGGCCTACAAGCTGAAGTTCGCCAGCAAGCGCGACCTCGGACGGGACTATGTCGTCATGCCCCTGGAAGGCCTCTGGTGGGCCGAGGACATGGACTCCTTCACCGGAGCGCGCGACAAGTCCCGCTGGGACTGGACGATGATGATCATGACGCCGGACTGGATCGACCAGCAGATGTTCGACGCTGCCGTCCAACAGGCCGGAGCCAAGGGCGACTTGGCGTGTCTGGGAGAGCTCCGCCTGGAGGCGCTGTCCGAGGGGACCTGCGTACAGACACTGCACATCGGCCCGTACGACGACGAGGCGGACGTCCTGGCCCGGATGCACCACGAGTTCATCCCCGGCAACGGCCTCCGGATGACCGGCAAGCACCACGAGATCTACCTCGGCGACCCCCGCAAGGTCGCCCCCGCGAAGCTGCGCACCATCCTCAGGCAACCGGTCGACGGCCCCGCAGGTCCGCACTGACCGGCTTCCCTCGGGCGCGTGTGCCAGGTTGCCCGCCATGGCTGAACCGGTATCCGTTGCCTGGCCACCCGGGCGGTGCCCGCGCTTGCCGGGCGACGCACCGGTCTCTTCGTGGTCGAGCTCGACGGCGCCATGATCGGCATCGTGGAGCTCGGCCGGCCCGACCGTGACGTGGAGCGCCGGAGCCCCACCCGCCCCGAGGCCGGGGAGTGGGGCGCCGCCCAGTGGAAGGGCGTACGGTCCCCGGCCTGACCGGGCGGGTGCGGCACCGGCTCCCGGGCGCGGGCCTCAGGCGCGGGCGGCCGCGGCGGCGACGATCCAGTTCCGAAACTCGACGGCGCAGTGCCGCAGGTGGTGGTCCAGGTCCCTGGACCGCAGCGCCCGCACCATCACCGAACTGCACCGCCTCCTGCTCGAAGCGGCACACCCCTACACCGGCCAGATCCGCCGCTCCGAGCCCCAGCAGGCACTCGATACCGCGGCCCGCGCCCTCCTCGGTGCCTGCTTCCACAACTCCGTACGCCCCGATGCCGCCACCGGCGAAGCGGCCAGACGCAGGTACGCCGACGAGCTCGCCGACATGGCGATCGCCTATCTCCTCACCCCCGACCGGCGCCGTAGCGCCGAGACCTGAGAGCCAGTGTCCGAACCCCGGTCAGTCGGCGATCTTGGCGGTCAGTCCGTAGTCGATTTCACGACCGTCGACGAGCAACGCCTCCACCGTGCGGGTCTGCGGGTCGATTTCGGCCACCATGCCGTCTCCGGCGTAACGGGGGTAGCCCGAGGTGCCCGTCTCACCGGTGGGCGTGACCACGGCGGAGCGTACGGCCGAGTCCTTCGCGGCCACCCCGCCGCCCTCGATGTGCTCGGGAACCAACAGGACGGTGAAGTGCGGCGGTTGTGTCGTCATGGTCCGTCATTGAAGTGCCCGGGCCCCCGGTTGTGCGGCAGGCACGCGGGAACGACCGGTCCGGCTTCCCGGCCGGGCTGTGCGAGACGGCCCGACGCACGAGCGCGCGGCTGCGTGCACCCGCCGGGCCCCTTCCCGTACGGGCACTCACTCGAACGGCCCTTGCGGGGGTGCTCCCAGCAGGTGGGGCCGGTGGGGCGCTGGTAAGCACGAGTGAGAAGAACGCGTCGACGAAAGGTCTGATCGTGCTCTCACCCCATGCGAACACCGCACTCGCGGTGGAATTCCAGCAGGGCCTCTCCGATGCCTGGTCCAAGGTCGCCCAGTTCGTACCGAAGCTCGCGGGCTTCCTGGTCATTCTGCTGGTCGGCTGGTTCGTCTCGAAGATGATCGCCAAGGTCCTCGACAAGGTCCTGCGCAAGGTCGGCTTCGAGCGGCTCAGCGAGCGGGCCGGATCCGCCCGGATCTTCGACGATTCCAAGTACGACGCGACCTCCCTGGTCTGCAAGGTCGTTTACTACGCGCTGCTGCTGGTCACGCTGCAGCTGGCCTTCGGAGTGTTCGGTCCCAACCCGGTCAGCGGCATGATCGACGGCATCGTCGCCTGGCTGCCGCGGGCGCTGGTCGCCCTGGTGCTGGTCGTCGTGGCCATGGCCATCGCCAACGCGGTACGGGGCATCGTCAGCGGTGTGCTGTCGGCGGCCTCGTACGGTCCGATGGTCGCCCGCCTCACCTGGGCGGTCATCGTGGCCCTCGGTGTGATCGCTGCCCTCGGCCAGGTCGGCATCGCCACCACCGTCACCCAGCCCGTGCTCATCGCGGCGCTGGCCGCCGTCGCGGGCATCCTGATCGTCGGTGTCGGCGGCGCGATGATCCAGCCGATGCGTGGTCGCATCGAACGCTGGATGGACACCGCCGAGGCCGAGACGGGCCGGCTGCGGGCCCAGCAGTCGTCGGCCGACGGCACGCGGGACGGTGCCGACGCCGGGCGCGACGGCCGTCGTGACGGTGCGTACCAGGCGGGCCGGGAGGACGCCCTGCGCCACCAGCCGGTGGTGGATCCGGAGCGGGTCGACCCCATGTAACCCGGCGCGCCCTTCCGTACCCCGCACGACCGGGGGGGGGGGGGCGGGCGCGGGGGGGGGGGCGGGGGGGGGGGGGGGGGGGGGGGGGGGGGGGGGGGGGGGGGGGTCACGCCCCCCCCCCCCCCCCCCCCCCGCCCCCCCCCCCCCCCCCCCCCCCCCCCGGCCCCCCCCCCCCCCCCCCCCCCCCCCCCCCCCCGCCCCCCCGGGGGCGGGTCGTGCGGGGCGGGAAACAGGGGTGGGAAAGTCTGCGGGGGAGCGCAGCGTCCGTACGCCGGCTCTCAGTCGCGCGGGGCGAGGAACCGGTGCCGGTTGACGAGCCAGCTGAGCGCCGTCAGGCGGCACACCGCGTAGTCGTACCCCACCGGCTCGCGCCACCCGGTCTCCGCGAGCGCGTCCAGGAAGCCGAGGGCGTAGTCGGCGAGGGCGTCGCGGGGCGGGGCGGGCGGTTCCAGGCCCGCGCCGTCCGCACCCAGCCGTGACCGTATCTCCGCCACGTGCTGATCGACCGAGGCGGCGAAGCCGGGCTCGAACGCGAACTCGGCGAAGCGCCGGTCGAAGTCGGCGCAGACGGTCGTCAGAACACAGGGCATGGGCTGACGCTAAGCGACCGGCGTGGTTGTTTTGCTACGGGAAGACCCTTCTGCGACGTATCTCACGCGCCGGTGACTCCCGTCGGGCCTTCTGACGGCGGCGCCTCATCCCTCCGCCAACCGATGGATCCACCACCTCGGTATCGGCCTCCCGCGATTCAGCCCGCGACGCTTGGGCATCCGTGAAACCCAAGGGGTGCGCGTACCCACGCGGGCCCGTGTGGCAGCCGCCGGCAGCTGAGGTGGCAGCGGTTTGGGAGGACATATGCACGATCTCGGATTCGTCTGCCTCGTGGAGCGACTGGCCGCCCAGGCGGAAGAGGCACGGGGCTCGCGGGAGGCGCGGCGGCTGCTGGGAGTGCCTCGGGTGCCCCCTGCGGTCACGATCGCCGGAGCGGTCGCGGTGGCCGTCGTCGGCATCAGGCTGGCGCGCTCCCGCCACGCGTGACCCCTGCGCGTGACCCCTAGAGGGCTTCCGTAACCGTCGGCCCCGGCTCTGCCGTCGGTCCTGGCTGAGCCGCCGGTCCCGGTTCAGCCGGCGGCCCCACCGCCGTGTACTCCACCGCCACGCTGAGCACCGAGAGAGCGGCGAAGATCCACGCGGCGGTGCTGTTCGCGACGGCGGACAGGGCGAGTGCGGCCACCGCGAAGACCGCCAGCTTCAGCGCGATCTCGGGCCCGGCCGGCAGCGGGTACTTCGGCCCGCCCGCAGCCAGGAACGCCCCCCACACCACTCCCGCCAGGACCGCGCTGCCCAGACCGATGAGGATCCCGGTGAAGGTGCCCGTCCCGGTGTGCAGACCCCAGAGGAAGAGTGACACCAGGATTCCGCCCTCCAGCAGGAGGGCCAGCGCCCCGTTGGCGAGGGTGACCGGAGTCCACTGCCGGGCCGACACGGGTCCCGGCTTGGCGATTCTCATGCCTCGGATGCCTTCCGTCCGCCCGGTGAGTGGCCCCCAGTATGGCCTTCGTACTGGTGTCCGGCCCATGGATCGGACGGAATGGCATCGGCGAAGTCGAAGGGAACGGCGAAGGGGCCGGCCGAAGCTCCCGGCCGGCCCCTTGACCTACCGTCAGACCAGGTCGTACCGGTCCAGGTCCATGACCTTCTGCCACGCCGCGGCGAAGTCCTTCACGAACTTGGCGTTCGCGTCGTCGCTCGCGTAGACCTCGGCCACCGCACGCAGTTCGGAGTTCGAGCCGAACACCAGGTCGGCGCGGGTGCCGGTCCACTTGACCGTGCCGCTCGCGTCGCGGGCCTCGAACTCGTCCTGCGCCGAGGACGTCGACTTCCACTCGGTGCCCAGGTCGAGCAGGTTGACGAAGAAGTCGTTCGTCAGCGTGCCCGGACGCTCGGTGAGGACACCGTGCTTCGAACCGCCCTGGTTGGCGCCGAGGACGCGCAGACCGCCGACGAGCACGGTCAGCTCCGGGGCGCTCAGCGTGAGCAGGTTCGCCCGGTCGAGCAGCAGGAACTCGGCCGGCAGGCGGTTGCCCTTGCCGAGGTAGTTGCGGAAACCGTCGGCGGCGGGCTCCAGGGCGTCGAACGAGTCGACGTCCGTCTGCTCCTGCGAGGCGTCGACGCGGCCCGGCGTGAAGCCGACCTCGACGTCCACGCCGCCGTCCTTGGCCGCCTTCTCGACGGCCGCGGAACCCGCGAGCACGATCAGGTCGGCCAGCGAGACCTGGCGGCCGCCCTTGGCGTTGAAGGATTCCTGGACACCCTCCAGGGCGCGCAGCACCTGGGCCAGCTCGTCCGGGGTGTTGACCTCCCAGTTGCGCTGCGGCTCCAGGCGGATGCGGGCACCGTTGGCGCCGCCGCGCTTGTCGCTGCCGCGGAACGAGGCGGCCGACGCCCAGGCGGCGGAGACCAGCTGGGCGACCGTGAGGCCGGAACCGAGGACCTGCTCCTTGAGCGCCGCGATGTCGGCCGCGTCGAGGAGCTCACCGGTGCGCGCCGGCAGCGGGTCCTGCCACAGCAGCTCCTCGGAGGGGACCTCAGGGCCGAGGTAGCGGGCGAGGGGGCCCATGTCACGGTGCGTCAGCTTGTACCAGGCGCGGGCGAAGGCGTCCGCGAACTCGGCCGGGTTCTCGTAGAAGCGGCGCGAGATCGGCTCGTAGACCGGGTCGAGGCGCAGCGAGAGGTCCGTGGTGAGCATCGTCGGGCGGTGCTTCTTCTCGGCGTCGAAGGCGTCCGGGATGATCTCCGGGGCGTTCTTGGCGACCCACTGGTGGGCGCCCGCCGGGCTCTTGGAGAGTTCGTACTCGAACTCGAAGAGGTTCTTGAAGAAGCCCTGGCCCCACTGGGTGGGCGTCTCGGTCCAGGTGACTTCGAGACCCGAGGTGATGGCGTCCTTGCCGACACCGGTGTTGTACGTGCTCTTCCAGCCGAGACCCAGCTGCTCCAGCGGCGCCGCCTCCGGGTCGTCGCCCACGTTGTCCGCGGGACCGGCGCCGTGGGTCTTGCCGAAGGTGTGACCGCCCGCGATCAGGGCGACCGTCTCCTCGTCGTTCATCGCCATCCGGGCGAAGGTCTCGCGGATGTCGCGGGCCGCGGCGAGCGGGTCCGGGTTCCCGTTGGGGCCCTCGGGGTTGACGTAGATGAGACCCATCTGGACGGCGCCCAGCGGGCTTTCCAGGTTGCGGTCACCGGTGTAGCGGGCGTCGCCCAGCCACTCGGTCTCCGGGCCCCAGTAGACGTCCTCCTCCGGCTCCCACACGTCCTCGCGGCCACCCGCGAAGCCGAACGTCTCGAAGCCCATGGTCTCCAGGGCGACGTTGCCCGTGAGCACCATCAGGTCGGCCCAGGACAGGGACTGGCCGTACTTCTTCTTGACCGGCCACAGCAGGCGGCGGGCCTTGTCGAGGCTGGCGTTGTCCGGCCAGCTGTTCAGCGGCGCGAAACGCTGCTGACCGGCGCCGGCGCCACCGCGGCCGTCACTGATCCGGTAGGTGCCGGCGCTGTGCCAGGCCATCCGGATCATCAGGGGGCCGTAGTTGCCGAAGTCGGCGGGCCACCAGTCCTGCGAGGTGGTCAGCACCTCGGCGATGTCCTGCTTGACGGCCGGGAGGTCCAGCGCCTCGAAGGCCTTCGCGTAGTCGAAGTCCTCGCCCAGCGGGTTGGACACCGCCGGGTTCTTGGCGAGGATCTTCAGGTTGAGGCGCTCCGGCCACCACTGACGGTTCCCGCCGCCCTGCGTGGGGTGCGCGGCACGCCCGTGCGCGACCGGGCAACCACCCCCCGTTTCCTCGGCCTTCGGGTCGGTGACGATCGCATCGTGGTTGTCAGCCATGGGAGTCCTCTCGAAGCTGGGCAGATCAGCGAGTCGATTGCGGGCCTGTGCCCCTGCCGCACGTCCGGGCCGGGGGTACGAGCCTTCGGCGGGTGGCCGTACCGGACTGCCTGGTGTCCTGTCCCTCGGCCCGTCGCCAAGAAGCGATCCTATGATGGACAGGTTCCAGGTCAAGAAGCTCACCTGTTCCATATTTCATCCGTACTCTGACAACTGCCTTTAAAGTCGCGGTACTTCCACGAGACTTTTCCGGGTACTCCGAGGTATGCCGAGGTACTTCTCCGACCGATTGGGTGGCCCGTCATGAGTGACCTGCTTCAGCGGCTGCGCGGGCGCGGCTGGCGGATGACCTCCCAGCGGCGTGTCGTCGCCGAGGTGCTCGACGGCGATCACGTCCACTTCACCGCGGACGAGGTGCACGCACTCGCGGTGAGCAGGCTCCCCGAGATCTCCCGGGCGACCGTCTACAACACCCTGGGCGAGATGGTCTCCCTCGGGGAGGTCACCGAACTCTCCACCGACGGCCGTGCCAAGCGGTACGACCCCAACGCCCACCGCCCGCACCAGCACCTGGTCTGCTCCGGCTGCGGCGTCATCCGCGACGTCCACCCGACGGGCGACCCGCTGGACGCCCTCCCCGCCGACCAGCGCTTCGGCTTCACCGTCTCGGAAGCGGCGATCACCTACCGGGGTCTGTGCCCGTCCTGCGGGTGAGCAGCGGGGCGTAACCCTCACAGGCCGCGGCCCGCGACCTCCGCCGGGGCCGCGACAGCCGTCCCTACAGCATCTCCAGGGGCTCCTTGCGCACCGGTGCCGGGAACGCGTCGTCCAGCGCCTTGAGGTCGTCGGGAGTGAGGACGAGGTCCAGGGCGGCGTGATTGTCCTCGACGTGGGCCACGGTGGCGGCCTTGGGAATGGCGATGACGTCGTCGTGGCGCAGCACCCAGGCGAGTGCCACCTGGAGCGGGGTGGCGCCGTGCGCCTCGGCCACCGAGTCCAGGGCCGGGTGGCCGAGCAGGCGGCCCTGTTCGAGGGGGGAGTACGCCATGGCCGGGACCGCACGCGCACGGCACCAGGGGAGCAGGTCGTACTCGGGGCCCCGGCGGGTGAGGTTGTAGAGGATCTGGTCGGTCTCCGGGAGGGCGCCGGCGGGGAGTTCGTCCAGGTCGTCGACGTCCAGATTGCTCACCCCCCAGGCACCGACGCTGCCGTCGCTCACCAGGCCTTCGAGGGCCTCGACGGTCTCGGCGAGCGGCACCCCGCCCCGCCAGTGCAGCAGATACAGGTCGATCCGGTCGGTGCCCAGCCGGCGCAGACTCGCGTGGCAGGCGTCCACGGTGCCAAGGGCGTCCGCGTTCGACGGCAACACCTTGCTGACCAGGAACACCTCGTCGCGACGCCCGCGAATGGCCTCGCCGACCAATTCCTCGGCCGCGCCGCCGCCGTACATCTCCGCCGTGTCGATCAGGCTCATCCCCAGGTCGAGGCCCCTGCGGAGCGCGGCGAGCTCCCCGGCGCGCCGCGCGTGCCGGTCTCCCATGTGCCAGGTGCCCTGCCCCAGGGCGGGCACGGTCGCACCGGAGGGGAACGTCACTGTCCTTGCCGCTGTCATCGCAGAACCCTTCTCGTGTCTCAACCGCCGCGCCCGTGCCGGTAACCCCATCACGCCCGGGGACCTGCACACAACAGAGGGCTGCGCGGCGCGCGGAAACACCGGGAGCGGCCTCACGCTTCCGGCTCCGCACGCAGCGACGCCAGGAACGCGCGGACGGGTGGGGCCACGGTGCGGGCGAGGTCCTCGGTGGTCCGGAGTGCGTCGTTGATCGCGGCCTCGGCCAGTCGTCCGTGCGGAAGAGTGCGGACCACTTCCTCGGCGAGCGCCGCGGGATGGCGTGCGTCGGCGCCCGGGAAAACGAGCACCGGCGCGGTGACGGCGGCGAGTTCGCCGACGTCGCGGAACGAGCGGTCGTGGCCGATGGCGGCCGCGGCCACGATGCTCGCGGGGTCCGACCGGGGTATGGCGTCACGCACCATGTCCCCGACGACCGGCGGGAACCCGGCCAGGATCGGCTCCCAGCCCGCCTCGATCCCGTCGGCCTCGACGCGGGCGGCGAACGCGTCCAGGAACCGGATCTCCTCCTCCTTCGCCGCGTCGTCCTCGATGTCCTCGACCCCGATGAGCACGACCGCCCGGACCCGGTCCGGGTGCTCCGCCGCCGTACGGAGCGCGACCGTGGAACCCAGGCCCGCCCCCGCCAGCACGGCGTCGCTCAGGCCGAGTTGATCCAGCAGTCCGAGGAGGTCGCGGACGTACTGGCCCCAGGTGTGACGCCCGGGGTCCCGGCACACGGAGCGGCCGTAACCCCGTATGTCGGGCAGGACGACC
Organism: Streptomyces sp. NPDC051561; assembly: GCF_044454195.1. Classification (NCBI taxonomy): domain Bacteria; kingdom Bacillati; phylum Actinomycetota; class Actinomycetes; order Kitasatosporales; family Streptomycetaceae; genus Streptomyces; species Streptomyces sp. NPDC051561. The sequence goes on along the minus strand of NZ_JBITDM010000001.1, from coordinate 218,296 downwards.
CTCCAGCGGTCCGCGAGCAGCCCCGCCAACGGGAGCAGGCTCCGGTGATCGGGCCCGCCGGCGTGCAGGAGGACGAGAGTGCGCTCCTCGCCCGCGGGCCCGGTCAGGGTGGCGTGCAGGGTGCAGTTGTCGGCCGTACGAAAGCTGATCTCTGTCATGCGCCGAAGCTAGATCGCGTACGGCCACGGGCGATACCCGGCAATCCGCCGACCGGTCGCGCGTTTCCGCCGGCCCCCCGGGTGAGGCGGGGCCGTACCCGGTACCCCGGCCGCTCTCACCCAGCACTCAGCCGAGGTCGGTATTCCGGTTGATCTCGACGACCCGCGAGTACGAGTTCTCCGCGAAGCCCGCCGCGATGCCGCGCAGTGCGACCTCGTGGGCGGCCGTGATCACCGACGCGTCGATGCCGCGCGCCTCGGAGGCCTCCCGGACGTGCGCCATGATGGCGGCCGCCGAGCGAAGGTTCGAGCCCTCCGGCGGGTGGTTGCCGGTGTCGATCTGGGTGGCGAACTCGCGGACGTAGTACGGCAGTAGCTCTGCCACGCCCTGTGCGAACGGGGCCAGGTCGCGAGCGGCGACGCCCTCCGTGGCGGCCAGGGTGAAGGCGTGCACGATGCCGGTCATGCCGGTCCAGAACACATCGAGCAGCGCGACGTCGAACGCCGCCGCCCGGGCCGGGTCCTCGCCCAGGTGCACGGCCCTGCCGCCGATCGCGGCGAGCGTCGACTCGTGGGCCGCGTACGCGTCCGCCGGGCCGCTGTGCAGGACGAGGGTGTCGGGCGTGCCGATGAGCTGCGTCGGCACCATGATCGCCCCGTCCAGGTAGGTGATGCCCTGCTTCTCGGCCCACGCGGCGGCGGCCCGGGCGCGCTCGGGGGTGTCGGCGGTGAGGTTGACCAGGGTGCGGCCCTTGAGGGCGTCGGAGTGCGGTTCGAGGATCGCGTGCACCGCGTCGTAGTCGAGTACACAGATGACGACCAGCGGGCTCGCCGCGATGGCCTCGGCGGCCGAACCGGCCTCCAGCGCACCCCGGTTGACCAGCTCGGGGGCCCTGCCAGGGGTACGGTTCCAGAGCGTGGTGGGATGGCCTGCGGCAAGGAAGGCCCCGGCGAGGGACTGGCCCATCGGGCCGAGCCCGAGGACGGTGACGGGCGCCTGGGAAGGGGATACGGACATGGGGGACTCCATGAGGATCGTGGTGGAAGGACCTGGGGGCGCGTCGGAGAGCCCCGCGCCGGTGAGCGTGGGGGATCCGGGTGAATGCGGGGTCGGTGCGGCGGTCGCCGTGTTCGGGGGGAAGTGGAAGCCGTTCGTGATCTGGGTGCTCGCACAGGGGCCGCGCCGTTTCCTGGAGACCAGGCGGCTCGTCACCGGAATCAGCGAAAAGGTGCTGACCCAGCAGCTCCGTGAACTGGAGGCGGACGGCATCGTGCACCGCCGGGCGTACGACGAACTGCCGCCCCGCGTCGAGTACTCACTGACCCCGAAGGGCCGACGCCTCAACGACCTGCTGCAATTGCTGGCCGACTGGGGCGGGGACCACCTGGCGGAACGCGCGATGCCTTCTTCATCGGCGGGATCGGAAGCGGGAATGGACGCAAGCGGAATGGACGCAAGCGGAACGGACGCAAGCGGTATGGACGCAAGCGGTACGGACGCAAGCGGAACGGACCGAAGCGGCCCGAGTGCTTGTCGTGCCTCGACCAGCATCGGCGCCGGCGGCCCGCTGATCAATCACGCACTTTGAGGTGCGTATCCCTCTGGGATCATGACCGCATGTCCGAGACGCACACGAACCCGATGCCGGCCCTGTGGCCGCAGGCGCCGTCCGGGGCCACCGACCGGCTGGCGGAGCTGTGCGGCGAGGACGGCCTCACCGGGTTCATGCCTCCGGCGATGCCTGACGCGGCGTGGGTGCTCAACGCCATGTACGAGTACGAGCCCGAGCACCAGCAGGGGCCGGCCGGTGTGTCGCACCACGAGTACCGCCAGGCACGTCTGGCGGACGGGAGCATCCGGCCCAGTACCGCCAGGGACGTCGATCTCGAAGCCGTGAGCGTCGCCACCGGGGGAGGGCTGGGCCGCGCCCGGCACCCCGGCCCCGGCCGGCGACGGCTGCGCTGGGCCGAACTCGCGCGCCGGACCGGTGACCCGGTCGTCCCCGACGGGCTGATGCCCTCCTACCGCTGTTTTCCCTCGGTCAAGAAGAAGGGCAGTTGGCCGCTGACGGTGATTCCGCCGACCGAGGGGAGTCTGGACCGCGAGACCTGGGTCCAACTGACCTCCCTGCTGGCCGAGTTCAGCGCCGAGGGGCCCGACACGCGCTGCCTGGCCTACTACAGCCCGCTGGTGCTCGGGGCCACCGACTTCGACAACCTCCGCGTGCATACCGGCCGACTCGGCGACGCCGAGATCCTCTACGACCACTCGGAAGCCGACTTCAGCCCGTCCAACCTCTGGGCCGAGGACCGGTCATGGGTCCTGTGCACCGACTACGACCTGTGGGCCACCAAGGTCGCCGGGCCCCCGGCGCTCATCGACGCACTGCTGAACGACTCCTGGACCGAGGCGGTCCGGCTGCCCTGGGCGCACTGATCCGAACGCCCTTGGGCGGGCTCCCGGGGGTGCGGGCTGGAAGGTCTTCCCTGAGGGCGGGCGGAAACGTACGGTGACCTTCCGTGCCGTGCCGTGCTGTGGTCAGTGGTTGCGGCCCGGCGCCGGGCCGGCCGGTCCCGCTCGGTCCGGTCCGGTCGGTTTTGGTCCGGCTGGCTCCAGGGAGGCGTTCGTGGCGTTCGGTGCGGACAGTCCGGGCGTGGTGGGCGAGTACGTGGTGACGGGGCGGCTCGGCAGTGGCGGCATGGGCGTCGTGTACGCGGCGCGCTCGGCGTCCGGGCGGGCGGTGGCGCTGAAGGTGGTGCACGAACAGTTCGCCGAGGACGAGGAGTTCCGCACCCGGTTCCGGCAGGAGGTCGCGGCGGCGCGCCGTGTCAGTGGTGCCTTCACCGCCGCGGTGGTCGACGCGGACCCGGCGGCGGAGCGCCCCTGGATGGCCACCTCCTACATCCCGGGCCCGACGCTCGCGGAGCGGGTCGACGAGCGAGGACCCCTGAACGGGGCTGAGTTGAGACGCCTGGCGATCGGACTCGTCGAGGCGCTGCGCGACATCCACCGGGCCGGGGTCGTCCACCGGGATCTCAAACCGGCCAACATCGTTCTGGGCGCGGACGGGCCCCGGGTGATCGACTTCGGTATCTCGCGGGCTGCCGACGCGCAGACGCTGACCCGGACCGGGCGGGTACTGGGAACCCCGCCGTTCATGTCGCCCGAGCAGTTGATCTCGCCCCAGGAGGTCGGTCCGGCCTCCGACGTCTTTTCGCTGGCGACGGTGCTGGCGTACGCCGCGACGGGGCGCGGCCCCTTCGCGGCGGACAGCCCGTTCGTCACGGCGTACCGGGTGGTCCACGAGGATCCGGGCGGGCTGGACGGCCTCGACCCCGAACTGCGTGACGCCCTCGCCCCGGCATGGTCCAAGGATCCGGAGCGGCGGCCCCCGCTGGTCGAACTGCTGAAATCCTTCAGGGAGTTACCGGAGGTGGGTGGGGAGGACGGAGGGGATGGGGAGGATGGGGTTACGGGGAGTGCGCCCGGTGCCGCGCTTCGAACCTCTCCGGTGGCCGGGTGGCGGGGACGGGTCCGCAGACCGGGGCGGCGGTTCGTGTCCGGATTCGTGGCGCTGGTGGTGGTGGTCAGCACGCTGGTGATCGCGGTGGAGGCGGGCGCGCTGCTGCGGCAGGACCAGGCCGGCCGGGGCGGCGGCACCGGGGTGAAGGACGTGGGGCGGAGGCCGGGGACGTACGCGAATGTGACCGGCACGCTTCCCCGGGGGTTCAAGGGCTGGAGCGCCGCCCTGCCCGACTCCTCCCTCATGCTCTACGACCACTCGAACTGCCTGCCGCGCGGCGACTCCCTGTACTGCGGCACCTCCAAGGTGCTCGCAGCCCGCATCGGGCTGTCCGACGGCCGGATACGCTGGCAGATTCCGCGGAATGCCGACTCGCCGTACGGGAGTCAGCTGACCACCCCGGTCGTCGGGGTCAGCGACCGCACCCTCGTGGTCATGCGCGTGCCGCCCGCCCAGGACTCGTACACCCTGGTCGGTCTCGATGTCGGCAACCGGAAGCAGCGGTGGAGCGCCGACGTCGGCACGGTGGGTTTCACCGCCGCGACGGGAAGCACGGTCGTCGCCTCCCACCCCACGTCGCCCGCCGCACTGCAGGCACGGCACGCCGACTCGGGAAAGGTCCTGTGGACCTTCCGCCCGCCCGAGGAACGGGACACGGCCTGCCAGCCGTTCGCGGCGGGAGCCCGGCTGTACGCCCTCTGCGACCGCCACGGTGTCTCGTCCGTGTACGCGCTGGGCGTCAAGGGGAGCACGGGAGCCCGGCGTATCTACGGGGGCGGCCCCGAGATGCGATTCGTCGGAGCGGACGGCGCGCTGCTGGTCTTCCTCGCCTCGGTGGACGACGTCGGCACGAAGGCCCCGTACCGGAAGGCGATCACGGTGGACACCGGGGCGGGGGAGACGACCGGGACCGGCCGGGGACGTACCCTCGCGCTCGATCAGTTCTCCGGCAGTGCCGTTTCGGTGGGCGCCGGCCGGATCTACTTCGCCCGGCCGGACGGCAAGGTCGCGGCCCTCTCGACGCGCGACGGCCGACAGCTGTGGACCACCACCGTCAGCAAGGACGGGCTTTCCGAGCCGATCGTCGCCGGAGGGCTGCTGCTGGCGTCCACCGCGAGCGGACAGGTGATCGCGCTGGACCTCCGTAACGGCAAGGAACTGTGGGTGACCCGGCGGCACGCCATCCTCCCCACCATGTCCGACCGGCCAGGACGGCTGACGGTCGTGGGGCGGGCCGTCTACGGGACGGCGAGCCAGACGGTCTTCGCCTTCGACGCGGCCCGGCCGCCCAAGGACTGAGCGGCTGGAAGCCTGTGTCAGCCGGATAGCCCATCCGCCGTTCTCAGCCGGACAGCGGACATGAGAGCGCCGTTCACGGTTAACAGATCAGCCATGAAGCGTTTCGGGGCCGTGGGCCTCCTGGTTCTGTGCGCCGCCGCAGCCGTGGTGGCGGCGGTCGTCCTGTCCGCCTGGTGGTGGGCGGCCGCCGCCCCGCTCGCCGGCGCGGCACTGGTCGGACTGTACGACCTGACGCAGCGGCGTCACTCGGTACTGCGCAACTATCCCGTGCTCGGGCACGCGCGCTTCCTCCTGGAGGCGATCCGGCCCGAGCTCCAGCAGTACTTCGTCGAGCGGAGCTTCGACGGCCGCCCCTTCGACCGGGACACCCGGGACATCGTCTACGAGCGGGCCAAGGGCGTGGATGCCGAGGAGCCCTTCGGCAGCGAGCGGGACATGTACAGCCGTGGCTACGAGTTCCTGGTGCCGTCCATGCACCCGGTCGACACGGCCAAGAGCCCGCCCCGGATCCGCGTCGGCGGGCCGGACTGCACACAGCCGTACGACATGGCACTGCTGAACGTCTCCGCGATGAGCTTCGGGTCGCTGTCCGCCAACGCCGTCCTCGCCCTCAACACGGGCGCGGCCCGCGGCGGCTTCGCCCACGACACCGGTGAGGGCGGGCTCTCCGAGTACCATCTCCGGCCCGGCGGCGACCTCATCTGGGAGATCGGCACCGGCTACTTCGGCTGCCGTACCAAGGACGGCGACTTCGACCCCGAGCAGTTCCGCGAGAAGGCCGCGCACCCGGCCGTGAAGTGCGTTTCCCTCAAACTGTCCCAGGGGGCCAAGCCCGGCATCGGAGGCGTGCTCCCCGGCGACAAGGTCAACGCCGAGATCGCCCGGGTCCGTGGCGTCCCACAGGGCGAGACGGTCATCTCACCGCCGTACCACCGGGTGTTCTCCACCCCGCGCGAACTGGTGCGGTTCGTGGCACGGATGCGGGAGCTCGCGGACGGCAAACCGGTCGGCTTCAAGCTGTGCCCCGGATCGCGGGTGCAGTTCCTCGCCGTCTGCAAGGCGATGCTCGCCGAGCACATCACCCCGGACTTCATCGTCGTCGACGGCGCCGAGGGCGGCACCGGCGCCGCCCCTCTGGAGTTCGCCGACCACTTGGGTATGCCCCTGACCGAAGGGCTGGTCACCGTGCACAACGCCCTGGTCGGGGCCGGACTGCGGGAGCGCGTGCGGATCGGCGCGAGCGGCAAGGTGGCCACCGGATCCGACATCGTCAAACGCCTTGCCATGGGCGCCGACTGGACCAACGCCGCCCGCGCCATGATGTTCGCCGTCGGCTGCATCCAGGCCCAGCGCTGCCACACCAACCGCTGCCCCACCGGCGTCACCACCCAGGACCCGCGCCGGGCCCGCGCCCTGGTCGTCGCCGACAAGTCCGAGCGGGTGCACCGCTTCCAGGAGGCGACCGTCGCCAGCGCCCTGCAGATCATGGCCGCGATGGGGGTCAAGGACCCCGCGGACCTCGGCCCGCACCTGCTGCGCCGACGCTCCACCGACGCCGACGACTTCCGCTCCTACGCGGACCTGTACGAGTGGCTGACCCCGGGCCAGCTGATCCCGGGCCGGCTGACCTCGGGCCACCACCTGTTCGCCGCCCCGCCACCGGGTTGGGCGGCGGACTGGAAGGCCGCGGACCCGGACAGCTTCACCGCCTGACCGGACCGGCCCCTTCCCCCTTGATCCATCCACCGCAGCGACGAAGCCGGTCCCCGGGCCGCCCTCGTACCCAGAGCTCTCGTACCCGGAGCCCTCGTACCCGGAAAGGAACCACCCCTATGACACGCACCGTCGGCCGTCTCTTCGCGGACACCCTCGAAGAGCTCGGCGTCCAGCACGTCTTCGGCGTCGTCGGCGACGCGCTCAACCCCCTCACCGACGCGATCCGCACCTCGAAGTCGGTCTCCTGGGTGGGCTGCCGGCACGAGGAGGCCGCCGCCTTCGCCGCCGGTGCCCAGTCACAGCTCAGCGACACGATCGGGGTGTGCATGGGTACGGTGGGGCCCGGCGCCGTCCACCTGCTCAACGGTCTGTACGACGCGGCCAAGAGCGGCACCCCGGTGCTGGCGGTCGCCGGGCAGGTGCCCCTCGCCGAGGTCGGCACCGACTACTTCCAGGAGGTCGACAACGACCTCCTCTTCAAGGACGTGGCGGTCTTCCGCGCCACCGTCACCTCGCCGGAACAGCTGCCCGGTCTGCTGGAGGTCGCCGTCCGCACCGCGATCGGTCGCCGCGGCGTGGCCGTCCTGACCGTGCCCGGCGACATCGGCGACAAGGAAATCCCCCACGACCGTCCCGCCCGCCTGTCCGTCGTCGGCTCCGAGAACCGCCCCGACGACCCCGCCCTCGACGAGGCCGCACACCTGCTCAACGAAGGCGGCAGGGTCACCCTGCTGGTCGGCCGGGGCGCCCGCGAGTCCCGCGAGGACGTACTGGCCCTCGCCGAACGCCTCGGCGCCCCCATGGTCCTCACCCTCAAGGCCAAGGAGGGCTTCGAGGGCGAGAACCCCTACCAGGTCGGCCAGACCGGCCTCATCGGCAACCCGGCCGCCGCCTGGGCGATGGACCACGCGGACACCCTGCTGCTGCTCGGGACCGACTTCCCGTACCGCGACTGGTACCCGGAGGGGAAGAAGGTCGTCCAGGTCGACCGGGTGGCCGAGCACATCGGGCGGCGGGTGCCGGTGGACATCGGGCTCGCCGCCGACGTGGGTCCGACCGTGCGGGGCCTGCTGGCGCGACTCGACACCCGCAAGGACCAGAGCCATCTGGAGTCCGCCCGCAAGAAGTTCACCCAGTGGCGGGAGGGCCAGCAGCGCCTCGCCGAACCCGGGCACGACCGCAAGCTGCTGGGCCGGGTCCGCTCCGCCCTCGACAACCGCTCCCATCTCGTACGCCCGGAAGCCCTCGCCGCCGCCATCGACACCGCCGCCGCCGACGACGCCGTCTTCACCTCGGACACCGGCATGGCCACCGTCTGGCTCTCCCGCTTCGTCGAAATGCGGGGCGAGCGCAGGCTGCTCGGCTCCTACAACCTCGGCTCGATGGCCAACGCCATGCCCCAGGCCATCGGTGCGCAACTCCTCGACCGGGACCGCCAGGTCGTCGCGTTCTGCGGTGACGGCGGCCTGTCGATGCTCCTGGGCGACCTGATGACGATCCGCTCGCAGCAACTGCCCGTGAAGCTCGTCGTCTTCGACAACCGGCGTCTGGGCATGGTGAAGCTGGAACAGGAGCAGGCAGGCCTCCCCGAGTTCGGTACGGAACTGGACAACCCGGACTTCGCCGCCGTCGCCGAGGCGCTCGGCATCACCGGCATCCGCGTGACCCGGGCCCAGGACCTCGCCGACGGCGTACGCCGCGCCTTCGACGCACCCGGCCCGGTGCTCCTGGACGTACTCACCAACCCGGAGGAGATCGCCGTCCCCGCCAAGCCGACGGTGCAGCAGGGCTGGGGATTCGCCATCGCGAAGGTACGGGAGAACCTGAACAGCGCGAGCAACTGAGCCTCGGGCGGCGGTTGGGACGCGCCGGCCGGCCTCCTCGTTCAGTGCGGCGGCGGGAGAGGGTGCAGGGCGTTGCCGACCGTGCAGCCGCCCTCCCCGGGCATCCGCTGGATCCGGGGCGGCACCCACACCTCGGTGGCGCCGGGCTCCACGCGGGCGAGCAGGCAGTCCTGCGGGTCGGAGCGGTTGCCCCGCACGGAGAGGAGGACGCCGACCATGCCGTCGTCCGCCTTCACCTCCGTGCGGATCGGCGGGACCAGGTTCAGGGCGGCGACCGCACGGCGTACCTCGGCCTCGTTCACCCGGCCGCCCTTCGCAACCTTGGGGAGCTTCGCGCGGAGCTCCTGGTGCGGCAGTCGGGGCGGTGCGGGTGGCGGGGCAAAGGCCAGCGGAGGGCCGTCCGGGCAGTCCACCTCATGAGGTTCCTCGCGCCACTTCGTCTCGGGCGACACCCGCACCGTGAAGCAGCGCCGCACGGTGACCTCCTGGGCGTCGAGCCATGGATTGAACGCCGAGCCGGAGGTGCGGACCACCATCTCCAAGCCGTCCCCGTGGTGCGTCGAAGTACCCGTCATGCGCAGAACTTCCACCCCGTCGAGGCCCGCAGTGATGTATCCGGCCTCCGCCGCCGTGCGTACCCGTTGACCGTAGAGTCGTTCGCCCGCCTTCCGGGCCACTTCCTGTGCGGCGTCCGACGCCCGGCCCTCGGAGGACTGCACGGTTCCGCAGCCGGTGGTGAGCGCCAACAGGGCGGCGAGCAGAAGGAGTTGGGGCATACGTCGGCGTCGTATCAGCATGGCTGTATCAGATCGCTCTCGCTGACGGTGTACGTCAGAGCGGGGTAGCCGAAGTCCGTTTCCTGGTTCTCGCGGCGCCGCAGCCGGTAGAACTCGCGACGCTGCTCGTCGTCGGCCGGAGTGAGGCGCGTGCCCGGCGAGAGGTAGGCGGTTTCATCGCGGTACCGCACGAAGGTTTTTGACTTTCGGAACGTGACGCCCAGCCACTGGTTGTCCGTCGGTCGGTGGTTGCCCGTCGCCCGGCCGGGTTTCTCCGCGACGATCCTGTGCCTGAGCCGTCGGTTCGATGCGACCGAGAACGCGACGACGCTGTGGTGGGCGAGGGGGATCTCTAATCTCTCTCCGTCGGGCCCCTTCGATTCGAAGATCAGCTTTCTCAGCGGGCCTGCTTCCGGGTATCGATAGCAGGAGAAGACGGCGATGAACGACTCGTCGGCCAGATCGAGCGCCTGGTCGGAGTGGCCGCCCATGGTGGTGTACGCGTTTGTGTAGCTCTCGATGAGGGCGTTGTTGAAGTCGGCCGAAATCCCCGCCTGTTCCTGGACCTGTCGCGCCAGCCATGCGTGCACCGGCCGGAAACGCTGTGCCGGCCCGCTGTACTGAGTGGTGGTACGCACGAGAGGCACACCACCCGCCTCGTCGACCTTGGTGAGCACGGCGCCGCGCCGTCCCTTTCCCACGTCCTCCAGCTGGGCCGACCCGGAAAGCTCCGCGAAGAGGTTGCCGTCCGTCGGCAGGGCGCACGAGACGATCTCGTCCGAGATCCTAGATTCGGGGGGCAACGTAGTCTCCCGTGTTCATGCTGAAGAGCAATTCGTCGCCGTAGTCGATGAAGGACGAGGTCCTGTTCTCCTCGGCGTACAACCTGCGCAGCTCGTCCATGCCTTCCGGGGTGGGCGGCCCCAACTCCACCGGATTCCCTGCCACTTTGAGGAACGTACGGCCGTCCCTGTGCACCGCTTCGGCGCTCGAACAGCGCACCACGTACCCCAGCCGGGTGGGGAGCAGTTCGGCGGCCAGGGCGGAGGGCCGGATCTCGTGTGTGTACAGGCGGTTGGTGGACAGGGGCATGAAGAACACGGAGCCGGGGTGAAGGGTCACCTCGAACTGCTGGGGGAGCGCGGTCCCGTCACCTTCTTCGGCCGGCTCCGTGAGGCGTTCTCCGGCCGGCTCCTTGAGGCGGAAACGGAGTGTGGTCAGTGCGCTGACACCCTTCACCCCGTGGTCGAAGGCGTCGTCGTCCAGCGGCTGCAGAGCGCCGAGGCCTTCGTAGAAGGTGCAGAAGGCCATGATCCCGTTGGCAGGCATGTCCTTGGTCTTGTCGGCGTGGGCCGAGATCTTGGCCTTGGACTGCTTCCGCCCGGCCGTGGCATGCGTGTTGTGGTAGATCTGCGCGAGGACGTGGTTGAGCGGCGCCTGGTGACGGAATACGGCGGCTGCCTCGCGGTTCAGCGCCTCGACGATGCGTGTGTCGGCCGGGCCGAAGTTCTCGGTCGGCCCCGAGAGGTTCGTGGAGCACCGGAGCAGTCGGAAACGCAGTGCGTCGCCGTCGCGTGTGACGGGTGTCAGGTAGATCCCGCTGCGGTGAGCCGTTCCGGGCTTGGTGGACTCCGTCAGGGACTGGAAGGTGTGTTCCGCGCGGATCCGGCCGAAGTGATCGGCGTCGGGAGCGAAGAAGCGGCGGTAGTACACACCGGCGCCGTGCACCCGCAGGGGGACCCGGCCCAGACCGACAAGAGTCCAGGGTCCGCCGACTCTCCCGTGGTAGCCGGAGGAGAGCTCCCGGACCACGAACACCCGCTCAGCCATACGCAGTTGGCGGTCGCTGATCGCGGATATGTCGCCACCCAGGTAGACCGACTTCCGGGTGAGATCGTGCGCTCCGGAGGCAAGGTCCTCCGGCGTGATGAAGGACCCGAAGAAGTCCTTGACCAAGTCGTGGCCCTGCGACGCCGAAGGCAGCACCAGGACGTTGCCCGCGTCCTCGATGCGGGCTTCCGTCGGCTCTGTTGCATCCATCTGTCGAAACCTGCCCTTCACGGGTCCTGGCGGACTGCTGGAACCCCTCGGGTCTGTCTGGAACCTCAGGTCTGTCTGGAAACTAAGGACTGTCTGGAACCTCAGGACTGTGCGATGAGACCGAGCAACGGGAGGCGCAAGTCGCGGTTCCCGCGCGTCCATGCCCGGTAGACCAGCTCGTCCGGTCCGGCGATCCCGAGCCCGTCGCGCAGCCCCGTCACGGTCATCGCCGCCAGCCGGCGGTAGGCGGCCGAGTCCGACGGCCAGGGCAGCTCGGTGTGCCAGTTGTGCCCGTAGGCGGTGTCCTCGGGGCGGAGCCAGCCCGCCTCGCTGATCAGACGGCTGCCCGCCTCCCCGGCACGTACCGAAGGGCCGAGGTAGTGGTCGCCGACCAGTTCGGCCGACAACGATCCGCTGCTCTGACGGAACTGCGCGAACCGGGCCGCCGCCCCGCCCTCACCGATGATCAGGGTCGATCCGCCGGCCAGCGTGGTCAGTTGCTCGGCCAGCCCCTCGCGAAATCCGCTCCAGTCCGTCACAGCAGCCCCTCCTCGTCCTCGTCCAGCCGTCGGACCTCCTCGTCGAAAGCCAGCCGCTTGTTGGTCGCCAGGTCCAGATACACCGAGGTTCCCGTGTTCTCCAGTACCAGGGTGATCTCGGTGGCCATCTCCCAGTGGATCTCGGCGGGATCGCCCGGCACCCGGACCGCTGGCTCGCCCAGGGCGTCGGAGAGCGCGGTGGCCATCCTGGCGAAGGCGTCGAGGGCTTGATCCCATTGCCCCCGGTAGTCGGTCAGCCGCAGCCGGACCCGGTCCGTCGTCTCCTCCCGCCGCGCCTTCTCCTGGCGGGTCGCCGCACGGCCCGTCTCCTCGAACCCCGTGTCGAGTACGTCCCATCGCGGCCGGATCATCATGGACCGCCGGGCGAACGACGACGGCCGCCGCCCGCTCGGCGAGGTGTCCCACTCCCAGGTGCAGTCCAACGACCGCAACCGTGAAGCCAGTTCGACCACTTCGGTGTTGCTCAACGCACGCCATTGCGTCATACGCCGCCGGAGGTACGAGACGCTCGGGCCTCGCATCCCCGCCCCCCTCCCGCTTCCTGTGGCCGCTCCGCGCACCACTGACTTTCCGCTGATCCTGGCACACCGCCGAACGCGGCCCGAAGGCGCTCCTTCCCGGAGGCCGGCACCGGTGGGTCAAGTGGTCAGGTGCGCGTACGGCCACCCGAAGGGGTGCATCTTGTTTCAGGGCCACCCCGGCGTCGTTGATCAGGGCATGCAACAGACGCAGGAACAAGCCGCCCGTGACCGCCCGCAGCCTCCGGCCCCGGTCTGGACGCCCGTACCGCCCCCCGAGCGCCAGGGAGAGGCCGGTACTCCGATCTACGACGCCCTGGTGGCCGTATGGCAGCAAAGGGGGCGCCAACTCCCTCGGCCCGCCGCCGCGTTCGGCGCGGAGGGTGCCGGGAGTGCGGGCGTACCGGCAGCGGTGTCCGGTGCGCTGGTCCCCGTGACCCACCGGTCCGGCTGGTGGGCGGAACGGCCTGACCCGCACGCCCCTCGATGAAGGGCCGTGCACCGCATGCAGGTGAATCGTTTTGTCAACTGCCCCGCGAACGCAGGTGGTTGGCCCCGCAGGTCCGCGCACCGGGACGATCCCAGGCCCTGTCGCACCCCGGCTACCAAGCGGTAACCTTCGGGCTCGACCGCAGCCTGGGGGAGTGGCATGGGCACCGTCATGACGTTCGATCCCGTCGTCGAACACGAGAAGACCCGCGCCGCACTGCGGGCCGCTGCAGCCCGGCTCGTCCGGCTGCTGCGCGAAGCCCCGGACCTGCATGCGGCCTCCGGCCTCCCGGCGTGGACGGTGGGCGACGTCGGCGCGCACCTTGCGTCCGTCTTCCTCGCGTACGGCGCGGGCTTCACCGATGACGCCGTGGAGTGGGGTCACGTCCTGCCGCCCCAGGAAGGGACGCTCACCGAGCGGATCGCGGCGCTGAACGCCCATTCCGTCGGTCTCGTCACCGGTGCCGAACGCGCACGGATCGGCGACGTGGTGGCCGAGCGGGGCGAAACCTTCCTGCGGGCCACCGAGGGGCTGGACCCGGAGACCTTGGTCGCCACGCCCTGGTACGGGCCGCAGAGGACGGTCACGCTGGCCGCGGCGACCGCAATGGTGCTCAGCGAGAGCCTCGTGCACGGCCTGGACATCGCGCGCGGTGCCGGACTGCCGTGGCGGATCGGCCCGGACGAGGCGTGTCTGGTGCTGGGGCAGGCGATGCCGACGATGATGCGGCTGGCACTGGATCCGGAGAAGGCGCGGGGCGTCAGCATGGCGTTCGACCTCGCGGTCAAGGGCGGGCCGCGGCTCGCGATCGTCGTGGCCGACGGGACGGTGACGGTGACCCGCGACGCCCCGCCGCGTGTCTACGACTGCCGGCTCACGGTGTCGCCGACCGCGTTCCTGCTGGTCTCCTTCCGGCGTACGCCGATGTGGCAGGCCATCGCGCGCGGCCGGATGCGGGCCGGCGGGCGCAGGCCGTGGCGTGCGTTGCGGCTCGCCGGACTCCTCGCCAACCCCTGATCCCCTGACGTGCTTGCCCGCCCCGCAGAAGAAGGCTCTGAGCTGCTAAAACGGCTCCCGTATCAACCGATCGGCTGATACGGGTGTCAGCTGTCGGGCGCGCCGGGGAGAGCCCGCAGGCCGACCGGGGGGCGCTGGACGCACCGCCAGGATGGATACCAGAGCGGGAACGCAGCAGACAGCTTCCCGAGCCACCCCGGGCGGAGCTCCCCCAGCCTCCCCGGTCGATCGCTGAGGAGCGAACATCATGAAGCAGATGTCCCTGCGCACCCGTGTCCTGACCGGTTCCGTCGCCGCCGCCGCGCTCGCCGCAGGCACCTTCGGCGCCGTCTCCGCCAACGCCGCCACCCCGACCGCCGCGGTCGCCAAGGCCGACGCCACGGACAAGAACACGACGCAGTCCACCCACCTGACGATCGAGGCCGCCACCAAGGCCGCGCAGGCCTCGCTGGACGCCGCGAAGAAGGAGAACCAGCGTGTCTCCGTCGCCGTCGTGGACCGCAACGGCAACACCATCCTGACCCTCCGCGGCGACGGCGCCGGCCCGCAGTCCTACGAGGCGGCCGAGAAGAAGGCGTTCACCGCCGTCTCCTGGAACGCCCCGACCTCGGAGCTGACCAAGCGCCTGGAGCAGGCCCCCACGCTCAAGGACATCCCCGGCACCCTGTTCCTCGGCGGCGGCGCCCCCGTCACCGTGAAGAACGCCCCGGTCGCGGGCATCGGCGTGGCCGGCGCCCCGAGCGGCGACCTGGACGAGAAGTTCGCCCAGGCGGGCGTCGCCTCCCTCGCGAAGTAGTCCGTCGCACCCGGCAGGCCCGGGGCCCAGCAGGTCACAAGACCCGGCGGGCCCCGGCCCCGGCCGGCCCAGACCCCGGCGGCACCCGCCCCCCCCGTACGGGTGCCGCCGGTCTTTTTCGTTCTTCACGGTCATGGAGGATCAGATGCACGAACGCAACCGTCGGCTCCTCGACGCCGCCCGCCGCGGCGACGCCACCGAGGTGCGGGCCGCCCTGGACGCGGGTGCCTCGGTGAGCACCTGTGACGAGGAGCTGCGCTCTCCCCTCCTGCTCGCCTCGCTGTACAGCCATCTGGAGGCCGCACGCGTACTGGTCGCGGCCGGGGCGGATCCGAATGCCCAGGACGCCCGCCACGACAGCGCCTGGCTGGTCACCGGAGTGACCGGCAGCGTCCCGATGATGCGTGTCCTGCTGCCCGCGGGCCCGGACCTGACCCTGCGCAACCGTTTCGGCGGGGTCTCGCTGATCCCGGCCAGTGAGCGGGGGCACGTCGCCTACGTACGGGCGGTGCTGAGCGAGACCGACATCGACGTCAACCATGTCAACGACCTCGGCTGGACCGCCCTGCTGGAGGCGGTGATCCTCGGCGACGGGGGCCGCGACCACCGGGCGATCGTGGAACTGCTGCTCGCGGCCGGCGCCCGCCGCGACCTCGCCGACGTAGACGGCGTCACCCCGCTGAGGCACGCCGAGCGCCGCGGTTTCGAGGACCTCGCGGCACTGCTGAGGGCCGCCTGATGGCGGGCGGCCACCGGCACGCGGGCGCCCGCACCGGACTGATCACCATGGCGTCCGTCGCCCTCCTCCTCACCGGCTGCGGCGCCGCCGAGTCCGCGCCCGACGCACCCCGAACCCCCGAGGCCAAGCCCACCGTCCCGGCGCCCGAGCGGACCGCCGACGGCACCCTCCTGGTGGCGGACTTCGACTCCGACACCGTCACCTTCGTCGACCCCGAACGCGGGCCCATCGACTCGGTGAAGGTGGGCACGGCGCCCTACGGTCTGGTCGTCGGTGAGGACGGCAGGGCCTGGGTCGCGACGGCCGAAGGTGTGGCCGTCGTCGACACCGGGGCACGCAAGAGCCTCGGCCGGATCGCGTACCGGACGAAGACCGGCCCCGTAGAGAGGGGCGAGTACCGCGGCGGTGGCATGGGAATCGCTCTCGCGCCCGACGGGAAGCGGGTCTACGTCGGCGTCAACGTCCCTGATGAGAAAGGGGTGTTGGAGGTCATCGACACCGGGGCGAGCGAGGTCACGGACACCGTTGCGGTGGGCCGCCGCCCCTTCGACGTCGATGTCTCACGCGACGGCGACGAGGTGTACGCCACCGGGCACGACTCCTACGACGTGACGGCGGTGCGCGCCGACACGCTCGCTCCGCGCAGGCTCGTGGTCGCTCCGTACGGCGAACTCGGCCTCGGCTCCTGGCTCAAGCCGCACTACGCCGCCGTACGCGAGGACGGCAAGGTACTGCTGCCCTTCGAGGGCGAGCGGCTGGCCGTGCTCGACCCGGCGAACGGAAAGGTCACCGTCGAGCGGATGACCGCCCACACCCATCAGCACGGTGCCGCCCTCGCCCCCGACGGCACCCTGCTGGTCGTCGGCACAGGGCCGGTCGGGGACTCCGAGGAGGACCCGTCGCTGACGATCCGTACGCCCGACGGCAAGGAACGCGTCGTCCCCCTCGACGGTCCGCACGAGGACGTCGCGGTGTCCGACGACAGCCGCACCGCGTACGTCACCGGGGGCTTCACCCGGGAGGGGTCCTGGGACGGCATCACCGTCGTCGACCTGGACAGCGGGGACACCCGCCGACTGCCCGCGGGGGTACGTCCCCTGGGCATCGCGGTTCTCTGAGAAGGTTTCGAGACAAGTTCTGGCACCCCTTCGAGCGTCCGGTCGGCAACGAGACGAGACGAGTCGTATTGCATTACCCCCGAAGCGTGCGCCATGATGACGACGCAAGATGACGAGACGACTCGTCTCGTCATCGAGTCGTGGATGTGGGGAGCGGTGCCATGAATCAGCGGTTTGTCCAGGTCGACCCGGCGGTGCGGTTGTGGTCCGAGGTACGCGGCGACCCCCGGGATTCCACCCTGTTGCTGATCATGGGGGCCGGGGCGTCTGGGCTGGGCTGGCCGGAGGGGCTGGTTGACGCGTTGGCCGTGCGCCACCGCGTCATCCGCTACGACCACCGGGACACCGGCCGCTCCAGCCGCAGTTTCGACACGCACCCGTACCGCATTGTCGACCTCGCCTCGGACGCGATCGCCGTCCTCGACGCGTACGAAGTGGAGCGGGCGCACATCGTCGGTCACTCCCTGGGCGGCATGCTCACCCAACTGCTGATCGCCGATCACCCCGAACGGCTGCTCAGCGCGACAGTGATGGGCACCGGCGCTCTCAGCAGCACCCCACTGTCGCACCCGGACGGCTCCCGAACTCCCGTAGACCGACTCCCGCCCATCGACGTCCGGGTGCTCGAACTGTGGTCCCACCCCCACGAGGACCGTGGTCTGGAGGGCGAGCTGGACCACCGCGTGGAGCACTGGCGGCTGCTCAACGGCGACCAGATCCCCTTCGACTCCGAGGAGTTCCGTGCCTCGGAGCGCCGCGTCATCGAGCACGCCGGGCGCTACGAGGCGCCCATGACCCACGGGCGCGCGGACCACTCCGGCATGGACCGCACCGAGGAACTTGCGCGCACCGAGGTGCCGACCCTGGTTGTCTCCGCCCCGGCCGAGCCCGTCTTCCCACCGCCGCACGCCGACCATCTCGCCCAAGTGATCGCCGGGGCAAGGCTGGTGGAGATTCCGGGTATGGGGCACGCCCTGCCCCGCGCCGTCCACGCACCCCTGGCCGCAGCCGTTCTCGACCACACCCTGGCCACGGACGCCCGCGCCCGGCCAGGGGCGGGGATCTCACCTCGATCTCCTGGTCGGCTGGGCGCGGCAGCCGGCGAGGAAGATCCAGGCGTGTTCGTCAGCCGGCGGCGGCCCGGGTGCTGAGAGCCGGGGCTTGGACACAGGCTCTCAGGGCTGTTCCGGAGGGAGCAGCGGGACCGCCACCGAGAGGACGGCGCCCTCGCCGGGGGACGACTCGATGGTGAGGGTGCCGCCGAGCTGCCTGGTGCGGGTCCGGATGGCGGGGAGCCCGTGTCCGCGCGTTCCCGTTGTGGGGCCCACGGGCGGGGAGCCGGGGTCGAAGCCCTGGCCGTTGTCGGCGACGTCGAGGACGACCTGGTCGCCGAGATAGCTCAGGGTGAGCGCGGCCGCGGTGGCGCCGGAGTGCTCGCGGATGTTGGCGAGGGCGCCCTGGGCGATGCGGAGCAGGGCGGACTGGACCCGTTCGGGGAGCGGTCCTGCGGGGGCCCCGTCGATGTGGCAGCGCACCGAGATCCGGTCGGAGGACTCGCGGGCGGCGAGGGTGCGCAGCGCCTGGTCGAGACCGTCGCCCTCGGCCAGGTCGGCGGGGGCCAGGTCGTGGACGAAGCGGCGCGCCTCGGTGAGGTTGCGCTCGGCGACCGCGGTGGCGGTACGGACATGGGCACGGGCGGCGGCCGGGTCGCTGCCCCAGACGCGGTCGGCGGCCTGGAGCAGCATCTGCTGGCTGGACAGGCCCTGCGCGAGGCTGTCGTGGATCTCCATCGAGAGCCGCTGGCGCTCGGCGAGGATGCCCTCGCGGTGTTCGGTGGCGGCGAGTTCGCGCCGGGTGCGGATCAGGTCGTTGATCAGTTCGCGCTGGCGCCTGGCCTGACGGTCCAGCTGTACGAAGACGGCGATGGCGATGGCCGCGACGGCCGGCGGCCCGAGGATCACATCGATGTCGAGGCGCCCGGCGAGCCGCAGGTGGGCGCTCACGGCGACGACCGTGACCAGAATGATCAGGGCGATCGCGGCCGGTGGCCGGAGGGTGCGCAGGGTGATGATGAAGAGCGGGACCGCACACCAGCCGAAGCTGGGCGCCAGCATCACCAAGGTGATCCAGACGGCGACGACGGTGCCGAGCCAGAGGTAGCGGCGCGGGGACGGGCGGGCGCCCAGGGCCGGTTCGAGCAGGTACAGCACGGCGAGGGCCGCGCTCAGGCCGATGACCCAGGGGGCGAGGTGCTGGCCCGTGTGCCGGAGCAGGAAACGGGTGAGCACCGCGCCCAGCAGCAGGAGAAACGCCACGTACAGCAGGACCCGGAGCCAGCCGTCGCCCGGCTCCGGGGTGTCCTCGGGGTAGCTGCCACTGTTCAGCGCCATCGCACCTTCAACTTCGCAGGGTCATGAACAGTGCAAAATATCCCATAGCGGGAATCCTGCGCCCTGTACCCGGCGGCCTCTGCGCTCTGCGCCCTGTGCGCGCTGCGGCCCGTGCGCCCGGCGGTCCGGCCCCGATCCGGAGGGACCGCCGCCCCACAGCGGTCAGAACACCATCGCGAGGAGGTCGGCGAACAGTTCCTGTTCGTCGACCTCCAGCCCCCGCTTGGTGAACCAGGTCGCCATGTTGTGGCAGTCGCGGAGCAGGAAGTCCATGCCCTTCGGATTGCCGACGATGTCGACCACCTGCGGGAGGTCGATCATCACGATCCGTTCGGACTGGGCGAGGACGTTGTACGGCGAGAGGTCGCCGTGGGCCAGCCCCGCAGCGGCCAACTCGCGCATCGCGCCCCGGAGTTGCTCGAAGTAGTGGCCGAGGAGCTCCTGCGACGGCCGGACCTGGGCGAGCCGAGGCGCGGCCCCGCCCTCCCCGTCGTCGATGAACTCCATCAGCAACTCGGTCCCGTCGACCTGCACCGGGTACGGCACCGGAACGCCCGCCTCCCACAGCCGGCACAACGCCTCCCACTCCGCGTAGGCCCACTGCCCGGCGGCGACGCTCCGGCCGTGCGCGGTCTTCTTCGCCATCGCGCGGCTGTCGCGGCTGTTGCGGGTGCGCCGGCCCTCGACGTACGACGTACTGCGGTGGAAGGACCGGTGTTCCTCGGTGCGGTACCGCTTGGCGGCCAGCAGCGAGGACTTCGCCGGGCTGTCCCCGATGGCCTCCACCGCGCGCTCGACGAGGAAGACGTCGGCTTCCTTGCCGGTCTTGAGAATGCCGAACTCGGTGTCGATCGCGGCCTGTTCGGTGACGACCCAGCCGGGGCGTGGTTCCGGACCGCGCGAACCGCGCTCGACATCCAGCCAGGTGGACCACCGCTGATCCGGGCCCAGTCGCTCGTCGACCTCGGAGAAGCGGAAGGCGAAGGCGTCGGCCGGACCGGACGGGGACCCGGTGCGGGTCGGCTCGGCCGGGCGGGGGCCGGGGTCGGGTGCGGGTGCGGGTGCGGAGAAGTGGTCAGAGAGGTCGTGCTCGGTACGGAAGACGTCGGATGACATCGGAAGCGCTCCTGAACGGTGAGAGGGGACTGACGCGGACATGCCGCAACACAGTGACTGCCATGTCTCAGCCCTCCTCAGGTCCAGGCAACGCTCCTCGCTGCTCGGTCGCACCAGGGTGCATGTCCGCCGCCCCGCCCGCAACGTATTTATCGGCGCGCATCCCGCACGCCCCACGGCGAGTTGGCGGCCGTCCGAGCACCCCGGCGTACCCCCGCAAGGCGCCGCAACGAACCTCTTGACGGCTTCCGTGGCCGCCTCACATACTGGCGGCCAAATCGATTTGGCCTCCGTCCGGGCCGATGACCGTCGACCGCTGATGCCCGCACCTGTCCCACGCCCGAACGGAGCTCGCACATGTCCAGTCATCGCCCGAACCCTCCAGGGACGGAACTCCCACGGCCCCCGCGGGCCACCCGGCGGGAGCAGGAGAAGCAGGAGGGGAGGGGGGACCTGCCACGCGTCCCCGCCGTCCACCCCGTGGACGAATCCCGTCCGCTGGGCCGGATCATCCTCTTCGGGATCCAGCACGTCCTGGTGATGGCGGCCACCCCCATCTCGGCGATCTTCCTGATGAGCGCCACCCTCCGGCTGGATGCCGCGCTGACCGTCAACCTGCTCTCGGCCGCGTTCGTGCTTTCCGGGGCCGGGTCGCTGATCCAGTCGCTCGGGCCGTGGAAGTTCGGGCCCCGGCTGCCGTTCGTGATGCTGCCGGGCGGTGCGCCGCTCATCCTGTTCCTGGCCATCGCCGAACAGCACGGCATACGGACCGCCACCGGCGCGGTCATCCTCACCGCCGCCTTCTGCTTCGTGGTCCTGCCGGTCTTCTCGCGGCTGCTGGCGTTCTTCCCGGCCCTGGTGATCGGCACGATGATCGTCATCGTCGGGGTCAACCTGGTGAAGGTCGGCGCGGTGCTGGTCACCGGCCGCCCCGGCGAGAGCGGATTCGCGCATCCGACGAACCTCATGCTCGGCATGGCGACCATCGGGTTCACCGTCCTCTTCTACCTCCTGTTCACCGGCATCCTGCGGCAGTTGGCCGTCATGCTCGGCCTGCTCGCCGGTACCGCGCTGGCCGCGAGCCTGGGTGCCATCGACTTCGCCCGCGCCACCGAGGGCGGACTGGTCAACCTGCCGCAGCTGATGCCGTTCGGCTCCCCGCAGTTCAGCCTGGTCGCCGCGCTGCCGCTGATGCTCTACAGCCTCGCCTCGATGGCGGAGGCCACCGGCCAGACGGTGATCAACGCCGAGGCCGTCGGCAAGGAGATCGACACCCGCGAGGCTGTCCCCAGGACCGTCCGCGGCGACGCGCTGACGTCGCTCTTCGGCGGATTCTTCGGCATGCCCCTGATGGTGACCAGCGGCGAGAACATCGGGATCGTCCGGGTCACCGGCGTCCGGAGCCGTTACGTCACCGCCGCGGCCGGCGTGGTCCTCATCGCCATCGGGTTCTTCGCGCCGGTGACCAGGGCGATCAGTGTCGTGCCGTCCGCGGTCGTCGGCGGCACGGCCATGGTCGTCTTCGCGGTGATCACCGTGCTCGGTGTGCAGATGCTCGGCCGCTCGGACCTCGACAAGCACACCAGCACCTTCATCTGTGCCGTCGCCCTCGCGCTCGGACTGCTGCCGATCCTCGTCCCCGGTGTGTACGGGGGCTTCCCGCCGAACCTCCGCATCCTGCTCGAAAGCGGCGTCGCCGTCGGCGCGTTCGTCGCCGCCGTACTCAACATCCTCTTCCACCACGTCAGGCCGCGCGTCGCCGCCCGCCTGACCTCCGCACGCACGGAAAGCGACCGATGAACCAGCTCCCCCCGCCCCAGCCCAACACCTTTGCACCGCACGGCGCTTCATCGCCCCCCGGCGACCTCGGCGTCCCCGGCCCCCTCCTCCTGGTCCCCGACGCGGTCCTGCTGCCCGAAGGGCCGGTGGCAGATCACGCGGTCGTGGTCGCCGAGGGCACCTTCCGCGCCGTGGGCCCCGTGGCGGAGCTGACGCGCGCCCACCCGCAGCTCGACCCCGTCCCGCTGCCCGGTCACCTCCTGATGCCCGGCTTCGTCGACGCCCACCACCATCTGACGCAGAGTTTCGGCGCCGCACTCGCCTTCGGGGAACCCTCGGAGATATTCCGCCGGATCTGGGTCCCGCTGGAGGGCGCGCTCAACGAGGAATCGGCTTACGTGGCAGCCAAGTTGGCGGCACTGGAGGCTCTGCGTGGCGGATTCACCACCGTCACCGACGCCGGTACCCGCGCCGCGGTCGACGTCGGCGTCGTCGCCTCGGCGGCACGCGACGCCGGAATCCGCTGCGTCCTCGGCCTCGTCTGCAACGACGCCCCGGACGAGGACAATCCGCCCACCGCCACCCCCGTCCTCGAATCCGCCGCGAAACACCTCGCCCGATACGCCGACGACCCCCTGATCCACCCCTCCCTCGCCATCTCCATCCCCGAGGCGGCCACTTCCACCACCCTCCACCGCACCGCCCGTCTCGCCGCCGAAGCCGGGGCGGTCGTCCAGATCCACGTCAACGAACACCTGGCAGGCGTCGAACGCTCACTGGTACGCCACGGAGCGCGCCCACTCGAACACCTCCACCGCATCGGTGCCCTCGGCCCCCAACTGCTCGCCGCCCACGCCACCCTGCTCACCCCTCACGAGCTGACCCTGCTCGCCGACACCGGAACCGCCGTCAGCTACAACCCCGTCGCCAGTGCCTGGAAGGGCAACGCGGTGGCCCCGGCCACCGCGATGGCCGAGCGGAAGATCCGCTTCGGGCTCGGCACCGACGGCACCCGGGGCGACGGATTCCGGCTGGCCGAAGCGGCCGAGTTCGCCCAGCGGATCGCCTACGGCCTGGCCACCGGGGACTCCTCGTGCGGCGCGGGCTGGACCTGGCTGGAGCACGCCACCGCCGGCGGCGCCGACGCGGTCGGCCTGGGCGGACGTACCGGAACCATCGCCCCCGGACTCGCCGCGGACTTCCTCCTCGTCGACCTCACCAACCCCGAACTCGCCCTCTCCTGGGACGTGCCCTGGGAGCTGGTACGCCGCGGCAACCGCGACCAGATCACCGCCGTGTACGTCGCCGGACGCCTCCGGATGTGGCGCGGCAGCCCCACCGACTGGGACGCCCCCGCCCTCGTACAGCAAGCAGTGCAACTGGCGCGCGCCACCGTCGAGAAGGCCCCCCTCACCCGGGTGCACCCCACGTCGGCGGTGGCCCGTGAGCGGAGCCGTGCCCTGTGAGCACCGAAGCACTGCTGGTCCTCGCCGTCACGGTCGCGGTCGCCGCGTTCGTCCAGGGCAGCAGCGGGCTCGGCTTCGCGCTGATCGTCGCGCCGGTGGCCGGGATACTCGACCCCGGCCTGCTCCCGGTCTTCGTGCTGGCCGCGATGATCCCGCTCAACCTGTACGTCGCCTGGCGCGAACGCGACTCGCTCGACCTGCGCGGTGCGAGCTGGGTCACCGTGGCGCGGCTCGCGGCCACCCCCGGCGGGCTGGCGTTGCTCTGGCTGATCCCGGACCGCAGCATCGGCCTGTTCGTGGGAATCGCCACCGTGCTCGCCGCTGTCGTGAGCCTCGCCGCGCCCGCCTTCACACCGGGCAGACTGGCGTACGTGGGGGCCGGCGCGGTCACCGGACTCACCGAGACCGCGACCGGCGTCGGAGGCCCGCCGCTCGCACTCGTCTACCAGCACCGCCCGCCCGCCGAGCTGCGCTCGACCGTCGCCGCCTGCTTCCTGGTCGGCGAAGTGGCCTCCCTGATCCTGCTGTTCGCGACGGGGGAGGGGCGCCCCGGGGACCTCGGCCTGGCAGCGGCGCTGATACCGGTGATCGCGGTGGGCGCCTGGCTGAGCAGGCTGGTCCACCACCGGCTCGACGCACGCCGGATGCGGCTGTGCGTGCTGGTCTTCGCGCTGGTCTCCGGACTGGTGCTGATCATCGGGCTGTGACCCGGTGACCCGGTGACCCGGTGACCCTGTGATCCTGCTCGTCCGCACGCCGGGCCGCCGCTGACTCAGGTCTGCCCGTACGGGGTCACCGCATCGTCGACCTGCGCGCGACGACGCGCGGTGCGGGCGCCGTCGCCACCGTGGCGGCGGCGTCCTCGCCGCGCAGCCGGCCGAGCAGCAGCGCGACCGCATCGGATGCCGCACGGTCCAGATGCAGATCGACGGCGGTCAGCGGCGGCTCACAGGTGCGCGCGCGCAGACCGTCGTAGCGGGTGGCCACCATGACGTCGTCCGGTACGGATCGCCCGCTGTCCCGTACGGCCCGGACCGCGCCCACCGCGAAGGCGTCCACCATGGCGCAGATCGCGTCGAGTCCGGGGTGCGCGGCCAGCAGGGCGGCGCCACTCTCGTAACCGGCCTGCTCGCCCCCCTCCTCCGGAGCGCTCGCCACCACGGGCGCCCATCCGTACCGCCCGGCGACCCGTTCGTACGCGGCGAGCGCGTCGACCGACGAGTGCCGCGAACCGGAACCCACCAGCAGCGCGGGCCGCCGCGCCCCCTGCTCGTACAGATGCGTCAGCAGCAGTTCGGTGACCAGCCCGCCCCGCAGGTCCACATACGGCACGTCGCCGTCCGCCGACACCGGCCGGCCCAGCGCCACGTACGGCAGGTTCCGCTCCTTCAACTGCGCGGCCGCCGCGTCATTCACGTCCGGCTCCACCACGATGGCCCCGTCGATGTCGACCGAGTACAGCGCGGACGCCGACTGCACGGGAGGCACCAGGACCAGCGCGTAGTCGTGCAGCAGCGCACTCTCCGCGGCGGCGGCGGCGACCTCCATGTAGAACCCGAGCCGCGACGGGCCGCCCGCCACCGCGAACGGCATCGAGGACGCCAGCGCGATCGCCTTCGCCTCCCCCCGACGCAACCGCTGGGCACGCAGATTGGGCCGGTAGCCGAGCTCCGCGGCGGTCTGCTTGATGCGCTCCCTGGTCCGCGGGTCGACCTTCCCGATGCCGTTGAGCGCGTGCGAGACCGTGGTCCGGGACACCCCGGCGGCCCGCGCGACATCGGCGATCGTCGGGGCCTTCGACCGGGAGCCGGAACCGGAGGTGTGCATCGGCGCGGACGCTCCTTGTACGTGGCGGAAGAACGGGACCCCCACATCTTCGCCGACCCGTCGCCGCGCCGAGCTGCCGCCCCGGACGCCGGACGAGGAATCCGACACCCGAAACGGGCCCAAGGTCCCTTGTCTCCAGGCCACTTGACCCCCGGATCAACCCTGCTTCGACCGCCATGGACAGGTCATGGAAAATGTCCGACATGTTGAGTTCCGTGAAAACCGCTGCCGCCGTCCGGCGCACCGCACGCATTTCCATCGACCTGCTGCTGATGCTGCTGATGGCCGCGGTGATCCTCTGGCTGGTGGGCCAGATGTGGTCCGTGGTCTGGCCGGTCGTCGTGGGCCTGTTCCTGACGACGCTGACGTGGCCGCCGGTGAGGTTCCTGCGCCGTCGCGGCTGGCGCCCCGCCCTGGCCGCCTCACTGGTGACGGTGGTCTTCCTGCTGCTCCTCGCGGGCATCGCGGCGCTGATCGCGGTGCCGGTGGCATCCCAGTCGGGTCAGCTGAGCGACGGGGTGGTCGCGGGCATCCAGCAGGTACGCGAGTGGGCCTCGGGGCCGCCGCTCAACATCGGGGACGATCAGATCACCGGCGCCCTGGACTCGGCCATCGAGCGCATCCAGAACAGTGCGGGGAGCGTGGTCACCGCCTTCGGCACGGGAGTGAGCACGGTACTCAACACCCTGGTCACCGCCGTGCTCGCGCTCTTCCTGATGTTCTTCTTCCTCAAGGACGGCTCGCGCTTCCTGCCGTGGCTCGTGCGCCAGCTGCCGGGCCGCTTCGCCACCGACGTACCGGTGGTGGCGAAGCGCTGCTGGAGCACGCTCGGCACATTCGTCCGCTCCCAGGCGCTGGTCGGACTGCTCGACGCCGTCTTCATCGGCATCGGCCTGTGGATCCTGGGCGTACCGCTGGTGCTGCCGCTGGCCGTGCTGACCTTCGTGTCGGCGTTCGTGCCGATCGTCGGCGCCTTCTTCGCGGGCTTCGTGGCGGTGCTCATCGCCCTGGTGTCGAACGGCCTGACGGACGCGCTGATCGTCCTGGCGATCATCGTCGTGGTCCAGCAGCTGGAGGGCAATGTGTTCCAGCCCATGATCCAGAGCCGCGGACTCGGCCTGCACGCGAGCGTGGTGCTCATGGTGGTGGTACTCGGCGGCAGCCTGGCCGGAGTCGTCGGCAGCCTGCTCGCGGTGCCGGCCGCCGCGCTGGTCTCGGTGATCTGGAACTACGTACGAGAGCAGCTCAGCGACCCGGATCCGGACGCGGGGCCGGACTCGGACGCGGGGCCGGACGAGGACGCGGACCAGGGCCCGGAGCCCGGCGGCTCGACCGTCGCGGCCGGCGCCCCCGCATAGCGCAGAGTCCCTCCACGGCTCCTACCGCTCCTACGGGCCCGCCGCCCCGCGCACCCGCGCGAGCAGCCGGTCCACGAAGAGCGACTGCCCCGCCACGAGCCGCTCGGCCGCCTGCTCCGGCGTGCACCAGGCGAACCGGTCCATCTCCGGGAACTCCTGCTGTACGCCGGAGCCGCGCGGCCACTCCATGACGAACGTCCCCGGCACCGCGGCCGCCGGGTCGAGCTCCGCCTCCAGCCCCCAGGCGACGACCGTCTTGCCGTTGTTCTGCCGGATCTCGCCCAGGGGAAGCCAGCCCCCGTCCGGCACCGGCAGACCGAGTTCCTCCTGAAACTCCCGCCGGGCCGCCGCCGCGGCCTCCTCCTCGGGCCCGTACTCGCCCTTCGGCACCGACCAGGCGGCCTTCTCCCGGCGCGCCCAGAGCGGGCCGCCCATGTGCCCGATCAGCACCTCCACGTCCCGCTGCTCCCCGGCACCGGTGACCCGGTAGAGGAGCAGTCCGGCGCTGCGCCTGCCCGGCTCCGTCGACATGCCCTCCAGTCTGGCGCGGGGGCCGCCCGTACGCCATGCGGTGCACCGTCCGGCGTAGTACCGCACCCCATGGACGCGCCACCCGGCACAGAGTGGACACGCTGCCCGTACGCGTACGGGCACCCGCGTCCGTACCCCTGGCGGTACCCGTGTCCGTACTCCACCCCGGGAGAGACCATGACCCCCTGCCTGACCAACCGCCGCGATCTCGGTCTGCTCGTGCTGCGCGTGGGCACCGGAGCGGTGCTCGCCGCGCACGGCTCGCAGAAGCTCTTCGGCTGGTTCGGCGGCGGCGGGATCAAGGGGACCGGTGCGGCGATGGAGTCGATGGGATTCACCCCGGGCAGGCAGAGCGCGATGGCCGCCGGACTCGGTGAGGTGGGCGGCGGTGCACTGCTCGCGCTCGGCTTCGCGACTCCGGCGGCGGGCGCCGCCGCTGCGGGGGCCATGGCCGGAGCGGTCGCGGTGCACGCGCCCGGCGGGTTCTTCGCCCAGGCCGGCGGCTACGAGTACCCCGCCTTCCTCGGCTTCACCGCGGCGGCGATCGGACTCACCGGACCCGGCCGCCTCTCGCTCGACCACGCGACCTGCCACCGCTTCGACGGTCCGTGGACGGTGGCCGTCGCCTTCGTGGCCAGCGCGGCAGCCGCGACAGCGGTGGTCGGCAAGCGGCAGCGGCGCAACAGGCAGGAGGACGACGGGGACGGCGCGTACTGACGCTGCTCGGCCTCCGTCCACAACCTCCACCCTCCGCCCCCTGGTTGACGCTCCCCGGATGTGCTTCGATGCGCGCCTGTGGACCGAGCGACGCCAGGGAGACGAGTTGCGCATGGACCGACGAGGGTTCCTCAAGGGCACGGCGGCCCTGTCCACCGCCGGACTGCTGGCCCACGCCGGTTCCGCGCCGGCGCACGCGGGCGTGCGCACCGGCACCACCCGCGCCCTCGGAACCCAGGACTGGATGGCCGGCCTCGACTCCGCCCGGCCGCTGCGCACCCTCACCGTGCCCGGCACCCACGACTCGGGCGCCCGCTACGGCGGGCTGTGGGTGGAGTGCCAGAACACCACCGTCGCCCAGCAGTTGACCTCCGGAATCCGCTTCCTGGACATCCGGTGCCGGGCCTTCGAAGGCTCGTTCGCCATCCACCACGGCGCGTTCTACCAGCGTCTCAACTTCGACGACGTACTCACCGCCTGCCGCGACTTCCTCGCCGCGCACCCCTCGGAGACGGTGCTGATGCGGGTGAAGCAGGAGTACTCGGAGGTCGCCGACGCGCAGTTCGGTGCGCTGTTCACGGACTACCTCGACCGCAGGGGATGGCGCTTGCTGTTCCTGATCGCAGGCGCGCCGCCCTCGCTGGGGCAGGCGCGCGGCCGGGTCGTCCTGCTCGCGGACAACGGCGGGCTGCCGGGCGGGCTCCGCTGGGGCGACTCCTCGGTCTTCGACATCCAGGACGACTACCAGGCGGAACCGTTCGCCAAGTACCCGAAGATCGAAGCCCAGTTCAGGAAGGCCGCCGCCCAGCCCGGCAAGCAGTACATCAACTTCGTGAGCACCGCCGCCGGCCTGCCGCCACGCTGGAACTCCGACCGCCTCAACCCGAAGGCGCACGCCCTGCTCGACAGCCCGGGAGCAGCGGGGTGGCGGGGGCTGGGCATCGTCCCGCTGGACTTCCCGCAGACCAGGGCAGGCCTGGTGGAGTCCCTGATCCGGCACAACTGAGGCGCCGGCGCGGGGCGGCGGACTCCTCAAGCCGCCGCCCTCAGCCCTCCGCTCTCGATGACGCTCCTCACGCCGCCGCCCGGTCCGGATCGTCCCGCTCCGTCACCACCCGCAGCCAGCGGTATCCGTACGGTTCCAGCTCGATCCGCAGCCGTCCGTCGGCCCCGGACCGGACAGCGGTCCCGGTGAAGACGTCGGTCAGTTCGGCGTCCGGGCCGAGGCCGGGCGGGGTCAGCGTCCCCGAGGCCTTGTCGCCGGAGAAGTTGTGCACCGCGAGTACCGCTCCCTCGGGCAGTGAACCGAGATGGGCCAGGACCGCCGGATCTCCGCTCTCCAGCAGCTCGAACTCGCCCCAGGCCAGCTCCGGGGACTCCCGGTAGCGCTCGATCAGCAGCCGCATGCGGGCGAGGAAGGAGTCCGGGTCGCGGGACTGGTCGTGCACATTGACCTCGCCCGGACCGTACGCACCGTCCACGACCGGGTTGGGAAACGCCGCCGGGTCCGCCGTGGAGAACCCGCCGTGCTCGTCCGCCGTCCACTGCATGGGGGTACGTACCGCCTGACGGCCCTCCGCCGCCAGGTTCTCGCCCATCGCGATCTCCTCCCCGTAGAACAGCACGGGGGTGCCGGGCAGGGTGAACAGCAGGCTGTACGCGAGTTCCAGGCGGCGTCGGTCGCCTCCCACCATCGGCGGCAGCCGCCGGCGCAGCCCACGGTCGTACAACTGCATCTCCTTCTCGGGGCCGAACGCGGCGAAGACCTCCGCCCGTTCGGCGTCGGAGAGCTTGTCGAGGGTGAGCTCGTCGTGGTTGCGCACGAAGGTCGCCCAGTGCGCGTCGCGCGGCGCCGCCGGACGCGCGCGCAGACTGCGGGCCAGCGGAGCGGCCTCGCCCCGGGCGAGCGAGAGGTACATCTGCTGCATGCCGATGAAGTCGAAGCACATGGTCAGCTCGTCACCCCGGCCGGAGCTGGGCTCGCCGAAGAACAGCGCCGTGTCGTCGTACGGCAGGTTGACCTCGCCGAGCAGGACCGCCTCCCCGCTCCGGCGGCCGAGGAAGGCCCGCAGGTCGGCCAAGTACTCGTGCGGGTCCGGCAGTTCACCGGCGTCCTGCTGGCCGTCGGTCTCCAGGAGGAAGGGCACCGCGTCCACCCGGAAGCCGGACAGGCCGAGCTGGGTCCAGAATCCCATGATCCGGGCTATCTCGTCGCGGACCCGGGGGTTGGCGATGTTCAGGTCGGGCTGCTGCTTGTAGAAGCGGTGCAGGTAGTACTGGCCGGTGGCATCGTCGTACTCCCAGAGACTGTCCTCGGCGTCGGGGAAGACCACGCCCTCGGGACCGTCCTTCGGCGGCTCGTCCGCCCACACGTACCAGTCGCGGTGCGCGGAGTCCCGTGCCGAGCGGGCGTCCTGGAACCAGGGGTGGTGCTCCGAGGTGTGGTTGACCACCAGGTCGGCGATGACCCGGATGCCCCGGTCGTGTGCGGTACGGACGAACTCCGTGAAGTCGCCCAGCGTGCCCAGGCGTGGGTCGACGCCGTAGAAGTCGGTGATGTCGTACCCGTCGTCCCGCTCACGGGTCGGATAGAAGGGCATCAGCCACACACAGGTGACGCCGAGGCGTACCAGGTGGTCGATGCGCTGGGTGAGACCGGCGAAGTCGCCGGTGCCGTCCCCGTCGCCGTCCTGGTACGTCTCCACATCCAGGCAGTACACGACGGCGTTCTTCCACCACAGGTCGGACGTACGGGTCAGCCTCACCGGGAACCACCCACCGCGTACGAGGGGGCACGGGTGACCTCCAGCTGCGGCAGCACCTTGCTGCCGAACGCGTCGAGGAAGGCGCCCTGTTCGCGGCCCACGTGGTGCACCATGACCGCGTCGAAGCCGAGTTCGGCGTACTCCTGGAGCCAGGCCGCGTGCTGGGCGAGATCGTCGGAGACGTTGACGGAGCGGGCCACCTGTTCGGGGGTGACGTGCTCGCTGACCGTGTCGAAGACCTCGGCGGAGTCGATGTCCCAACTCGCCGGCGGGCCATGGATGTTGGAGCGCCACTGGTCGTGGGCGATCGCGAGCGCGGTGTCCTGGTCGTGCGCCCAGCTCACATGGACCTGGAGGTGGAGCGGTCCCGTTCCGCCCGCCGACCGGTACGCGTCGACGATCCGGCGCAGCTGATCGACGGGGGCGTTCACCGTGATGAGCCCGTCCGCCCAGTCCGCGCACCAGCGCGCGGTGGCCTCGCTGCACGCGGCGCCGACCAGTGGAGGCACCGTGTCGGGCCGGGTCCACAGCCTGGCCCGGTCCACGGTGACCAGCCCGTCGTGGCTCACCTCCTCACCCCGCAGCAGGGCCCGGATGACGTCGACGCACTCCCGCAGCCGCGCGTTCCGCACGTCCTTGCGCGGCCAAGCCGCCCCCGTGATGTGCTCGTTGGACGCCTCCCCGCTGCCGAGCGCCGCCCAGAAGCGCCCCGGATACATCGAGGCCAGACTGCCGATCGCCTGCGCCACGATCGCCGGGTGGTAGCGCTGCCCCGGAGCGTTCACCACCCCGAACGGAATGGCCTCGGTGGCCTGCAGCGCAGCCCCCAGCCACGACCACGCGAACCCCGACTCCCCCTGCCGCGCACTCCACGGCGAGAAGTGGTCCGAGCACATCGCGGCCGTGAACCCCACCTGCTCGGCCTGTACGGCTGCCGCCAACAGAACGGCGGGAGCGACCTGTTCGTGCGAGGCATGAAACCCGTAGACGGTCATGTCCCCCCGAATACCCCTTTACGGGGGGATCATTGGCCGGATGGCCGGATGGCCGGATGGCCGGATGGGCGGATGGGCGGATGGGTGGTTGCTCCGCCACTCCGCTACCCCTTCACCACGATGTCCGAGCCGGCCTGACATGCAGCACATTGCCGTCGAGCGGCAGCGGTGCCACGCCGACCAGGGTGAGGCCCGCGTCCGCGAAGAGGCGGGAGTAGTGGTCGGCGGTGCGTTCGCGGCCGCCTACGTTGCACATCATGTGCAGGTCCCAGGCGGTGGCCAGGGACGGGGACCCGTCGGCGGGCAGCACGCGTTCGACGACGAGCAGGTCGGCGGTGTCCGGCATCGCGCGGGCGCAGTGCCGGAGGATCTCGCGGCAGCGCTCGTCATCCCAGTCGTGCAGCACGCGTGACAGGACGTAGACGTCCCCGCCTGCCGGTACGTCCGCGAAGTCGCCCGCGGAGAAGTCGCACCGCGTGGCATGGCCGGCCGCGC
Organism: Streptomyces sp. NPDC051561; assembly: GCF_044454195.1. Lineage (NCBI taxonomy): Bacteria > Bacillati > Actinomycetota > Actinomycetes > Kitasatosporales > Streptomycetaceae > Streptomyces > Streptomyces sp. NPDC051561. The sequence goes on along the minus strand of NZ_JBITDM010000001.1, from coordinate 186,262 downwards.
CGAGCAGGTTGCGTGCGGTCTCCACGGTGTGCGGGCGTTCCAGCAGGATCCCGTTCAGGCGTGGGTGCGCGGAAAGGATCCGGCCGAGCAACTCGCCGTTGCCGCCCGCGATGTCGACCACCGTGGCCCCCTTCGCCGCGGTGGCGAGGACCGGGTGGGCGGGCAGCGGGTCGAACATCCGTGAGCCGGCGGCCATCGACCGGTCGAAGAGCGCGGCGAGTTCGGGGTCGCGGGCGAAGTGATCGAAGTGGTTCTCGCCGAAGCGCCGCTCGAAGGCGACCTCTCCGGTGCGTACGGTGTGATCGAGCCCGGCGAAGGACTCGTAGAACGGCCCTCCGTACATCAGCGCCAGGGCCCGCATCGACCCCTCGGCCTCCGCGCGCAGCAGCCCGCCCCTCTCCGTGAGCCGGAACCCGTCGTAGCCCTCGCTCACCACACCGAGCATGGCGGCATAGCGCAGCAAGGTGGCCAGATTCGGTGCGACGACGTCAAGTTTCGCCGCCAACTCCTCTGTGCTGAAGGCCCGTTCGGTGTCCATGGCCTCGGCCACCCCCAGCCGCGCGAACACGGCCAGCGCCTGAGTGGTCCAGGCTCCGGTCATCAGCCGCAGCAGAATTTCGGCCGGCTGTTGCCTGCGGAGTTCGTCGAGATGGGTGTCGAGTACGTCGCGGTGGTCCCCGGGGACGTACAGCTCGACCCGCCGGTAGGCGGTCTTGGCCTCGGTGGGCGCGGTGAAGTAGAAGACCGTGCCGTTCTCGTGCGGGTTGTAGCCGCCCCCGTCGGGGACCGCGCCGAACTGTCCGAAGGTCGCGCACAGACCGCGCAGTACCAGCGGATCCGGTGTGTCCACCTCGAAGGCCACATGCGCTTCGTGCTGCCACTTGCGCTCGTGCGTGGCGACCGCCTCCAGGTCCGACCCCGTCGGCACGGTCAGTGCGAACACCTCGACCGTGCGCCGCTCCCCGTCCAGGCACTCCACCGCGGGGCGCAGAATGCCGACATCCAGCTCCGCCGCCGCCCGCTGGTGCCGTACGGCGAGACGCTCGCGCACCACCACACTCGGTTGCGGCGGTACGTCCGTGACGAGCCCGCACTCCGCGAGCGAAGCGCCCAGCGCCGCCCCGTCGGGCGGGAAGACGAGCAGCGCCGCATGCGAGAAGGCACAGCGCTCGGCCAGTGCCCGCAGCTCCGGGCCGTCGAGCCCGGGGAGCAGCAGGGGGAGCAGGGTGGCGGTGTCCTGTTCCCTGACGAAGTCGACCGTCGCGCGCAGGCGGGACGTATCGCCCGACAGTGTCGTGTTCATTGCGGGAGGAGCCTCATTCCGGAGTTCGGAGGTGTAGCGGGAGGGGTGCGAGGAGGGGAGGGGGGCCCGAGTGGTGTACGCCGCCCTACACGCCGACGTAGTGGTCGGCGAACCAGTCCTGATGGCTGCGCGAGGTGCGCAGCGAGGCCAGGCGGGCGCGGCGCAGGGAGTTGTGGAACAGTGACTCGCCGTCCGCGCCGGACGGGCCGTGGAGCAGCCCGATCATCCAGTGCGAGAACTCCTGGGCACGCCAGATGTGCGCCAGGGACCGCGCCGAGTAGGTGTCGAGCCCCTCGCGATGCCCGGCGGTGAGATCGTCGATCAGCGCGCGGGCCAGGAGATCCGCTTCGAGCACGGCCAGGTTGGCGCCCTTGGCGGCGGACGGGCTGATCAGGCCGGCCGAGTCGCCGACGAGGAACAGCGCACCGTGGCGCAGCGGTTCGAGCACGTCGGACTCCAGGGCGACGACCGAGCGGTGCACGATACGTCCGCGGAGCAGCGGCCCGAACTCCTTCGCCCGCATCCGCAGATCCAGCTCGTCCCAGATCCGCTCCTCGGACCAGGCGCCGGCCGGAGTGCCCCGCTCGCACTGCAGGTAGTACCGGGTGATCTCGCTGGTGCGGGCCATGTGCCCGGCGAACCCGCGCGCGTGCACCGCGTACCCGACGGCGTCCAGGCTGGGCGGCGCCTCGGCCAGCAGCCCGAGCCAGGTCACTCCGTGATCGCGGTGACGGCGGACCACCCCGTCGGGCAGCGAACGCCGGGCCGCCCCGTGCCGTCCGTCGCACCCGGCGACGTACCGCCCCTGCCACAGAACCGGCCGCCCGTCGGTCTCCCGTACGGACACCCGGGGCCTCTCACCGTCGGCATCCTGCACGGACACGGCCTCGGTGGCGAAGCGGACCTGTCCGCCGCGCGCCAGGAATCGGTTCAGCAGGTCACTCACCAGGTCCTGCTGGGGGTAGACGGTGTGCTGTTCCCCCTGGCCGAGCGCGCTGTAGTCCAGCTGGAACCGGCCGTCCTCGGTGCGGAACTCACAGGTGCTGTGGAGCTTGCCGTTCCGGTGCAGCCCGTCGGCGAGGCCGTGCGCCTCCAGGATCCGTACGGTCCCGGCGGCCAGGAACCCGGCCCGCGCCCGCGTCTCCACGTGCGCGCGCCCGGCACGCTCCAGGACGACGCAGTCGATGCCCCGGTCCAGCAGGATGTTGGCGAGCACCAGACCGGCGGGGCCGGCTCCGAGGACGACAACATCGGTCGTATGGTCGGCCGGACTCCGCCGACCCTTCCCGTCTGTCACGGAACGAGATATTAAGCAGCCCAAAAGCAGTGATCTTCACAGAATCACCCGATTGCCCGGCTCGAACGGCGAAACGATACTCCGGGCCCTGGGGGGCGGTGAGGTCGCACGAGTTCCGCTCTCAACTCACCCTGGCCGCAAGCTGGTTGCACCGCAGGCGTACCCGAGGTGCTTGCGTGACGTGAAGCAGGGCGGGGGGCGGTGCCGGTGCCCTGCCGGGGTGGCAGGGGGCGTCATCTATGCTTCAGGGCGGTCGCGCGGCGGTGGTCGCCGCCGTGCGCAGCAGCGAGGTAGCGGCCTGTCCGGCCGGTCGCTGAGGCGGTCACCCGCCGGCCCCGTCCGGCTGGGGGGAAGAAGCCCGGGGAGAAGCGAGGAATGTCAGTGATCTGCGTCGGAGGCATGATCGGAATCGGCAAGACGAGTGTCGCCGAACTGATCGCCAAGGAGCTCGGCAGCGACGTCTTCTACGAAAGCGTGGACGACAACCCGATCCTGCCGCTCTTCTACACGGCGAGCCCCGAGGAGATCCAGGCGAAGCGCTACCCCTTCCTCCTCCAGCTCTATTTCCTGCAGACCCGGTTCGCCTCCATCAAGGAGGCGTACAAGAGGGGCGACAACGTCCTCGACCGGTCCATCTACGAGGACTGGTACTTCGCCAAGGTCAATCACGACCTGGGCCGGATCAGCTCCCTGGAAATGCGGGTGTACGAGGGGCTGCTCAACGAGATGATGCGGGAGATCGACGGCCTGCCGTACCGCAAGGCGCCCGACCTCATGGTCTACCTCAAGGCGGACTTCGAAACGGTGCTGCACCGCATCGGACTGCGCGGCCGTGATTTCGAGCAGGACGAGAGCCTCGTCGCGTACTACCGGACGCTGTGGGCCGGCTACGACGACTGGGTGCACACGCACTACTCGGCCAGCGAGGTCCTCGTCATCGACATGAGCTGCACGGACGTGGTGAACAACCCCCAGGACGCGGCCCGCGTCGTACGGGAGGTCAAGGACGCCCTGGTGGCGAGCGGCATCCGGGCCTGAGAAAAGCCTTCGCAGGGCCTGCACGAGGGGCCGGTTCCCCGCACCGCTGGGAGGGGCAGGTACACGTCATGTCTCAGGAAGTGGACCTCCCGAAGGGAAACCGACCAACGATGCTGACGACTCCAGGCCGAAGCCGAAGCCGAAGCCGAAGCCGCACGGGGATACGGGCGGCCGCGCTCGCCCTGCTGGCGGTGCTGCCCCTGGCTGCCGCGACGGCGGCCACCCCCGCGACGGCGGCAGCGGCCCCCACGGCGGGGGCCGCCGGGCAGAAGGCCGCCAAGCAGGGGCCGATCTCCGTGGCCTACGTCGAAGTGAACAGCAACAGCATGCTCAACGTCGGCAAGTACACCCTCGCCAACGGCGGCGGCAATGTCTTCGACGTCGCCGTGATCTTCGCGGCCAACATCAACTACGACACCACCAAGAAGTCGGCCTACCTGCACTTCAACGAGAACGTGCAGCGCGTGCTGGACAACGCCCAGACCCAGATCCGGCCGCTCCAGGCCAAGGGCATCAAGGTCGTGCTGTCGGTGCTCGGCAACCACGAGGGCGCGGGCTTCGCCAACTTCCCGTCCCAGTCGGCGGCCTCCGGCTTCGCCAAACAGCTCTCCGACGCCGTCGGCAAGTACGGGCTCGACGGCATCGACTTCGACGACGAGTACGCGGAGTACGGGAAGAACGGCACCGGTCAGCCCAACGCCTCCTCCTTCGTGCACCTGGTCTCCGCGCTGCGCGCCAGCATGCCGGGCAAGCTGATCTCCCTGTACAACATCGGCCCGGCCGCATCGAGGCTCTCCTACGGCGGCGTGAACATCACCTCGAAGTTCAACTACGCCTGGAACCCCTGGTACGGAACCTGGCAGGTACCCGGCATCGGCCTGCCCAAGTCGGGCCTCTCACCCGCGGCCGTCGACATCACGGCGACCTCCGCGAGCACCGCGGCCTCCCTGGCCAGGCGTACCGTCAGCGAGAAGTACGGCGTGTACCTGACCTACAACCTGGACGGTGCCGACCGGCGCGGCTATGTGTCCGGCTTCACCAAGGAGCTGTACGGGAGCGCGGCCGTCTACACCCCGTAGGTCTGGTGGGGCTCGTAGGGCTGGTGGGTTCCCGGGGTTCTGCGGGCCCCGCAGGTCAGCGTGCGTGGCGGCCCGAGAGGGCCATCCGGTTCCAGGTGTGGCGGCGGCCGCGGACGGCGACGGAGTACGCGTACATGACCTCGGGGTCGCACATCCCGGGGATGTAGGAGTCGCCGAAGTGATGGGCGTCGAACCCGGCCTCCTTGGCGTTGAGGGCGAGCTGCGGCACGACATTGGCGTGGCTCCCCTCCTGGCTGGTGCCGATGGCGCCCATCACGATCGCCCCGGCGTCCTGCACCGCGGCCACCGCCTCGGCCGCCAGCTCCCGGGTGACCCCGGGCAGGGTGCCGGGCAGCGGCATGACGACGCCGTCGGCGCCCGCGTCCACCAGGGCGGTGAGCCGTGAGGTGGTGACCCGCTCGGGGTGCCCGGCGTGGTGCATCTTCCCCGACCACAGGGCCGCGTCGTCACCGAGGCCCGCGCGCAGCTCCTCGGTGACCCTGGCCATCGCCTCGTACGAGCCGCCGGTGCCCGGGTTCGCCGTGATGCACAGCATGGCCGCCCCCATGTCGACCAGGCGCTTGGCGTACTCGGGCTTGGCCCGGCGGATCTCGGGCACGTCCCCCGGTTCCAGGTTGACGCCGATGGGGCGGCCGATGACCTGGGCCAGCTCGGTGAAGGTGCTGAAGCTGCCGAGCCCCGGCAGGGTCAGGCGCTCGCCGTCCCAGGCCCGCTCGATGAGGTTCAGTACGACGATGTCCGCACCGAAGGCTGCCACCAGCTCGGCGTTGTGCACGCCCCGGCCGTCGGGGTGCGGGGAGAGCGCGGCCCGCTCGGCGAAGACCTCGGCGACCATCGTCCGCCCCTCGGCGGCGGCCACGGACCGGGTGAGGGTCCGGCCGCGCAGCGCGGAGAGCTGGGCACGGTCGAGGTCGAGGATGCGAGGTTCGGGAGAGTTCGTCATGGTTCCACGGTAGGGACGCCGGACGGCCGTGCCCCCCTGCCTTTCGGGTGGAATGGGCGGGACTTTGGACCCCGGCCGGGGTTCGGGGCAATGATCTGACGAGCCATCAGGACGCGAGGCCCGAACCGTACGCGGGTACCGGCAGCCGACTGCCCGCATTGCTCACCACCACCACCCCCACCCACATCGCCCGAATGAGATGACAGGAGACCGCGAGTGAAACTCGATCTCGATGGACGCACGGCGCTGGTGACCGGATCCACCCAGGGCATCGGCCTGGCGATCGCCACCTGCCTGGCGCAGGCAGGCGCACGCGTCGCCGTCAACGGGCGCGACGGCGCCCGCGTGGAAGAGGCCATCGGGAAGATCGCCGAGCGCGTGCCCGGCGCCGAGCTGGTGGCCGCCCCCGCCGACGTCACCACCCCCGAAGGCGTCGAGAGGATCGCCGGCGTACTCCCCGCACCCGACGTCCTCATCAACAACCTCGGCATCTTCGGCGCCCGGCCCGCCCTGGAGATCACCGACGAGGAGTGGCGCCGCTACTTCGAGATCAACGTCCTGGCCGCCATCCGCCTGACCAGGCGATTTTTGCCCGGAATGCAGGAGCGTGGCTGGGGCCGGGTGCAGTACATCGCCAGCGACTCCGCCGTGGTGACCCCCGTCGAGATGATCCACTACGGGGTTTCCAAGACGGCCCTCCTCGCTGTCGGCCGGGGATTCGCCAAGGAGGCGGCAGGCACCGGCGTCACGGTGAACACCGTCCTCGCGGGCCCCACCCACACCGAGGGAGTGGAGGACTTCGTGTACGAACTCGTCGACGAGGACCTGCCCTGGGAGGAGGCCCAGCGCACCTTCATGCGTGAGCACCGCCCGCAGTCGCTCCTCCAGCGCCTCATCGAACCGGAGGAGATCGCCCACATGGTTCTCTACCTCGCCTCACCGCTGGCCTCGGCGACGACGGGCGGAGCTCTGCGGGTGGACGGGGGATACGTGGACTCGATCCTGCCGTAGGGCGAGCTCGCGGCTTCAGCAGCCCGCGGCTCCAGTAGCTCTCGGCTCCAGTAGCTCTCGGCTCCAGGAACTCGCGACGTCAGGAACTCTTGCCGATCTCCGTCCGTTCGCCCATGATGGCCTCAACTTGCCGCCGATCGGGGGCAGTTGGCGGAGCAGTGAGCCAGAGGTACGAGGACGGGGGCCGGACAGCCGTGCCGTTTCCACCCACCAGAGCCCCCCGCACGGACCCGCCACCGCCGCCGGGTACACCGCGCCCTCCGGGCCCGCCACCCCTGCTGCGCACTGTTCCCCGCACCCGGCGCGGGGCCCTGTGGTGGCTGGGCTGGCTGGTGCCGGTGATCGCCGCGTACCGGATATGCACGCCGACCCGCCAGGGACGGGTGGTGGACCCCGTCATCAGGAGGGCCCGTCTGTGGCGGCTGGTGCTCGGGCTCGCCCTGACCGTCGGCGGCTGGCTGGGGCTCGGTCTGATGCCCCTGCACGAGATCCCCGACCAGTTCATCCACAGCTTCGGTTACGGCCTCAGCGCCGTACAGATGAACTTCTACATCGCCTGGTGCGTGATCGCGCTGACCCCGAGGGGCGGCAAACGGGCCGCCGCCGCCAAGTGGCGCGGCCCGCTACTCGCTTTCGTCGTGACGATGACCGCGTCCGTCTTCTCCCCCCTCAGCCTCTCCCACGGGCTGCCGCCGTTGTCCTGGAGCACCGTCCCTGGCTGGTGGCTGCTCGCCTTCAGTGTGTTCGGGGGGCTCCTGCTCATCCTCAACGGCGGACGCACCGCCGACATCAACGACGCCCTGCCGGCGGTCGTCCCCTTCTTCACCGTCCTGGCCGTCGTCCTGCCGTCGATCGGCGACCCCATGTACGACCAGGTCTCGATGCCGGTCCGCCTGCTGCTCGGACTGACCGGCCCGGTGACCCTGCTGATGCTGACCGGCTGGGAACTGCGACGGCTGCGCACGCTCCACGGAGTGCGCCTGTCGGACATGTGGCGGCGGCCGTAGCGTCCGTACCGCCCGGTCAAGGGGACAACGCGGGTGTACCGCCAACGTGTGCCATCCACTGCCCCGTTCGTGTCCGGACGCCCGCCGGGCCGCGCGAGCCGCCCATGCTGCTGGGGTCAGTTCGTATTCCTCGGGAAGGCCTTTTCATGACCAGTGACGTGATCGGACTCAAGTACGACCGCATGTTCGACATGCTTGACGTGGACGTCAACGGGGTGCTGGAGGAGCAGGACTTCATCACGCTCGCCCGGTCGATCGCGCGCGCCACCGGCGTCGGCGAGACGTCGCCCAAGGGGGCGATGCTGGTGCTGGAACGGCAGCGCTGCTGGGCCCTTCTCCTGGAGCACGCCGACGCCAACGGCGACGGGCAGATCAGCCGCGACGAGTTCCACCGCGCGATGTCGGGGGCGTTCGGAGACCCGACCCTCCTGGAGCGCAATCTGCGCGACGGTCTCCACGCCGAGTTCGCGGCGATCGACGCCGACGACGACGGTGTGGCGACGGTGGACCAGATGACGGAGTTCCTGATCGCCTGGGGCCTGGAGCACGAGGTGGCCCGGGCCTCGGCGAGGGGCCTCGACCTCAACGCCGACGGTCACATCACGCGGGAGGAGTACGTGGCGGGATGGAGCGACTTCCTGCTGGACGAGAACAACGAGGGCGCGGGCAGCGCCCTCCTCGGCGCGGTCGCCTGACGACTCGCGCACAACCGGCCCGCCGGCCCTTGCCTGTCCCTGTCCCTGTCCCTGTCCCGTACGGACTCTCAGGCCGCCGGTGGGCCCTCGACGCGTACGCCGAGCCGCTCGGCCACGTCGGTGAGGACCTGCCCGAGCGGCAGCGCCACCCGGGTCAGGGCCAGCCGGTCGCCGCGCGTGGGGTCCCTGTTGACGATGAGTACGGGCTTCTGCGCGCGAGCGGCCTCGCGTACGAACCGAAGCCCGGACATCACCGTCAGCGAAGAGCCGAGAACCAGGAGTGAGGTCGCCTCCCGGACCAGGGCCCGGCACTGCTCGACCCGCTGCGGCGGCACGGCCTCGCCGAAGAACACGACGTCCGGTTTGAGGACTCCGCCGCACACCGTGCAGGGCACCACGCGGAAGTCCCCTACCTGCTGGTCGGTGAGGTCGGCGTCGCCGTCCGGGTTGATTCCGGCGGCCACCGGAGCGAAGCCGGGGTTGGCCTGCGTCAGGCGGACGGCGAGTTCGCGGCGCGCGCCGACGGTCCCGCAGGACAGACAGACGACCCGGTCCAGGCTGCCGTGCAGTTCCACCACATCCACGCTGCCGGCGGCCTGGTGCAGCCCGTCGACGTTCTGCGTGATCAGGCCGGGGGCCAGGCCGTGGCGTGCGAAGGCGGCCACCGCCCGGTGACCGGCGTTGGGGCGGGCCCGGCCGAAGACGCGCCAGCCCAGATGGCTGCGCGCCCAGTACCGGCGCCGGGCCTGCGGATCGGCGGTGAACTCCTGATAGGTCATCGGGGTGTGCCGGCTCAGGCTCCCGCCCTCTCCCCGGTAGTCGGGGATGCCGGACTCCGTGGACATGCCCGCTCCGCTGAGCACCAGGACGCCGCCGCGGCCCAGCGCTTCGGCGACCGGCTCCCAGTCCGCGGTGCCGGGTGGCAGGTCACCGTCGGGAACCCAGTTCAAGGTGGGGCGCATACGCATACTGCCAGGGTACGAAAGACCGGACGGGACGCCTTTCCCCGGCGGGGCGCCTTTCCGGGTGGGGCGCCTTCCCGTTGGGGCACCCTTCCGGTCGGGGCACCCTTCCGGTCGGGGCACCCTTCCGGTCGGGGCGCCCTCGCAGGGCGGCCCGACCGGAAGAGGTGCCGAGCCGCTTACTGTGCGGTTCGCCGAGCGGGCAGGGCCGGGCTCTGCCCGCTCGGTGCGTGCCCCCCGTTCTGCTGCCCCCCGTTCTGCGCGTGCTCGCTGCTCCGTGCGTGGCCGAAGGCGGAGAACGCGCGCTCCTGCCGCTGTGCGGTGGCGGGGCGCAGACCGCTCCAGTCCAGGGCCTGCTGGGCCTCGTCCTGGGTCTGCTGGGCGGCGATGCGGCTCTCTGTCAGGGCGTCGCCCAGCTCCTGGACGAGAAGGTCGTAGATCGGTGTAAGTGCGGGTATGGCTGAAGTAGTCACGGGAGTGCATTCTTCCCGCTGGTCAGCGACAGATGTGCGCGGGTCCCGAAGATCGTCGTCAGCTCCCGAAATAGCTGTCGAAGTTCCGGCTGAACTCCTGGTTGTTGAAGCGGTCCCAGTTGATCGACCAGGTCATCAGGCCGCGCAGGGCCGGCCAGGTGCCGTGGGTCTGGTAGCTGCCGCAGTTGGTCTTCCTGGTCAGGCAGTCCAGCGCCTTGTTGACCTCGGCGGAGGACACCCACCCGTTGCCGGCCTGGGTGGAGGCGGGCATTCCGATGGCCACCTGCTCCGGACGCAGCGGCGGGAAGACGTTGTTCGCGTCGCCCGCCACCGGGAAGCCGGTGAGCAGCATGTCGGTCATCGCGATGTGGAAGTCGGCGCCGCCCATCGAGTGGTACTGGTTGTCGAGCCCCATGATCGGCCCGGAGTTGTAGTCCTGGACGTGCAGCAGGGTCAGGTCGTCCCGCAGCGCGTGGATGACCGGAAGGTAGGCGCCCGCGCGCGGGTCCTGGCCGCCCCACTTGCCCACGCCGTAGAACTGGTAGCCCAGCTGCACGAAGAAGGTCTCCGGCGCCATGGTCAGGACGAAGCCGCTGCCGTACTTCGCCTTCAGCGTCCTGACCGCCGAGATCAGGTTGACGACGACCGGGGTCGTCGGGTTCTTGAAGTCGGTGTCGGGGGTGTCCAGCGAGAGCGAGTGGCCCTCGAAGTCGATGTCGAGGCCGTTCAGACCGTACTCGTCGATGACCTTCGAGACGGAGGCGACGAACGCGTCCCGGGCGGCGGCCGTGGTGAGCCTGACCTGCCCGTTCTGGCCGCCGATGGAGATGAGTACCTTCTTGCCCTGGGCCTGCTTGGCCTTGACGGCCGCCTTGAATTCGGCCTCCGACTCGACGTTCGGGCACTCGGCGGCCGGGCAGAGCTTGAACCGGATGTCGCCGCTGGTCACCGAGGTGGGTTCGCCGAAGGCGAGGTTGATGACGTCCCACGAGGCGGGGACGTCGGCCATCCTGGTGTAGCCGGAGCCGTTCGCGAAGCTGGAGTGCAGATAGCCGATCAGGGCGTGCGGGGGGAGGTCCCCGCCGGGGTCGGGATTGCCACCGCCCGGGGGAGTGGTCACGGTGAGCGCCGTCGACTTCGCCGATTCGCCGTCCGCGTTCAGGGCCGTCACCTGGACGCTGTACGCCGTGGCCGGGGCGAGCCCGGTGAGGGTGGCCGAGGTGCCGGTGACCGTGGTGGCCCTGCTGCCGTTGCGGTAGACGGCGTACGAGGTGGCGCCGGTGGAAGCCGACCAGCTGAGCGCGGCGCTGGTCGAGGTGACGGTGCCCGCCTTGAGGCCGGCCGGCGGGGCGGGCGGCTGGGGCTGGGTGGTGTCGCCCGGGCCCAGCAGGCTCAGGTCGTCGGCGTAGTAGGCGGGGGTGCCGTACCAGCCGTGGGTGTAGATCGACACCTGGGTGGTGTTCGCACCGGTCCTGAAGGTGGTGCTCAGCTGCTTGAAGGCGTCGGCGGACTGGGTCCAGGTCGACACATCGGTGGTGCCCGTGCCGCTCGCACCGAGGTAGACGTACGAACCTCGCACCCAACCGCTCAGTGTGTACGTCGAGTCGGGCCTGACCGTAACGGTCTGCGTGCACTTGGCGTGGTCGCTGCCGGCCGGGGTGGCCTTCAGGGCGGAGGCGCCACTGCGGACGGGAGTGGTGACCACGGCTCCCGCGGTGCAGCTCCAGCCGGTGAGCCCGGCCTCGAAGCCGCCGTTGCGGGCGAGTTCGGTGTCGGCGGCGGCTGCCGGGGAGGCGGTGGTGAGGCTGGACGCGGCGAGCGCGAGAGCGGTGAGGGCGAGACCGACGGAGGTGGCGAATCGTCGGATTCTGGGGGTGCGGGGCGGGCGGGGACGGTCCACAACTGCCTCCAGAGCGGGGGGATTTGGAGGTACGGGTGGCCGTCATGGTTGGTCCAGACCAATGGAGTTGTCAAGACTGCCGGCGGCATCAGGAGCGGACCGTTCCCGGCGAGCGGCCGGTGGGTGGCCGGCCGCTCGCCCCCGGAGCCTGAGACACCGGCTCTCAGGCACGGGCCCCGAGACGTCAGGCGTCGGCCGGGCCGGCGGACTCGGCGGCATCGGAGACGGTCGTGCTGACCGGCTCACCCGCCTCGACGGTGCGGCTGACCGTGCAGAGCCGGTCGTGCGAACTCTTCACCGCGCGGGGAAGGATCGCCCGCGCGCGATCCCCTGAGGGGCCCTCGGGGAACGTGACGGAGAAGGTGACCCGGAGATCGGACATCCGGTTGCCGCTCTCGTCCTCGACCTTGTCGCCTGAGGTGGTGACGGAGAAGGCGGTCGCCTCGGTGTGCCGGCCCGTGGCGGCCTCCACGTCGACCGCCGTGCAGCCGCCGATCGCCGCGAGGAAGAGCTCGACGGGCGTGAAGTCGGAGTTCTGGCCGGTACCGAAGTCGAGGGTGCCGCCACGGGCGTTGGTGGCGGTGAACGTGCCGGGGCCGGAGCGCGTCAGGGAAACTGTGCGCAGTGAGTTGTCAGTCATGCCGATGACGGTATCCGTACGCCGTACGAACCCTTGTCGAGCGACGGCGGTGGGACCGGAACGGCCTTGCCCGCTGCACGCGTTGCGTGCCGGAATCGCGTGGGCGAGGGAAAGGTAGGGCAATGGCTGGGCAAAGAACCTTGAGGTCGCCGATGTGATGCGCGTAGACAGGGCGCGACCTGCAACGACCGCCGCCGTTTTGGCACCGCCCCCTGATCATCGGAGATCGCGCAATGATGCGTTGGAACACCCGTATCGCCAGCCTCGCAGCCACCGTCGCCCTGGCGGGAGGGGCCGTCTACGGTACGGGCGTGGCGAGTGCCGAGGACGCGCCGCAGCAGCCCGCGGCCGCCGCGAAGAGCCGCCCCGGCGCGCACGAGCCGCAGAACATCGCCGACCTCGTCACCCAGATCGACCGTTACTACGGCGGGACGAAGAACGCCGACGGCACCTGGTCCGCAGCGGCGGACAGCCCGTACGCGCACGACGTGCAGCGGGTCGAGAAGGCCGCCAGGAAGCACCTCGCCGAAGCGGGCAGGAAGGGCACGCGGCACGGCAAGAAGCCCGCCGTGGTGCTCGACGTCGACGACACCATGCTCCTGACGTACGACTACGAGAAGGCGACGAACTTCACGTACGGCACCAAGTCCTTCACGGACTACGTGAGCAAGGCCGACCGCGGTCCCGTCCACGGCATGCCCGAGCTCGTCAACTACGCCAGGAGCAAGGGTGTCGAGGTCTTCTTCCTCACCGGCTCCGCCGAGGACGTGCGCGCCCCGTTCGCGAAGAACCTCGCCAAGGTCGGCGTGCGGACCCCGCTCGACCGCACCCACCTCTTCCTCAAGGACAAGGCGAACCCGCCCGCGTACCTCAAGGAGGCGTGCGGCGCGGGTGACGCGTGGACGTGCGACGGCGCCCAGTACAAGACCGCCACCCGCAAGTACATCGAGTCCCGGGGCTTCGACCTGGTCGCCAGCATCGGTGACCAGGATTCCGACTTCACCGGCGGTTACGCGGACCGCACCTTCAAGCTGCCGAACCCGATGTACAAGGTCAGCTAGGGTCCGGGAACGCGCCCGGGAACACCGGTCCCACCGTCACGGTTGGTATCCGTTGGGGGCCGGCCCCGCTCAAGCGGGGCGCGCACTCGGCCCGGACGTACCTCTACCGAAGGACTCTTTCGTGATTGACCGGCCGTTGACGCTCATGGCAGTGCACGCCCACCCCGACGACGAGGCCACCAGCACCGGAGGAGTCCTCGCGCGGTACGCGGCGGAAGGCATCCGCACGGTTCTGGTGACGTGTACCGACGGCGGTTGCGGTGACGGGCCAGGGGGCGTCAAGCCCGGCGATCCCGGGCACGACCCGCAGGCCGTCGCAGGGATGCGCCGCAAGGAGCTGGAGGCGAGTGCCGACGTCCTGAAGATCAGCGATCTGGAGACGCTCGATTACGCCGACTCCGGAATGATGGGCTGGCCGAGCAACGACGCCCCCGGGTCGTTCTGGAAGACCCCCGTGGAGGAGGGCGCCACCCGGCTCGCCGAACTCATGCGGCACTACCGGCCCGATGTGGTCGTCACCTACGACGAGAACGGCTTCTACGGTCACCCCGACCACATCCAGGCCCACCGCATCACGATGGCGGCGGTGGAGATGACCGAGCTGACGCCGAAGGTCTACTGGACGACGATGCCCCACTCGGGGATCCAGCGGTTCGGGGAGATCATGCGGGAGTTCCAGGAGGACCTGCCGGGGGACGCCGTCCCGGGGGAAGCCGTGCCGGAGCCGGACCCTGACGAGCTCGCCGCGCTGGCCGAGCTCGGACTCCCCGACGACCAGATCACCACCTGGGTGGACACCACCGCGTACAGCGGTCAGAAGTTTGATTCGCTGGCCGCCCATGCCAGTCAGGGCGAGAACATCTTCTTCCTCAAGATGGGCAAGGAGAGGTTCGGAGAGCTGATGGGCATGGAGACCTTCCTGCGGGTCCAGGACGCCACCGGCGCCCCCGTCCCCGAGAACGACCTCTTCGCCGGCCTGCGCTGATCCGCGTCCTGCGTGGTGCCGGGCGGCGGCGACGGCCCCGGCACCACGTCAGGATGTGCGCGGTTCAGCCACAGACTCTCAAGCCGTCAGCCGTCAGCCGTCAGCCGTCAGCCGTCAGCCGTCAGTCGTCAGCCGACAGCCGCCGGCCCTCAGGCGGTCATGGCGCGGAACGAGCTGGGGCTCAGGCCCTTGTGGCGTTTGAACGCGGCGCTGAAGCCGAACGCGTCCGCATAGCCGGCCGACCTGCCGATCTGGGCGATGCTGAGGTCGGTGTCGGTCAGCAGGGTCTGGGCCTCGTCCATCCGGTACTCGGTGAGGTAGGCGAGGGGCGGGCGGCCCATCAGCTGGGTGAAGCGCTTGGCGAACAGAGCCCGGGAGACGCCGGACCGGGTGGCGAGCGAGGCCACCGTCCAGGCCTCGGCGGGCCGTTCGTGGAAGGCCTGAAGCGCGGGGGCGAGGACGGGGTCGGCGAGGCCCCGGTACCAGTTGGGCGCGTCGGCGCCCGCCCGGTCGAACCAGTTGCGCAGGGTGCACACCAGGGCCCAGTCGAGCAGACGGTCCATCAACGCCTGTGAACCGGGCGTGAGTTGGGCGGCGTCGACGGCGGCCGTCTCCAGCCAGCGGCAGACCTCGACGTCCTCCTGCACCACCAGGACGGGCGGCAGGGAACGCAGCAGCCGCTCGTGACGGTGGCCCGATGCGCGGTAGGCGCCCACGATCAGCGCGGTCGCCTCCGTCGAATCCTCGCCCCAGCGGATACCGCCGAGGTCCTGGCCGGCGCACTCGGCGTCCGTGGCGAAGCAGGCGATCTCGTACGCGGCATGGGCGCTGTGCACGGAGGCGGTGCGGTCCGCGAGGTGGAACGGTGCGGAGCCGCTCACGATGGCCGTGTCGCCCACGCCCACCGCGCGTTCGGTGCCGTCGGGCAGCAGCAGGGTGCCCCCGCCGCGCAGCACGCTGATCATGGTGAGCGGTGCGTCGTCGGCGAAGCGGATGGCCCAGGGGGCGGACAGTACGGCATGGCTGACGACCGAGCCCTCGGCCCGTATGCCACTCAGAAGCGAACTCAACGGATCCACGCCACGCATCGTAGACGATCTCCTATGTCCCGGAGCGTTTCTCCCATGGTTCATCCACGCCGCTGCGGCTGTACTGGATTCACCGCACCAACCGGGAACCACCCGGATACGCCGAGACTCATCGGGAGACACCGTGACGCACTCCGCCGACCGCACCAGGACAGCCCTCGTGGTGGTCGCACACCACCGCACCGATTCCCTCACCGCGCACACGGCCCGCCGGGCCGCCGCCCGGCTCGAAGCCGCCGGATACCGCATCGACCTGCTCGACCTGCACGCCGAGGGGTTCGACCCACGGATGAACGCGGCCGACCAGCCGGACTGGGGCAACCGGGAGAAGCCGTACTCGGACGAAGTGCACGCCCATATGCAGCGCGTCCTGGACGCCGATGTCGTCGTCGCCGTCTTCCCGGTGTACTGGCAGAGCGTGCCCGCGATTCTCAAGGGCTGGATCGACCGCGTGTGGAACTACGGGTTCGCCTACGGCCGCAGCAAGCCCCGCCTCGCCGGCAAGCGCATGCTGTGGCTGGGGTTGGCCGGCGCCACGGGTGACGATCCCATCGTGCAGGGGATGCAGACCGTCCTCGAAACCAACCTAAGTGAAGGCATCGCCTACTACTGCGGTTTCTCCCGGTCCACCGTCGGCCTGCTCACCGACGTGGAGGAGCGCCCGCAGCGCGTCGACGCCGAGGGCAACCTGCTGGTCGGCGCGGCGGTCACGGGCGCCGAGCGGGAGGCGCAGTACGCCGATCTCGACCGGCGTGCGGGGGAGTTCGTGGAGAAGTTCGCCGCGGAGGAGCTCGTGGCCGCCTGACGGGCGGGGTGACCTGTGGCGGGGGGGGGGGGGGGGGGGGGGGGGGGGGGGGGGGGGGGGGGGGCGGCGGGCGCCCCCCCCCCCCCCCCCGCCGCCCCCCCCCCCCCCCCCCCCCCACAGGCGCTCAACCCCCGTACGTCGCCTCGGACTCGCCCAGCACCTCCGCGAAGTCCGCGGCCAGCCGGGCCGCATCCGCCCCTTCCAGACCCGCCGTGGTGATCCGCACCCCGGGCCCCGACGCGATCCGGAACCGCGCCCCCGCGGCCACCCACCACCCGTACGACCGCAGCCCGTTCACCACCGCCGACTCGTCCCGCACCGGCACCCACACGCTCAGCCCGCTGCTTCCCCGGGCCGCGATGCCGCGCCGTGCCAGCTGCCCCACCAGCTCCTCGCGCCGCTCCGTGTACGTGTCCTGGGCGCGCGCCACCAGCGCACGCGTCCCGGCGTCCGTCATCAGTCGCAGCACCGTCTCCTGAAGCACATGACTCACCCACCCCGAGGTGAGCAGCAGCCGCCCGTCGTGCCGCGCCAGCGTCTTCGCGTCGCACGCCAGCGCCGCCCACCGCAGGTCGATGCCCAGATGCTTGGACACCGTACGGACATGGGCCCAGCGGGGGAGACCGCCGGACGCCAGCGAGTGCAGCGGCACTCCGGCGATGTCCGCGTTGTGGTCGTCCTCCACCACCAGCACATCCGGGAACTCCCGCAGCACTGACAGGAGTTGACCGCGCCGCGCCGCCGAGAAGTACCCGCTCCCCGGGCTCTGGGCCCGAGGACTGCACACCACGGCCCGCACTCCGGCCCGCAGTGCCGCCCGCAACGGCTCGGCCCGCATCCCCTGCGCGTCCACGGCCACCGGCACCGCCCGCAGACCCAGCGCGGGCACCAGATCCAGCAGGTGATGGAACCCGGGGTCCTCCACCGCCACGGCGTCCCCCGGCCTCAACTCCGCCGACAGCAGCCGTGAGACGCAGTCCAGCGCTCCGTGCGCGAACGTCACATGTGCATCGGGTACGCCGTCCTGCGCGCACCACTGCCTGGCCGCCACTTCCAGCTCCGCCAGCCGCGGTGACGCGCGGTGCGACCCGCTGACGGGCTCCACCCGGGCGGGGGGCAGCAGTACCGGCAGGAATGCCGGGTCGGGATGGCCGCCGGCCAGGTCCCGCACCCCCGGGGGCACCCTGGGCGGCCTCCGCGATCCCACCGCCGGCGCCTCGGCCACCACGGTTCCGCCGCGTCCCCGCGTCACGACGATTCCGCGTCCGCGCAGTTCCTTGTACGCGGTTGCAACCGTCCCGGGGCTGACCCCCAGCTCCTCGGCCAGGCGCCGCACCGGGGGCAGGGCGTCGCCCGGCGCGAGGCCGCCCTCCGCCACTCCGCGCTCGACGGACGCGGAAATCTCCTTGGCGGACGTACCACTGATCGCATATTGTGCTGCCACATAATCAATTATGTATCAATACAAAAGAGAACGCAAGGGGGAACGGTGCCGGAGAAGGGCCGAGTCACAGGGCAGGGCCACACCGCGCGGCGGGACCGCACCGCGTGGCAGGACCGCATTCCAGGGGGCCGTGACGGACGCCGGCTGCTCGCCGTCTCCCTCGTGGACAAGACGGGATCCGGGCTCTGGGCGGGCACCGCCGCCCTCTACTTCACATACGTCGCGGGCCTCTCGGTCGCCCAGGTCGGCCTGCTCCTCGCGATATCCGCCGGCGTCGGCATCGCGGGCGCGCCCCTCGCGGGCCGCTTGGCGGACCGATTCCTCGTCACCCACGTCCTCGTCGCCACCCAACTGCTGCGCGCCCTGGGCTCCGCCGCCCTGCTGCTCACCGACGAGTTCACCCTCCTGCTCGCCTTCGCCGCCGCCACCAGCCTCGGAGACCGCGCCACCAGCGTCCTCACCAAACTCTTCGCGGCCCGCGTCTCCGGCCCCCACCGGGTGCGCTTCCAGGCCGTCAACCGCACCGTCGTCAACGTCGGCTTCGCCATCGGAGGCCTCGCCGCCGCGGGCGCCCTCGCGATCGGCAGCACCGCCGCCTATCAGGCCCTGGTCGTCGGCAACGCCCTCTCCAGTCTCTGCGCCGCCGTGGTCGTCTCGCGCTGCGCCGAGCCCGCCCGCCCCTCCCGGGTCGTCACCTCCTCCGCCGCCGAGGAGTCCGTGCCCGTCTCCCGCTCCGGCCCCTGGCGCGACCGTACGTACCTCCTCTACACCGCGAGCGAAGCGGTTCTCTTCCTCGATGACGTGATCTTCTCCGTGGGCCTGCCGCTCTGGATCATCCACGCCACCGACGCCCCGCACGGCCTCGCCCCGCTGCTCCTGGTCCTCAACAACGTGCTGGTCGTGGCCTTCCAGGTGCCGATGGCCAAGCTCGCCCCGGACACCCGGGCCGCCCGCCGGCTCCTTCTCCCGCTGGCCGGGGCCTTCGTGGTGGGAACCGTCGCCCTCGCCGCCTCCGCCGCCGCCGGGACCTGGACCGCCGTGGCCGCCCTGATCCTCGCGGCCACCGCCCTCACCTGCGCCGAGATGCTCCACGCGACGCTCTCCTGGGAGCTCTCCGTCGTGCTGGCCGCCGACGACGCCCAAGGTGCCTATCTCGGGGTCCACGGACTGGCCGTGTCCGTGCAGCGCAGTCTCGGCCCGCTCGTCGTCTCGGCCACCCTCGCCGCGGGCCCGCTGGGATGGCTCGGCCTGGGAGCGGCCCTCACCGCCGCCTCGCTCGCCCAGTACCGCCTGACCCGCGACCGCCTCGCCGGTCCGGCACTGCCGGTACCCCCGGTTGCCGCCGGCGGGCAATGACCGGCCGCACTCGTGGCGGGGTGGGCCGGCTGACGTTCCGGTTAATAGTTAGGAAGGTTTCACAACACTCTTGACGCCACCTGTGGAGCCCCCTAGCTTTCACGCCAGGAACACGCGCCCACCCCACACTTGGAGCCCGTGATGCAAAGATCACTCCGATCTGTCATGCCCATGACCGCCGGTTCTCTCGCGGCTGTCCTTCTCGCACTGACCAGCCCCACCTCGGCGTCCGCCGCCGGGTCCGACTCCTCCGCCCGGGGGGCGCAGGCGATCAACGGCCCCCTCAAGGTCTGCGGCACCCAGCTCTGTGACGCCGACGGAAAAGCCGTCCAGCTCAACGGGATGAGCACGCACGGCACCCAGTGGTACCCGAAGTGCGTCACCAGCAAGTCGGTCGGCGCCCTCGCCACCGACTGGCGCGCCGACGTCCTGCGCATCTCCACCTACGTCCAGGACGGGGGATACGAGGACGACCCGGCCAAATTCACCGCCCGCGCGATGAAGTTCGTCGACATGGCCCACGCCCAGGGCATGTACGCGATCATCGACTGGCACATGCTGGAGCCGGGCGACCCGCAGTTCAACCTGGAGCGCGCCAAGACCTTCTTCACCGCCATGGCGAAGAAGTACAAGGACCACCCCGGCGTGCTCTACGAGATAGCCAACGAGCCGTCCGGCGTCAGCTGGTCCCGCGTCAAGTCGTACGCGGAGAAGATCATCCCGGTCATCCGCGCCCAGGACCCCGACTCGGTGATCCTGGTCGGAACCCGCGCGTGGTCGTCGTTCGGCGTCTCCGAGGACGCGGACGAGTCGGAGGTCGTGAACAACCCGGTACGGGCCTCGAACATCATGTACACGTTCCACTTCTACGCGGCCTCGCACCGCGAGGAGTACCTGTCGGCCCTCGACCGGGCCTCCGACCGACTGCCGGTCTTCGTCACCGAGTTCGGCACCCAGAACTACGAGGGCGAGGGGGCCAACGACTTCGCGATGGCGCAGAAGTACCTCGACCTCATGAAGCGCAAGAAGATCTCGTGGGTCAACTGGAACTACTCCGACGACGAGCGCTCGGGCGCCGTCTTCAAGGAGGGCGTCTGCGACACCGACGACAAGTGGACGGGCACTTCGGTGCTCAAGGAGGCCGGAGTCTGGATCCGCAACCGCATCCGCGAGTGAGACGCGGGGACGGTTCTACGTCCAACTCCCCGTCCGGCCAACCCGACTGACGTACTGGCAGAAGACCTGCCTGCCTCACCCTCCACCTGACGGCGGCTTGGCGCGGTGCCCCATTTCACGGGCATGACGCGCTCAGTGAGAGCTCTGACCCGGCCGCCGTCCCGCCGCCCCTCCCTGCACCCGGGGCGGCGGCCAGCCCCACCATCCAGCTCTCGCCACCCCCACGCCAGGGAGTCCAGGTATGCGCCTGAACGTCTCAGCCCCTTTCCCGCAGCCCCACGGCAGACGACACCCCACCCTCCTCCTCACACTCGCCGCCGTGTTCGCACTCGTCGGCGGACTGCTGCTCGCCTCCTCCGGATCGGCCGGGGCCGCAGCCGACCCGGTCGTCTCGACCGGGAAACCCGCCACCGCCTCCTCCACCGAGTCCTCGTCGTACGGCGCGGGCAACGCCTTCGACGGCGACCCCGCCACCCGCTGGGCCAGCGCCGAGGGCGTCGACCCGCAGTGGATCCAGGTCGATCTCGGGGCCACCGCCACCGTCTCCCGGCTCAAGCTGACCTGGGAGGACGCCTACGCCAAGGCGTACCGCGTCGAGACCTCGGCAGACGGCACGACCTGGACGAAGATCGCTGAGGAGACGGCCGGCAACGGCGGCACCGACGACCTGACCGGCCTCACCGGCAAGGGCCGTTACCTCCGGGTGTACGGCACCACGCGTGGCACCTCGTACGGCTACTCGCTCTTCGACGCCGAGGTGTACGGCACCCTCGACGAGGGACCGCCGCCCACCGGTGCCTTCACGGTGGTCGCCGTCGGTGACATCGCCGCCCAGTGCACGGCCTCCAGCAGCAGCTGCGCCCACCCCAAGACCGCGGCGCTCGCCCAGCGGATCAACCCGAAGTTCTACCTGACGATGGGCGACAACCAGTACGACGACGCCCGCCTCTCCGACTTCCGCGACTACTACGACAAGACCTGGGGCGCCTTCAAGGCCAAGACCCGCCCGGTCCCCGGAAACCACGAGACCTACGACCCGGCCGGCTCCCTCTCCGGGTACAAGTCCTACTTCGGCTCCATCGCCTACCCGCAGGGCAAGAGCTACTACAGCTACAACGAGGGCAACTGGCACTTCATCGCCCTCGACTCCAACTCCTTCGACAAGACCGAGCAGATCAACTGGCTGAAGGCCGACCTCGCCGCCAACAGCAAGAAGTGCATCGCCGCCTACTTCCACCACCCGCTCTACTCCTCCGGCGGGCACGGCAACCAGCCGGTCTCCAAGCCGGTGTGGAAGCTCCTGTACGGCGCCAAGACCGACGTCGTACTCGGCGGACACGACCACCACTACGAGCGGTTCGCCCCGCAGAACGCCGACGGCAAGGCGACTTCCGACGGCATCGTCGAGATCGTCGGCGGCATGGGCGGCGCCGAACCGTACGCCATCGAGGAGATCCAGCCCAACAGTCAGAAGCGCATCAGCGGCCCGTACGGCGTGCTGAAGATGGACTTCACGGACAACGGCTACAGCTGGACCTACGTCGGCACCGACAACCAGGTCAAGGACACCAGCCCGAAGTACAGCTGCCACTGATGTACCTGGCCGCCAACGGCCGCCCGGACGCGCCGCCCCGCCCCGCAGGGGTGCGGCGGCGCGTCCCCGGTACCGTCCTCGCACTCGGCACGGTCAGCCTCGTCACCGACATCTCCTCCGAGATGGTCACGGCCGTACTGCCGCTCTACCTCGTCCTGGGGCTCGGCCTCTCACCCCTCCAATTCGGTTTCCTGGACGGCCTGTTCAATGGTGCGACCGCCCTCGTGCGGCTCCTCGGCGGGCGTCTCGCCGACCGCGGCGGCCACCACAAACGGGTCGCCGGAGCCGGCTATCTGCTCTCCGCCCTCTCCCGCCTCGGCCTGCTGCTGGCAGGCGGCGGTGCCGGGGGAATCGCCGCCGCGCTCGCCGCCGACCGCCTCGGCAAGGGCATCCGCACCGCACCGCGCGACGCCCTGATCTCCCTCAGCGGCCCGCCCGAGACCCTCGGCCGCTCCTTCGGCGTACACCGCGCCATGGACACCACGGGCGCCCTGCTCGGCCCGCTCGTCGCCTTCGCCGTCCTGTGGGCCACCGCCGACGCCTACGACGCGGTGTTCGTCGTCAGCTTCTGCGCGGGCCTGCTCGGCGTGCTGCTGCTCATCCTGTACGTCCCCAACGCCTCCGGCCCGCCCACGCCCAAGCCCCGCGCCACCGCCGGGCCCGACGCGAGCATCACCAAGCCCGACGCGAGCATCGCCAGGCCGGACGAGAGCCCCGCCAAGCCCGAACCGCACAAGCCGCTTCGTGACCCCGCCTTCCGGCGCATCCTGTACGCGGCCTGTCTGCTCGGGGCCGCCACCATCGGCGACGCCTTCCTCTACCTGCTGCTCCAGCGCGGCCTCGACCTCCCTCCCACCCTTTTCCCGCTGCTGCCGCTCGGTGCCGCCGCCGGCTATCTGCTGCTCGCCGTTCCGGCGGGACGGATCGCCGACCGGATGGGGCGCCGGGTGCCGTTCCTGCTCGGACACGCCGCCCTGCTCGGCGCGTACACCGTGCTGCTCGCCCCCGTCTCCTGGGCCGGCCTGGTGGCCGTACTGGCGCTGCTGGGGATCTTCTACGCCGCCACCGACGGCGTACTGATGGCACTGGCCGGCCCCGTGCTGCCCGCGCACGGACGGGCGAGCGGGTTCGCGATCCTGCAGACCGGCCAGGCACTGGCCCGGCTGGTGGGCGCCGCCGGATTCGGGGCGGCCTGGACGTTCTGGGGGCAGGGGCCCGCGCTGCTGGTGGCGGCGTGTGCGCTGGCCGCGGCGCTGCTCGCCGCCCGGCGGGTCCTGTCCACCGGGGGTGCCACCCCGGCCGCCACCCCGCCCCCGCCCTCTCCCACCCCGGAGGCCTCATGAACCCCCGCGCCCGGCAGCTCCATATCGTCCTGGTCATCGCCGCGGTGCTCCTCCTCGGCGGCGGCTCCCTGGGCTACGTACTGCACGCCCGGCAGCGTGAAGTGCCGGCTCAACAGGCCGACGCGGACGCCTCGTTCACCCTCGCCGAACCAGGACTGTACTTCCGAGACGCGGCCACCGGACGGGTCGTACGCCAACCGGGCCGCCAGGCGCCGCGGGTGAACGGCGGCCCCTCCTGCGACCGGTTCTACGCGGCGGGGGAGCGCGCCCTGTGTCTGCGTAAACTTCCCGGCGTACCCGCCCGCACCGAGGCACTCGTGCTCGACCGGCGGATGCGGCAGATCCGCAGGGTGATCGTCGCTGGCATCCCCAACCGGGCCCGCGTATCCGCCTCGGGCCAACTCCTGTCCTGGACCACGTTCGCCACCGGCGACTCCTACGCGACCTCGGCCTTCTCCACCCGTACGGCCATCCTGAATCTGCGCACCGGCGACCTGGTCAAGTCGATCGAAGAGATCCCGCTGACCATCGACGGCACCCGCTACCACGCCCCCGACGTCAACTTCTGGGGCGTGACCTTCGCCCGCGACGACAACCGCTTCTACGCCACCGTCTCCTCCAAGGGCAGCACCCACCTGGTCCAGGGCGACCTGCGCAAGTGGTCCGCCAAGGCGCTGCGCACCAACGTCGAATGTCCCTCCCTCTCCCCGGACAACACCCGCCTCGCGTTCAAGAAGAAGGTCTCGGACCACCCCCAGGCCCCCTGGCGGCTCCACGTCCTCGACCTCGCCACCCTCAAGGAACACCCCCTGGCCGAAGCCCGCAGCGTCGACGACCAGGCCGCCTGGCTGGACGACACGACCGTCGGCTACGCCCTGCCGGGCAGCGACGGCCGCAAGAGCGACATCTGGACGGCCCCCGCCGACGGCTCCGGCACCCCTCGCCTCATCGTCCGGGGCGGGTCCTCCCCGGTGGCGGTGCGCTGACCCGGCGGAACCGACGGACCCGGCAGACCCAGCAGACCTGACGGACCCGACTGGCAGGGCTTCCACCCGGCGGGAGAGCGCCGCGTCCGTCGACCCCGCGCGATCAGTCCTGGGTGAGCCAGCCGAGCCGTTGCGCGTAGCTGCCCGCCTGGAAGCGGCTCTGGGCGCCCAGCTCGGTCAGCATGCTGGTGACGTGGCGGCGGTAGGTGGTCACCGAGACGGACAGGCGTTTCGCGGCCACCTCGTCCTTGATGCCGGAGGCCAGCAGGCGCAGTACGTTGCGGCGCAGGTCCTCGCGGGTGTCGTCGAGTTCGCGGACCGGGCCGAGGACCGGGCGGGCCACTTCCCAGATGCTCTGCCACGTCCCGTACAGCACGCGTACCAGTGCCGGGTCCTGGAAGGTGACGGCCGCGCTGCCCTGTTCCTCGGACTCGTCGCTGACGACGGCCGTCGCGACGTCGAAGATGATCATCTTGTTGGGGACGGTGCTCACCGTGCGTATCTGCGCGCCGAGTTCGAGCATCTCCTCCACATGTTCCCGGACGTAGGGGTGGGCGAGAACGGAGTGCGGGTACAGGGTGCGCATCACCACCCCACGGTTGATGACGTCAGCGGTCCTGGGCTTTCCCTCGGCGAGCGCTTCGGGTGACGGCAACTGCGGGTAGGCGGCGACGACTTCCTTCTGGACGGTGTACGAGAGATGCTCCAGCAGGTTCTGCACGCTGTCGCGCAGCACCAGGTGCTCGATGGGGGACTTGACGACCCGGTTCTGCCAGGACTCCTCGAAGACCGTCTTCATCGACATCACCCGGCTGCTGACCTCGTCGGCCTGCCGGTGCAGCTGCTGTATCTGGGTGTTGATGGGGCCGGTGAGGTTGGCGGCGGCGACGTCCGGGTTGCTGGGGAGGTACGTCGTCCGGCCGGCCGGACGGTCGCAGGTGTCGTCGGTGGCGGGCCGCAGCAGGTGCAGATCCATCAGGTCGGCGACTGCCCTGCCCACCTCGTCCTGGGAGCGGCCGAGCTCGCGCGCCATGTCGTCGGGCACGCACTGGCCGCGCTCAAGTGCGAGCCGGTAGAGCTGTACCTGGAGTTCGTCGAGGGGCGGAAGGCGGCGGGAAGAGGTCACAGGCTTACGCCTTTCTCGTGAGGAAGCGTGCTGTCGCGGTGACGGGAACTCGTCACGGACTTGTGGTCACCCGGATTCCGTGGCCTCCGGAGGCTTTGTCGGACAAGATCGTGGCGTACGAGCACGAGGCAGGGGCACCCCAAGTTCCTGCTGCCCCCCATTCGGTGAGCTTTTCGAAAGGTGCTGTTCATGAGCAACGCTGTTGTCGCCGCTTCCCCCCGCACGGTCCTTTCCTCTGTCGCGCCCCTTTGTGCGGCAAGGACGGCCGCAATGCAGAGCGACATCATCTGGGCCGCTGAGCACTGAGTCGAGTGAAAGAGCGGAACACGGGCACATTCCGGCACGTGGTGCCGGTTCCCGGACTCCGGACACCAGGGAAGACATTTACCGGGAATTGACTCTCCGGGTGGTCGGCCCGAACCGCCCTGCGGAAGTGAATCCGTAGTCGGCGAGATGTCTGGGCCACCGTGAGCGGAACGGTAATCCACCAGCTCACCTCCCCCTGTCCGGCAGACGCGACAAGCTCGCGCGCCGCATGATCATAACGTCTGGCCAGATTCTGGCCGCCTTCTTCCGATGCTTGTCCGAAAGGAGGCCGGGATTTCCTTCGAGGGTTTTCCGAAATCCCCGGAAGTCCCGGCTCCGCGGACACTTCCGCATGCCTCAGTTCTTCGCATTCGCCAAGGCATGCCCTTTTCCCGATGACGGTCCGACGCACTGTCGCGCCGTGCGGGAACAAATAAGCACACATCGCGCACAAGCAGGGACGAAACGAGATATGCGAAATTTCCTCTCGCTCAATGACATATGCGCCGATGAAGCGCGGGAGTTGGTCGACCGCGCCGTCGAGTTCGCGCGCGTCGGCGACCGCCGGGCACCGCGCAGTCTGGCCGGACACCCGGTGGGGATCTACTTCAGCAAGACCTCCACGCGCACCCGCTCCTCATTCTGGGCCGGAGCCACCCGGCTCGGCGCGGACGTCATCACCTACGGCCCGGACGATTTGCAGTTGAACACGGGGGAGACCCGCGAGGACACCGCCCGCGTCCTTGGTCAATACCTCGACGCCCTGGTCATCCGTACCAACGGCGATGTTGGCGAGATGCGAGCGCTCGGTTCCAGCCCCGACCTCGCCGTGGTCAACGCGCTCAGCCTCGACGAGCACCCCACCCAGGCCGTCGCCGACTTCGCCACCCTCGCCGAGCACTTCGGCGACCTCGACGGCAAGCACCTCCTGTACGTCGGCGAGGGAAACAGCTCCGCCGCCGCCCTCGCCCTGCTCACCGCCCTCACCCCCGGCTTCAAGCTGTCGGTGCTGTGCCCCGAGGGTTACGGCCTGCCGCCGGAGATCCTCGCCCGCGTCGAGCAACTCGGCGGCGGCAAGGCCCTGGTCACCCACCATCAGCACATCGACGAACTCGACGCCCCGGCCGACGCGGTCTACACCGCGCGCTGGCAGACCATGGGCGTCGAGAAGGCGGACCCGAACTGGCTGCGCGCCTTCGACGGCTTCCGGGTCGACCGGGACTTCTTCGCCAAGGTCACGGGGCCGAACGCGGTGTTCCTGCACGACCTGCCCGCCATCCGGGGCCAGGAGGTCACCGACGACATGCTCGACGGCCCCGAGAGCCTCGCCTGGCGTCAGGCGTACCACAAGATGACCGCAGCCATGTCCGTCCTGGAGTGGTGCGTGGTGGGCGGCGCGCAGTGAGCAGTGCCGTCGACGGAGCAGCGGGACCGGCGGCCGTCGAGGCGGCCCCCGGCGTGCGGGCCGGGGCCGGCTCCGCGCAGGCGCTCCGCGCCACCGAAAGCGCGCTGATGGCCGCCCTGGACGGCGTCGACCGCAACGACGTGCTCGGCGAGGCGCACGTGGCGGCCCTGGAGGTCGCGCTGCACGTACTGCGCGCCGACCGGCTGGCCGCCCACGACCACGAGGCCAGCACCGCACTGCTGCACCGGGCCCTGGAGTCGGCACGTGCCCTGGTCGTGGTGACCGGGATGGCCGTCACCCGCGACCGGGACGTCCGCAGCAGGGGCGTGGGCGGCGGCAACGTCCGTACGGGGGAGACGCGTGGCCACGACGGCCGCGGCGCCGACGCCCGCGGCTGACCCGCCGTCCCCGACTCGTCCCGAGAACAGCAGAGTTCCCCCACCGCGGACCTCCCCGCCGGGTGCGGGCGCACGTTCCCCACGTACTGAACGGAAGTGGAAACGACGATGGCGACGAACCCCTTCGACGATCCCGACGGCACGTACCAGGTCCTGGTCAACGACGAGGGCCAGCACTCGCTGTGGCCCGCCGCCCAGGACGCCCCGGCGGGCTGGACCGTGGCCCTGGCCGCCACCTCCAAGCAGGCCTGCACGGACCACATCGAGAGCCACTGGACCGATCTGCGCCCCCGCTCCGTCGCCGAGGCGATGGCCCGTGCCGAGACCGGAGGCAGGTCATGACCGCCACCACCGCCGACGGGGCGCCCACCACCGTCGTCACCCGGGGCACCCCGGCTCCCGGCCCGATGAGCATCGCCAAGTACGCCCCGTACGAGCCGATCGGCCTCGCCGACCGCAACTGGCCCGGCAAGCGCGTCGAACGCGCCCCGCTGTGGGCCAGCGTCGACCTGCGCGACGGCAACCAGGCCCTCATCGACCCGATGACCCTGGAACGCAAGCGCACCATGTTCGACCTGCTGGTCCGGCTCGGCTTCAAGGAGATCGAGGTCGGCTACCCGACCGCGTCCCGCGACGACCACGACTTCGTACGCCATCTGATCGACACCGACGCCATCCCCGAGGACGTCGTCGTCCAGGTGATGACCCCGGTCATCGGCGACTTCATCGAACGCACCGTCGCCTCGCTCGCCGGCGCCCGCCGCGCCGTCCTCCAGGTCTTCAACCCGACCTCGGAGATCCAGCGCAGACTCGTCTTCCGCAAGAGCCGCGCCGAGGTCAAGGCGATGGCCCTGGCCGGCGCCGCACAGGCGCTGCGCCTCCAGGACTCGCTGCCGGGCACCGAGATCCTCCTCCAGTACGCCCCGGAGTCCTTCACCCAGACCGAACCGGACTACGCCCTGGAGATCTGCAACGAGGTCCTCGACTTCTGGGCCCCGCGCGCCCGGCACACCCTTGCCGTGAACCTGCCGGCGACGGTCGAGGTCTACCCTCCGCAGGAGTTCGCCGACCGCATCGAGTACATGAGCCGCAACCTCGCCCACCGCGAGCGGGTGATGCTCTCGGTCCACCCGCACAACGACCGGGGCAGCGGGGTCGCCGCGGCCGAGATGGCCGTCATGGCGGGCGCCGACCGCGTCGAGGGCACCCTCTTCGGCAACGGCGAGCGCACCGGCAACGTCTGCCTGGTCACCCTCGCGATGAACCTCTTCTCCCAGGGCGTCGACCCCATGCTCGACCTGCGCGACCTCGACGGCGTGAGGCGTGTGGTCGAGGAGTGCAACCTGATGCCGGTCTCGCACCGCCACCCCTGGGCGGGCGACTTCGTCTACACCTCCTTCGCCGGCACCCACCAGGACGCCATCGCCAAGGGTCTCAAGGCGCGCGGCGACGCCTCCGACTCCCCGTGGGACGTGCCCTACCTGCCGATCGACCCGCGCGACATCGGCCGCGACTACCAGGCGCTCATCCGCATCAACAGCCAGTCCGGCAAGGGCGGCATCGCCCATCTGCTGCGCGCCGAACGCGGGGTGGAGATGCCCCGCAGGCTCCAGATCGACTTCGCCGCGGCCATGCAGCGGGTCACCGAGACCCGCGAGGGCGAGATCACGGCCGCCGAACTCTGGCAGCACTTCGACCAGCGCTACATCCAGCCAGGGACGGACGAGTCGTTCCCGCAGAGTGCCGACGGCGCGCTGGGCGGCGAGCTGGGCCTGGAGCGCGGCGGTGACCTTGACGGTGCGTCAGACGGTGTGCCCGTTACCGGCCTTCACGAGCTGGCCGTGCGGTTGCTGCTGGCGTACGGAGTCCAGGGCGAGGTCCGCGAGCTGGTGACCGGGCGGGCCGGATCCGACGGAGAGTCGGACAGCGCGTGCTGCGAGGTCGTCGCCGAGGGCCGCTCGTGCTGGGGCTTCGGACTGGCCGCGGCGTCCGCGCCCGCGGTCGCCGCCGCCGTGCGCTCGGCGGTCAGCCAGCTCCGCAAGGAGGGCGTCGCAGCCACCGCCGAGGAGATACCCCGATGACCGTCCTGCCCGCCACCTCCAGCACCACCGGCCCCACCGCCGTCGGCCCCCGCACCCTCGCCGACCGGCTCTGGGACAGCCACGTCGTCGTACCGGCCGAGGCCGAGGATCCCGACCTGCTCTACGTCGATCTGCACCTCACCCACGAGGCGACCTCCCCGCAGGCCTTCGACGGGCTCCGGCTCGCCCAACGCACCCTACGGCAGCCCGAGTTGACGCTCGCCCTGGAGGACCACAACGTCCCCACCGACTCCCTCGTGCTGTCCGACCCGGTGGGCCGCACCCAGATCGAGACCCTGCGGCGCAACAGTGACGACTTCGGCGTCGAGCTGTACTCGCTGGGCCACCGCCGCCAGGGCATCGTGCATGTGGTCGGGCCCCAGCTCGGTCTTGTGCTGCCCGGCATGTCGGTGGTCTGCGGCGACAGCCACACCTCCACGCACGGCGCCTTCGGCGCGCTCGCCTTCGGCGTCGGCACCAGCGACGTCGAACACGTGCTGGCCACCCAGTGCCTGGAGGTGCGCAGGCCCCGCGTGATGGCCGTCGACCTCACCGGCACGCTGCCGGAGGGTGTCGGCGCCAAGGACCTCGCCCTCGCGGTGATCGCCCGCATCGGCACCAACGGCGCCCAGGGGCACATGGTCGAGTACCGGGGCGAGGCCGTCCGCGAACTCTCCATGGAAGCCCGGATGACGCTCTGCAACATGAGCATCGAGGCGGGCGCACGGGCCGGTCTGGTCGCCCCCGACGAGACCACCTTCAGCTACCTCAAGGGGCTGCCGTACGCCCCGGTGGGCGACCAGTGGGACGAGGCGCTCGCGTACTGGCGGACCCTGCGCAGCGACGACGACGCCGAGTTCGACCGCACCGTCACCCTCGATGTGTCGACCCTGACCCCCCTGGTGACCTGGGGAACCAACCCCTCCCAGGTCGCCCCGGTGGGCAGCGTCGTGCCCTCGCCCGAGGAGTTCGACGACCCGCAGGAGCGGGCCGCCGCCGAACAGGCGCTCGCGTATATGGACCTCGCCCCGGGCACCGTCCTGCGCGACGTCGCGGTGGACGTGGTCTTCCTCGGCTCCTGCACCAACGGCCGCATCGAGGACCTGCGGTCGGCCGCAGGTGTCCTGAAGGGCCGTCAAGTGGCGGACAGTACGCGCCTGTTGGTCGTCCCGGGCTCCATGGAGGTGCGCGAACAGGCCGAACAGGAGGGTCTGGACCGGGTGTTCACCGACGCCGGGGCCGAATGGCGGCTGCCCGGCTGCTCGATCTGCCTGGGCATGAACACCGACCGGCTGCTCGGCCCGCAGCGCTGCGCCTCCACCTCCAACCGCAACTTCGAGGGCCGGCAGGGCGCCACCGCCCGCACCCACCTCGTCTCGCCCGCCGTCGCCGCCGCGACAGCGGTGACAGGCCGGCTCACCGCCCCAGCCGACCTGCCGGCCGCCGATCTGCCGACCGCTGACCTGCCGGCCGCCGTAATCGAGGCGCCCGGCGCATCCGCCGCGCCCGTCGGTCCGGCCGCCACCGGCCGGGCCCCGAGGAACGGAGAGACTCCGTGGAACCGTTGATCACGCACACCGGGCGAGCGGTCGCTCTGCGCCGCGACCACGTCGACACCGACCAGATCGTCCCCGGCGAGTTCTGCAAGCGCGTCGTCAAGTCGGGTTACCAGGACGCCCTGTTCGCCCGCTGGCGGGCGCAGCCCGGCTTCGTGCTCGACCAGCCCGCCGCCCAAGGCGCCTCGGTCCTGTTGGCGGGGGAGTCCTTCGGCGTGGGCAGCTCCCGCGAACACGCGGTGTGGGCCCTGCGGGACGGTGGATTCACCGCGGTGGTCGCCACCGGTTTCGGCGACATCTTCCGCCGCAACGCCTGGAACAACGCCCTGGTCCCGGTCGACCTCCCCGTCGACGTCGTACGGGAGCTGATGGACCTGGCGGAATCACCGCAGGGCCTGACCGTCACCGTCGACCTGCGGGAGTGCGAACTGCGCGCGGACGGCCGCGCCTGGAACTTCCCGGCGGACGGCCGCTCGCGCCGACTGCTGCTGGAGGGTCTGGACGTGATCGAGGCGACGCTACGGCGCACCCCGCTCATCGAGGAGTACGAACGCACCCGCCCGGCCTGGCTGCCCCGCATCCCCCGAGGCGTCTTCGACGCGCGGACAGCGGCACACCCGGCGGCCCCCGAGACGGCGGACGTGGCCCGGTGACCCACCCCGACCCCCAGCACACCGGTACCCGCGCGAGCACGGACGGAGACCCCCGCGCGTCCACGGCCACCGACACCCGCGCGACGACGCACGGGCGCAGCGGCACCCCCGAGCCCTTCGCCGCCACTCCCGCCACCCGCGTCGGCCACCTCCCCGGCGGCGGGCTCGCCGCCCTGCTCTCCGCGGGCCTCCCCGCCGACCTGGTCAACCTCGCCATGGGCACCCCGGAGTTCCCGGCCACCCCGGCGCCCCTCGTCGACGCGGCGCACGCCGCGCTGCGGGCCGGCGCCCACCAGTACACCGATCCGTCCGGCCTGCCAGCCCTGCGTGCCCGGATCGCCGCAGGGCTGCCCGGCTCCCCCGACCCGGCGGACGAGATCACCGTCACCGTCGGCGGCAGCGAGGGACTGTGCGTCGCCCTGCTCACCGTCGTCGACCCCGGCGACGAAGTGATCGTGCTGGAACCGTTCTACGAGAACTTCCTCAGCGCCATCGCCATGGCCCAGGGCGTCCCGGTCCGCGTCCCCCTGCGGGGCAGGCACTGGCTGCCCGACCCGGACGAACTCGCCGCCGCCTTCGGCCCCCGCACCCGCGCCCTCATCCTCAACAGCCCCGCCAACCCCACCGGCACCGTCCTGGACCGCGACCTGCTGCACCTCGTCGCGGAACTCTGCGAAAAGTGGAACGTCACCGTCGTCTCCGACGAGGTGTACGCGCCCTTCGTGTACGACGACGGCTCCACCGGCACTCAGGCGGGCACCCACACGGGCACCGGCGTGAGCGCCCTGGCCCGGCACTGCTCGGTCGCGGAGATCCCCGGCCTCGCCGACCGCTCCATGGTCATCGGCAGCCTCTCCAAGAGCCATGCGGTCAGCGGCTGGCGCATCGGGTTCCTGCGGGCCCGCCCGCACTGGACCCGGCTGCTTCGCCAGGTCCATGTGGCCACCACCGCGGGCGCGCCCACGCCGCTCCAGCACGCCGCCGCCTCCATGGAGCTGTTCGGTGACGACGTGCGCGGGACCGCCGTGGCGATGCGCGAACGCCGCGACCTTGCCGTGGCGCTGCTGCGCGAGTCCGGCTTCACCTGCGAGCCCCCGCGCGGCGGCTGCTACGTGATGGCCGGAATTCGCGAGCTGACCACCCTGGACAGCCCCGACTTCGTACGGGAACTGATGAACCGGACCGGAGTTCTGATGGCCCCGGCGACCGCCTTCTACGCCGACCCCCGGGACGGCGCGGGACACGTCCGGGTCGCTTTCAACCGGACCACCGACACCCTGGAGGCCGCCAGGAAGCGCCTGAGCGTCCTCGCGGCATCGACCCCGCCGGGTTCCGACTCCGCGCAAGATCTGTCGACTTGGGGTGGTCATGCCGCAGCCGCCCACTGACCAGCCGCCCGCAGACCAGGCGTCCACTGGCCGGCCGCCCGCAGTCCAGGCGTCCGCAGTCCAGGCATCCACTGGCCGACCGCCCCGCGCCACCAGCGTGCCGCTGACCCTGCCCGCCCCGGCCGCCCACCGCCTGACCGAACTCCTCGCCGGCCGCGCGCCGCGGGAGTTCTGCGCGGACATCCTGGCCACGCTCAGCACCGCGCTGACCGGCGACGCGGCCACCCTGGCGGCGACGGGCCTGGTGCTGACCCGCAGCGCGGACGGCACCGGGTACGCGCTCGGCCACCGGACCGACCGGGTGGTGCCCGCGGCGGCGGACGGGCTCGCCGTACGGCTGTCCCGGATGCTCACCGCGCTGGCCGACCACGGCCCCGACGACCCCGGGGGCCTGGCGCGCGGCGCCCGCACCGCCCAGGAGTCGCTGCCGGAACTCTTCGCCCGCCAGGCCGCCCGTACCCCCGACGCCCCTGCCGTCACCAGTGGCCGCGACACCCTGACGTACCGAGAACTGGACGAAGCGGCCAACCGCCTGGCCCGGCTGCTGATCGCCCGGGGCGTCCGCGCCGAACGCCTGGTGGCGGTCTCGCTGCGCCGCTCGGTGCGGCTCGCCGTCGCCCTGCTCGCCGTCCTCAAGACCGGTGGGGCATACGTTCCGGTGGACCCGGAGTACCCGGCGGAACGCGCCGCGCTGATCCTCGGCGACGCCGCCCCGGTCCTCCTGCTGACCGACACGTCGACGCCCGACGGAACGCGGAACGCGCCCGGTCCCGACGCGGCCGACCCGGCCGCGACCGGCCCTACCAAGTCCGGCCCCACACAGTCCGGTCCCGCCGCACCCACCGGGCGGCGGCCTGCCCCCACCGAGCGCCTGCTCCTCGACGCCCCCTCCGTCACCGCCCTCCTCGCCCGCACGGAAGCGGGCCCCGTCACCGACGCCGACCGCGCCCTCCCGCTGTCCCTCGACCACCCCGCGTACGTCATCTACACCTCGGGCTCGACCGGCCGCCCCAAGGGTGTCGTCGTCGAACACCGTTCTGTCGGCGCCTACCTGGAGCAGGCGCGGCTGCGCTACCCGGACGCCGCGGGCACCTCGCTGGTGAGCACTTCCTACGCCTTCGACCTCACGGTCACCGCCCTCTACACCCCCCTGACCGGCGGCGGCCACGTACACCTGGAAGCCCTGGGGGAGACGCGCACAACCGCATCCGGTCCCACGGCCGTGGGACCCGCGCCCGTGCGCCCCACCTTCATGAAGGTGACGCCGTCCCATCTCGCCCTGCTGCGCGACCTTCCCGCCGGGGTCTCCCCGTCCGGCACCCTCGTCGTGGGCGGCGAGGCCCTCCTCGGCGAGGCGATCGCCCCCTGGCGCGCCGCCCACCCCGGGGCCCGGGTGGTCAACGCCTACGGGCCGACCGAGGCGACCGTGAACTGCGCCGACTTCCACCTGCCGCCCGGCGCCCCCGCCCCGTCCGGGCCCGTCCCGGTCGGCCGGCCGTTCTGGCTGACCCGGATGTACGTCCTGGACGCCCGCCTGGAGCAGGTCGCGCCGGGCACACCGGGGGAGCTGTACGTGGCCGGGGTCGTCCTGGCGCGCGGCTACCTGGCGCGTCCGGCGCTCACCGCCGAACGCTTCGTCGCCGACCCCTTCGGCCCGCCCGGCAGCCGCATGTACCGCACCGGAGACCTGGCGCGGTGGACCGCGGGGGGCGACCTCGAATTCGTCGGCCGCGCCGACGAGCAGGTCAAACTGCGCGGTTACCGCATCGAGCCCGGCGAGATCGAGTCCGCGCTGACCGTGCTGCCCGGCATCGCCCAGGCCGCCGTGGTCGTCCGCGAGGACCGGCCCGGCGACCAGCGCCTCGTCGCCTACCTGGTGCCGGACGCCGGTGAAACCCCGCCCGCACAGCGCGAGTTGGCCGCTCAGCTCGCCGGGACGCTCCCCGGTCACATGGTCCCCTCCGCGTTCGTGACGCTGGAGTGCCTGCCGCTGACCCCGAACGGGAAACTGGACCGCCGCGCCCTGCCGAAACCCACCGCCGACACCACCGCCCGCGCTCCCCGCACCCCGGTGGAGACCCGGCTCTGCGCCCTCTTCGCCGAGGTGCTGGGCGTGGAGTCGGTCGGCATCGACGACCACTTCTTCCGGCTCGGCGGGCACTCCCTGCTCGCCACCCGCCTCATCGGCCGCATCCGCACCAGGGTCGCCCCTCTGACGGCGCTGCCCGAACTGTCGGTCAAGACCCTCTTCGACCACCCCACCGTGGCCGAACTCGCCGGACACCTGGCCGGACCCACGGCCGGGCCCCCAGGAAGCGCACTCCCCGCGCGCCCGAGACTGCGGCCCATGCGCCGGACGGGAGCAACCTCGTGATCCCCCTCTCCTACACCCAGCAGCGACTGTGGTTCCTCGCCCAGCTCGAAGGGCCCTCCGCGACGTACCACATCCCCCGGGCGATCCGGCTCGGCGGCACACTCGACCGCGCCGCCCTGTCGGCGGCCCTGGTCGATGTGACGGCCCGGCACGAGGTGCTGCGCACCACCTTCCCCGACCGGGACGGGGTGCCCCACCAGCACGTCCACCCCATCGACGAGGTCGCCTTCCCGCTGGAGCCGCTGCCCGCCACCGAGGAGTCGCTGCCCGCACTGCTGGCCGGACACGCGGAGCTGCCCTTCGCGCTGGAGAATGAACTGCCGTTGCGAGCAGCTCTGTTCACGCTCGCCGCCGACGACCACGTACTGCTGCTGGTGACACACCACATCGCGTCCGACGGCTGGTCGGCCGGGCCGCTGATGCGGGACCTCTCCCTCGCCTACGGGAGGCGCGCCCAGGGGCTCGCCCCGGACTGGGAGGAGCTGCCGGTCCAGTACGCCGACTACGCGCTGTGGCAGCGGGAACTGCTCGACGACGAGTCCGGCGCAGGGCCGCTCGGCCGTCAACTCGCTCACTGGCGCACGGTGTTGTCCGGCCTTCCGGAGGAGACCGTGCTGCCGGCCGACCGGGCCAGGCCCGCCGTCGCCTCCTACCGGGGAGCCCTGCTCACCCGGACCCTGCCGGCGCGGCGGCACCAGGCGCTGCACGCCCTCGCCCGGGACAACGACGTCACCTTCTTCACCGTCGCCCACGCCGCGCTGTGCACCCTGCTCGCCCGCTCCGGCGCGGGCACCGACCTGCCGGTCGGCACCGTGGTCGCCGGGCGCGACGAGGAGGACCTGGAGGACCTGGTCGGGTTCTTCATCAATACGCTGGTGCTGCGCGCGGACGCCTCGGGCAACCCCACCTTCCGGGAACTGCTGGCCCGGATCCGTGACGTCGACCTGGAGGCCTGGGCCCACCAGGAAGTCCCCTTCGCCCGCCTCGTGGAGGAGCTGAACCCGGAGCGCACCGCCGCCCGGCACCCGCTGTTCCAGGTGATGCTCACCGTCGGCGACGCCGCCGAGGTGCCGCCGCGGCTCCCCGGGCTGCGGGCCTCCGCACAGACGGTGCCGCTTCCGATCGCCAAGTTCGACATCACCTTCAACTTCTACGAGCGGCGCACCGCGGACGGGACGCCCGACGGACTGGACCTCACCGCGCAGTACGCCACCGACCTGTACGACGAGGCGACCGTGGCCCGCGCCCTGGACCGCCTGGTCCGCATCCTCACCGCCGTGCCCGACGACCCCGGTCTCCCGCTGCACGGAATCGACCTGCTGAGCGCCGAGGAGCGCCACCGGCTCCTGGTGACCTACAACGACACGGCCGACGACACGCTCCACGGCATGACCCCCGCCACACTGCCCGCCCTGTTCGCCGCACAGGTGGCCCGCACCCCCGACGCGGTCGCCCTCGTCGCGCCGTACACCTCACTGACGTACCGTCAACTCGACGAGCAGTCCAACGTGTTGGCGCGCCACCTGCTGGCGCTCGGGCTCGCCCCGGAGGCCACGGTCGGCCTGCACTTCACCCGCTCGTGGAACTACACCGTCGCCCTGCTGGCCGTCCTCAAGGCGGGTGCCTGCTATCTGCCGCTGGACCCGCGGCAACCCGCGCACCGCCTCCAGCACATGATCGACGACACCCGCACGGCGTTCGTGCTGACCAACCAGCCGCAGCACCCCTTCACCACCGTCCCCGTCCGCCACATCGACGCCCTGACCGCCGACGGCCCGGACCTCGCCACGTGCGACACCACCGCGCCCGACGTGCTCGTGCACCCGCACCAGAGCGCCTACACGATGTACACCTCCGGCTCCACCGGCACCCCCAAGGGCATCGCCGCCACCCACCACAACGTGGCCGAACTCGCCCTGGACCCCTGCTGGGACAACGGCCGGCACCGCACCGTGCTCTCCTACTCGCCGCCGGCCTTCGACTCCCACACCTACGAACTGTGGGTGCCGCTGCTGCACGGCGGGACCACGGTCGTCCTCACCGACGAGAAGATCGACCCCGCCGCCCTGGAACGCGCGATCCGCACCCACGGCATCACCGCGATGTACCTCACCACCGCGCTCTTCGACGTGATGACCCAGGAGGCCCCGGACGGGCTGGCGGAGCTCCGGGAGATCTGGACCGGTGGCGACGTCCTCCAGATCACCGCCCTGCGCACCCTGCTGGAACGCCCCGTGCACCCCGCCGTCAGCCATGTGTACGGGCCGACGGAGACCACCGTCTTCTGCAGCTACCAGTACTTCGGCCCCGAACGGCACACCGCCGACGCGCTCGACCTCGGCATACCGATGGCGAACACCGCCATGTACGTCCTGGACGCCCACCTCGGGCTCGCCCTGCCCGGTGTGGTCGGTGAACTGTGGGTGGCGGGCAGCCACCTGGCGCGCGGTTACGTCGGCCGGCCCGCGCTGACCGCCGAGCGTTTCGTGGCCGACCCCTACGGTCCGCCGGGCAGCCGGATGTACCGCACCGGTGACCTGGTCAGGTGGACACCCGACGACGAGATCGAGTTCGTCGGACGGGCGGACCAGCAGGTCAAGCTGCGGGGTTTTCGCATCGAGCCCGGGGAGATCGAGTCGGCGCTGACCTCCCTGCCGTCGGTGGCGCAGGCCGCCGTCGTCGTACGGGAGGACCAGCCGGGCGACAAACGGCTCGTCGCCTACCTCGTCGTACAGCCCGGCCAACGCGAGCCGGAACAAGGAGAGTTGACGGACGCGCTCGCCGCGACGCTGCCCGCGTACATGATCCCCTCCGCGTTCGTGGCGCTGGAGCGCCTGCCGCTGACCCACAACGGCAAACTGGACCGCCGCGCCCTGCCGAAGCCCACGGCCGTCACCACCGCCCGCGCCCCCCGCACCCCGGTCGAGGAGCAGCTCTGCGCGCTCTTCGCCGAAACCCTCGGTCTGGAGTCCGTCGGCATCGACGACCACTTCTTCCGGCTCGGCGGCCACTCCCTGCTCGCCACCCGCCTGATCAGCCGCATCCGCGGCCGCGTCGGCGCGGACCTCTCGGTCAAGACCCTCTTCGAGCACCCCACCGTGGCGGAACTGGCCGGGCAGGTGGGCGCCGCCCGCCCCGCCCGCCCCAAGCTGCGCCCGATGCGCCGGACCGGAGCGACCTCGTGATCTCCCTCTCGTACACCCAGCAGCGGCTCTGGTTCCTCGCCCAGCTCGAAGGACCCTCCGCCACCTACCACATACCGCTCGCCCTGACCCTGCGCGGCCCGCTGGACCGCGCCGCCCTCGCGGCGGCGCTCACCGATGTGGCCGGCCGCCACGAAGTGCTGCGCACCGTCTTCCCCGAGCACGAGGGCACCCCCCACCAGGACGTCCGGCCGCCGGGTGAGGCGCTCTTCCCGCTGGAGCCGCACCCCGCCACCACGGACACCCTCCCCGCGCTGCTGGCCGCCCGCTCCGCCGAACCCTTCGACCTGTCGCGCGAACTCCCCATGCGCGCACACCTGTTCAGGAGGGACACGGACGACCACGTACTCCTGCTGGTCCTGCACCACATCGCGTCCGACGGTGGATCCGTCAAGCCCCTGCTGCACGACCTGTCCACCGCCTACCGGCAGCGCACCCGGGGCCTGGCACCGGACTGGGAGGAACTGCCGGTCCAGTACGCCGACTACACGCTGTGGCAGAAGGAAATCCTCGACGACACCGGTGAGGACGGCATCGCCGGGCAGCAACTCGCCTACTGGCGCGAGACGCTGGCCGGACTCCCCGACGAGGTCACCCTGCCGCTGGACCGGCCGCGCCCCGCCCTCGCCCGCTACCGGGGCGCCTCCGTCACCCGTACCGCCCCCGCCGAGGTGCACCGCGCCCTGCACCGGCTCGCGCGGGACAGCAGCACCACCTTCTTCACCGTCGCCCACGCCGCCCTGTGCGCCCTGCTCACCCGCACCGGCGCGGGCACCGATCTGCCGCTGGGCACCGCCGTCGCGGGCCGCACCGACGAGGCACTGGAGGACCTGGTCGGGTTCTTCATCAACACCCTGGTGCTGCGCACCGACACCACCGGCGACCCCGCCTTCCGCGAACTCCTCGCCCGCACCAGGGACGTCGACCTGGCGGCCCTGTCCCACCAGGACATACCGCTGGACCGGCTCGTCGAGGAGCTCAACCCCGAACGGTCCGCCGCCCGCCACCCGCTGTGCCAGCTCGCGCTGACCGTCGAGGACGCCGCCCGCCCCACCGGCACGCTCGGCGACCTCGGCCTGACCGCGGAGATCGTGGCGCTGCCCGTCGCCAAGTTCGACATCAGCTTCCACTTCTACGAGCGCCGCACCCCGGACGGCACCCCCGACGGACTGGACCTCACCGCCCAGTACGCCACCGACCTCTACGACGAGGCGACCATCGGCCGCACCCTGGACCGTCTGGCCCGCATCCTGGCCGCCGTCGCCGCCGACCCGGACGTCCGCCTGCACGGCATCGACATCCTGTCCGCCGGCGAACGCGCCCGGCTGCTCGCCGCGCACATCAACCCCACCCCGGCGCCCCCACCCGCCCCGCTCACCGCCCTGTTCGAGGCCCAGGCGGCCCGCACCCCCGACGCCCCGGCCCTGATGACACCGGGCCGCGCCCTCACCTACCGGCAGCTCGACGAGCGAAGCAACGCCCTCGCCCACCGGCTGGCCGCCCGTGGCGTCGGCCGGGAAACCCCCGTCGGCCTGCACTTCAGCCGCTCCCCGGAATACGTCATCACCCTGCTCGCCGTCGCCAAGGCCGGTGGCTGCTACCTCCCGCTCGACCCCCAGCAGCCCCCGCACCGCCTCCAGCACATGCTGGAGGACACCGGCGCCGCACTGATCGTCACCAACCAGCCGCAGCACCCCTTCACCACCGGAGCGACGACGGTCCTGTCCTTCGCCGCCCTGACCGCCGAGGGCGGCCCCACCGCCCCGCTCCCCACCACGGTCCACGCCCACCAGGCGCTCTACACCATGTACACCTCCGGCTCGACCGGCACCCCCAAGGGCATCACCACCACCCACCACAACGTGGCGGCCCGCGCCCTGCACTCCGGTTTCGCCCGCTCCGCCCCCGGCCGGGCGCTCCTGCTGTCCTCGCTGTCCTTCGACGGCTCCTCCCAGGAACTCTGGCCCCCGCTGCTCACCGGCGGCGCCGTCGTCGTCCTGCCCGAGGGTGGTATCGACGCCGACCGCCTGCGCGAGGTCATCGAGGAATGCGGGGTCACCAGCGCGGTCCTCACCACCGCACTGTTCAACCTCCTCGCGGAGGAGGGCCGTTCGGTGCTCTCCCTGCTGCGGTACGTCGTCACCGGGGGCGAGGCTGCCTCCTCGCCCGCGATGCGCCAGGCGTCCGCGCACTGCCCCGGTACCACCGTCTTCCACGTGTACGGGCCCACCGAGACCACCACCTGCTGCACCACCCACACCGTGCGCAAGCCCTACGACTACCGGGGCCCGGTACCCATCGGCCGCCCCATGGACGGCACCGGCCTCTACGTCCTGGACCGGGCGCTGCAACTCGTACCGGCCGGCACGGCGGGCGAGCTGTACGTCTCCGGGGCCGGCCTGGCGCGCGGTTACGTCGGCCGGCCAGCCCTGACCGCCGAGCGTTTCGTGGCCGACCCCTACGGTCCGCCGGGCAGCCGGATGTACCGCACCGGTGACCTGGTCAGGTGGACACCCGACGACGAGATCGAGTTCGTCGGACGGGCGGACCAGCAGGTCAAGCTGCGGGGTTTTCGCATCGAGTCCGGGGAGATCGAGTCGGCGCTGACCTCCCTGCCGTCGGTGGCGCAGGCCGCCGTCGTCGTACGGGAGGACCAGCCGGGCGACAAACGGCTCGTCGCCTACCTCGTCCCGGCCACCGGTCACCCGCCCACCGCCCACGACGCACTGGCCGAGGCGCTCGGCGGCGCCCTGCCCGAGTACATGATCCCGTCCGCCTTCGTGACGCTGACGGAACTTCCGCTCACCCCCAACCGCAAGCTCGACCGGCGCGCCCTGCCCCGCCCCACCACGGACAGCTCCGCACGGCGCGCCCCCCGCACCCCCGTCGAGGAACAGCTCTGCGCGCTCTTCGCCGACACTCTCGGGGTGGAGTCCGTCGGCATCGACGACCACTTCTTCCGGCTCGGCGGCCACTCCCTCCTTGCCACCCGCCTCATCAGCCGCATCCGCACCACCTGGACGGGCCGTCCGATCGGCATCGGCGACCTCTTCCGCACCCCCACCGTCGCCGGCCTCGCCGCCCGCCTCACCGACGGCGACCCGGCCGCCGCGACGGCGTACCCCACCGACCCCACGACGGGCCCCGGCCCGGAGGGCGACCCCATGAACAGCCTGCTGCCGATCCGCCCGGCGGGTGCCACCGACGTCCCGCCCCTGTTCTGCGTCCATCCCGTCATCGGCATGAGCTGGTGCTATGCGGGCCTGGTCCGCCACCTGCCCGCCGACCGGCCGCTGTACGGCCTCCAGTCCCGCCACCTCACCGAACCCGACCACCTCCCCGCGAGCGTGGAGGAGATCGCCGCCGACTACCTCGACCGCATCCGGGCCGTCCAGCCGCACGGCCCGTACCACCTCCTCGGCTGGTCCTTCGGCGGCCTGGTGGTGCACGCCCTCGCCCGGCAACTGCGTGACCTCGGCGAAGAGGTGGCCCTGCTCGCCCTCCTCGACTCCTACCCGCGCCCCCCGAGGTCCGAGGTGCCCGAGGTCACCGAGACCGACGTCCTGGTCGGCCTCCTCGGCGAGAGCGGCCGGGAACTGGCCGGGCCCACCCGGGGCGACGGCCTGGACGTCACCCGCCTGACCGGCCTGGTCCGCAGACACGACTCCACACTGGGCGCACTCACCGAGGAGGAGACCCGTGCCGTCCTGGAGGCCACCATCCGCCACGTCGCGATCAGCTGGACCTACCGGCCCGCCGAACCCTACGAGGGCGACCTGCTGTTCTTCAGCGCCCGCCGCAGCCCGACCGGCCGCAGCGGCGCCGAGGCCTGGGCCCCGTACCTGCGGGGTGCCGTCGAGTCGTACGAAGTGGACTGCACCCACGCGGACATGACCGCACCCGAACCTCTGAAGCACATGGGCCAGATCCTGGCGAAGAAGCTGTGAGGCACGCGAGGGGGCCGCGCACCGGACCGACGACGCGGGGCCCACGACCGCGGACGGGAGAGGCGAGTCAGCAGATGGACGACACACGGACGCCACCGGGTCCGCAGGGAGCGCCGGGTTCGTCGGGTCTGCCGGGCACGTCCGGTACGCCGGTTCCCCCGGGCCCGGCGGCGGACGAGAGCACGTGGGGCATCGGCTCCGCATCCTCCCCGGTGCACCACGGCGAGATCGTGCAGGGCGCCTTCCCGGTCGGCGAAGGCATCAAGCGCGGCCTGGTCACCCTGCCGTCCACCCTGTACACCTCGCGCGCCCGGTTCACCCCGGACGCCACAGGAGTCGTCACAGTGACCCCGCAGAGCTGCGAAAAGTCGCGCAGAGCCGCCGAACTGACGACCCGTCACCTGTCCGGCCCGCTCGGCCGGCCGCTCGGCGGACACCTGGACATCGCCTCCGACGTCCCCCTGTGCCGCGGCTTCGGCTCCTCCACCAGCGACGTGCTGGCCACCATCCGCGCCGTCCAGGACGCCTTCCGCACCCCGCTGCCGCCCGACGAGACCGCCATGCTCGCGGTACGCGCGGAGACGGCGTCCGACTCCCTGATGTACGACCAGAGCGCCGTCCTCTTCGCCCACCGCGAAGGAGTCCTCATCGAGGACTTCGGCTCCGCCCTGCCACCCGCCCGGGTACTGGGCTTCGGCACCGCACGCGGCGGCGCCGGGGGAGTGGACACCCTCGGATACCGGCCCGCCCGCTACACCGGCCCCGAACTGGAGACCTTCGGCGAACTGCGCCACATGCTGCGCATCGCCGTCGCCGACAAGGACGTCGCGCTGATGGGCGCGGTCGCCACCCGCTCCACCGAGATCAACCAACGCCACCTGCCGATCCCGCAGTGGGACGAGGTCACCGCGATCCTGCGCGCCACCGGCGCCACCGGACTCCAGACCGCCCACAGCGGCGACATCGCAGGGTTCCTCTTCGACCGGGACGACCCCGAGGTCGAAGCCCGTACGGACAGGGCGCGCACCATGCTGCGCGCCGTCGGATTCAACGAACAGTGGGGATTTTCGACCGGTGAGTGAAGCAACGCTGGCCACGGCGCCCAGGATTCATTCGTCCATCGTGGACGCGACCGAACTGCCCAGAATCATCCGGGTCAAGGACAACCTGTACGCCGCCGCCTTCACCCTCATGAAGCTGCTGCCCGCCCGCTTCATCATCGACCGGGCCGAGGCCACCGGCCAACTCGCCCCCGGCGCGCCCGTCATCGAGACCTCCTCCGGCACCTTCGGCCTGGGCCTCGCCCTGGTCTGCCGGCTGCGCAACCACCCGCTGACCATCGTCGGCGACCACGCCATCGACGCCGAACTCAAGGACCGCCTGGAGCGTCTGGGCGCCACTGTCGAGATCATCGAGGAGCGCGGCCACCCCGGGGGCATCCAGGGCGCCCGCCTCGACCGGGTCCACGAGCTTCACGCCCAGAGCCCCGAGAGCTTCGTGCCCGGCCAGTACGACAACCCCGACAACGGCCTCTCCTACGGGGCGGTCGGCGACCTCGTCGCCCACACCCTGGGCCCCGTCGACTGCCTCTTCGGCCCGGTCGGCTCCGGCGGCTCCACCGGCGGCCTCGCCGCCGCCCTGCGCACCCGCAATGCCGATCTGCGGCTCGCCGGGATCGATACCCAGGGCAGCATCATCTTCGGGCTGCCCAACGGCAAGCGCACCCTGCGCGGCCTGGGCAGCAGCATCCACCCCGGCAACGTCGACTACACCGCCTACGACGAGGTCCACTGGATCAACGCCGCCGAAGCGTTCCACGCCACCCACCGGCTCTACCGCGACCACGGCCTGTTCATGGGCCCCACCAGCGGCGCGTCCTTCCTCGCCGCCTCCTGGTGGGCCGACCGGCACCCCGACCGCACCACTCTGATGATCCTTCCCGACGAGGGCTACCGCTACCAGCCCACCGTCTACAACGACACCTGGCTCGCCGAACAGAACATCGTGCCCGTCCCGTGCCCCGACGGCCCCACCACCGTCAACCACCCCTCGATGGCCGGGAGTTCATGGACCAGGCTTGAATGGGCCCGGCGGTCCTACGCCGCCGCGACCGCACCCGACGAGAAGGACGCACGATGAACCCGGACACCCCGCTGCTGCTCCTGGTGGAGAGCAACACCACCGGCACCGGCCGCCAGTTCGCCGCCCGGGCCGCCCTGTTCGGCGTCGAGCCCGTCCTGCTCTGCGCCGATCCCGGCCGCTACCCGTACGTCGCCGAGGACCGCATCCGCACCGTGGTCACCGACACCG
Source organism: Streptomyces sp. NPDC051561 (assembly GCF_044454195.1). NCBI lineage: Bacteria > Bacillati > Actinomycetota > Actinomycetes > Kitasatosporales > Streptomycetaceae > Streptomyces > Streptomyces sp. NPDC051561. Next base: position 141,308 of record NZ_JBITDM010000001.1, on the reverse strand, counting down.
CCGACCCGGCGGCCGTCCTCACCACCGCGCGCACCCTGGCTGCCGTACAGCCCGTCGCCGGAGTCCTCTCCAGCTCCGAGTACTACGTGGCGACCGCCGCCGCCACCGCCCATGCCCTGGGCCTGGACGGCCCCGACGCGGCCGCCGTCCAGGCCTGCCGCGACAAGGGCGAACAGCGCGCCCGGCTCGCCGCCGCCGGAGTACCGCAACCCCGCTTCGCCGTCCTCGACGACGCGGCCCACGCCGCACCGGCCGCCCGTGAGATCGGCCTGCCGGTGGTCGTCAAGCCCGTCATGGGCTCGGGCAGCCTCGGTGTGCGGCTGTGCACCGACGCCGAGCAAGTAAGCTCCCATGCAGCCCAGTTGCTGGAGGCCAGGGCCAACGAACGCGGTCTCGCCGCCCCCGCCCGGATCCTCGTCGAGGAGTACCTCCCCGGCGACGAGTTCTCCGTCGAACTCTTCGACGGCCACCCGGTCGCCACCGTCGCCAAACACGTGGGCCCCCACCCCCACTTCGTCGAAACCGGCCACGACACCCCCGCCCCCCTCCCCGCCGAACGTCACGCGGCCCTCCTCGCATGCGCCCGCGAGGCCGCCGAAGCCCTCGGCCTCGGCTGGGGAGCGCTGCACGTCGAACTCCGCATGACCGGCACCGACGCACGCGTCATCGAGGTCAACCCCCGGCTCGCGGGCGGCATGATCCCCGAACTCATCAAGCTCTCCCACGGCGTCGACCTCGTCGGCGCCCAGGTCGAAGCGGCACTGGGCCGTGCCCCCCGCCCGGCCCCGCACCCGGGCCGCAGGGCTTCGATCCGCTTCCTGACCGCCGCCCACGACGGACTGCTCCAGGAGTACACGGCCGCCCTCGCGGCAGCGCGCGCCGTACCCGGCGTCACCGACGCCACCGTCTACCGCAGGCCCGGAGAACCGGTCGGCCCCGCCGCCGACTTCCGCGACCGCTACGGACACGTCATCGCGGCGGGCACCACCCCCGCCGACGCCCGGAACGCCGCCGAACACGCGCAGAAACTGCTCCAGGACGTCGTACGGGATCCGGCGGTACGGGATCCAGGGGTACGGGATCCAGGGGTACGGGATCCGGCCGGCCGGACCGGCGAACAGGCCGGCCGGCCCGCCGGTCGGCCCGCCGGGCCCGGTGGACGGGAAGTGCCCGCGTGACCGACCTCCAGCACCCCGCACCCACCACCCCCCAGGCAGGCGTGGACACGGGCCGGCTGCGCACCGCGCTGCACCCCGAGGCCCACCGCATCGTCTACGACCAGTACCTCGGCGACCGGGCCGCCGTCGCCGAACTCGGCTACATCAGCGAGGTCGACCGCGCCCACCTCGTCATGCTCACCGAACGCGGCCTCATCCCCACCGAACCCGCCGCCCGGCTGCTGCACGCCATCGACGGGCTGCGCGCCGACGACTTCCACGCCCTGCGCGAGCGCCCCATCCCCCGGGGCGTCTACCTCGCCTACGAGGGCTGGCTCACCGAAACCCTCGGCGCCGACACCGGCGGAGTGCTGCACACCGGCCGCTCCCGCAACGACCTCAACGCGACCACCGCCCGGCTGCGCACCCGCGACGCGCTCCTGCCGCTGCTGGCGGAGGTACGGTCGCTGGCCGCGACCCTGCTGGAACGCGCCACCGCGTACCGGGCGGTGACCATGCCCGCGTACACCCACGGCCAGCCCGCCGTCCCCATCACCTACGGCCACTACCTGGCCGCCCTCGCCGCCGCCGTACTGCGCGGCCTGGACGACCTGCTGGCCGCCGGACGCGAGGCCGAACACAACCCGCTCGGTGCCGGAGCGGTCGGCGGTACCTCCGTGGCCATCGACCCGGCCCGCACCGCCGCCCTGCTCGGCTTCGAGGGATGCGCCGTCAACTCCGTGGACGCGGTCGCCTCCCGCGAGTTCGCCCTGCGCCTGCTGTCCGCGTCGGCCGTGCTCGGCGTCGCCATGGCACGGGCCGGACGCGACCTGAGCACCTGGACGGCCGAGGAGTCAGGACTGCTGCGCCTCGCCGACGACCTCGTCGGCTCCAGCTCGATGATGCCGCAGAAACGCAACCCCTTCCTGCTCGAACACATCCACAGTCGTGGCACCGCGGCCCTCGGCGGATTCACCGCGGCCGTCACCGCCATGAGCACCGCGGGCTACACCAACGCCATCGCCGTCGGCACCGAGGCCATGCGCCACCTCTGGCCGGGACTGAGCTCCACCGCCGACACCGCGACCCTGCTGCGGCTGGTCATCGCCGGCGCCGAACCCGACGAACAGCGGATGCGGGCCATCGCCGTCAACGGCCACACCACCGCCACCTACTACGCGGAACGGCTGGTCGCCGAGGGCATGCCGTTCCGGGCCGCCCACCACGAGGTCGGCGCCACCGTCCTGGCCGCCCTCGACCACGGACACACCCTCTCGCAGGCCGCCGAGGAACGCCCCGGCGGCCCCGGCGACCGGGGCGCCGACTGGCTCGACCCCGCCAACGTCGCCCAGGCATGTGCGTACGGCGGCGGCCCCGGCGGCGGCGAAGTCAGCCGTACCCTCAGCCGACTTGAGGCGGAACTCGCGAGGCTGGACGCCGAGTTGGAGAAACGTCGGACCCGCTGGTCGACGGCCCGCCAGGCGCTGGACGCGGCGGTCGCGCGGATCACGGCGGTGGCGGCATGACCGGTACGGGCCGGGACGGAGCCGGGACGGACCTGGACGAAGCCGGTACGCGGCCCGGCGGGGCCGGCCAGGAGCAGGTGGACCGCCGGTTCCGGCTGCTGATCCTCGGCTTCGCCCTCTCCTCGTACGGCAGCTTCCTCAACATGGTGGCGCTCAACCTGTTCGTCTACGCGACCACCGGCAGCGCCCTGTCGATGGGCCTGTTCATGGCGGCCCGGCTGGTGTCGGGCGTCCTGGGCGGCATGGCCTCCAGCACCCTGGTCGACCGGTTCGGCACCAAATCGGTGATGCTGTGGTCCAACATCCTCCAGGCGGCGGCCCTGTTCCTGCTCGTCCTGGCGCCCGACGCCTGGCGCACCGGCGCGGTGTTCGCCTCGGCGGTGGTGGCCGGGGCGTGCGCCACCGTGTTCATGGTCGCGCTGCGCAGCGCCATCCCGGACCTGGTGGGGGAGGACCGGCGCGACTGGGCCAACTCCCTCACCGTGACCGGGCGTTCACTGGCGATGGTCGCCGGGTTCGCCTCGGCGGGACTGGTGGTGTCCTTCCTCGGCTACACCGCCGCCTTCGTGATCGACGGGGTGTCGTTCCTGCTGTGCGTCGCGGCGGTCGCCGCCCTGCCGTCGCCGAAGGAGGAGCAGGACACCACCCGGTCCGCCCAGCCGCAGGCCGCCGGACAGCCGGGTCCGCGCCGCGCCGCGCTGGTGGCCCTCGCGGCGACCCCCGCGCTGCTGCTCATGGTGTGTCTGCGCGCCGTCGACGCCTTCGGCTCCTCGTCCCACAACGCGGCCCTGCCCGTCTACTCCAGCGGACTCGACCCGGACAGCCCGGCCGTGTTCGTCAGTACCTTCTGGTGCTGCTGGGCCATCGGCAACGTGCTCGTCCAGCAGGTGATCCGGCGCCGCGCCCGCCGGGGCAGGGCGGCCGTCGGCGCGGTCGGCTTCGGCGTCGGCACGGTCGTCATGTCGTCCGCGTTCATCCTGGCCTTCTGCGGCTTCCCGCTGGTGGCCGCCGTGGCGGTGGCACTGGTGGCGGGCGGCGCGGACGGGCTGACCGAGGTCTCGTACACCGGTCAGCTGCAGACCCTGCCGACGAAGCTGCGCACCGAGGCGTTCGCCCTGTCGGCGACCGTCGAGTCGCTCGGGTTCGGCATCGGCATGATCGCGGTGTCCGCCCTGCTGGACTCGCACGGGCCGCTGCCGGTCGTCGCCTGGTCGCACGGAGCGGCGATCGCGCTCGCACTGGTCTTCCTCGCGGTGGTCGTCCTGCGCAAGCCCCGGCTCGCCCCGCCCGAGCCGGCCGGGAACGCACCTGGGACACCGGCCGAGGAGACCCCCGACGCGGAGAGGAGCCGCTGATGGCGGCAGCACCGATCGCCGTGATCGGCATGTCGTTCCGCTTCCCCGGGGCGGACACCCCCGCCCAGTACTGGCGCGACATCCGCGACGGCGTCTCGCACGTACGGCGCTTCACGGACGAGGAGTTCGCGGCGGCGGGCATACCCGAGTCCCAGTACGGTGCCCCGGGATACGTCGGCGCGAGCGCCCCGCTGTCCGGCGTGGACCGCTTCGACGCCGCGTTCTTCGGCATGAGCGGCCGGGAGGCCGCGGTCACCGACCCCCAGCAACGCCTCTTCCTCCAGTGCTGCCACCACGCCCTGGAGGACGGCGGCTACGCGGGCCGGGACGAGGAGACCCGGATCGGGGTGTACGCGAGCAGCGGCTACCGCCTGTACTCACTGCACAGCTACCTCGCCAACAACCTCGCCGCACAGGCCGGTTCGGACGACTGGGTAGAAGTGAAGGGTGTGCAGGTCGGCAACTACCCCGACTTCACCGCCAACCGCGCCGCCTTCCGGCTGGGCCTCACCGGTCCCGTCCTCAACGTGGCCACCGCGTGCTCCAGTTCGCTGGTCTCCGTCCACCTCGCCTGCCAGGCGCTGCGGGCGGGCGAGGCGGACCTGATGATCGCGGGCTCCGCCGCCCTGCACCTGCCCCAGGTCACCGGGCACGTCCATGTGAAGGGCTCGACGATCTCCCCGACCGGCACGGTACGGGCCTTCGACGCCGAGGCCGACGGCACCGTCGGCGGCAACGGCGTCGCCGCCGTCGTACTGAAGCGGCTCGACGAGGCCCTCGCCGACGGCGACACCGTGCACGCGGTGATCCGGGGCTCCGCCGTCACCAACGACGGCGCCGCCAAACGCGGCTTCGCCGCCCCGAGCGTCAGCGGCCAACAGGACGCCGTACTGCGCGCGTTGGCCGACGCCGACGTATCCGCCGACTCCATCGGCCACCTCGAAGCACACGGCACCGGCACCCTCAAGGGCGACCCCATCGAGTTCGCCGCCCTCCGCGGCGCCTTCCGCGCCCACACCGACCGCACGGGCTTCTGCTCCCTGGGCTCCACCAAACCGGCCATCGGCCACCTCGACTCCTGCGCGGGGCTCGCGGGCTTCGTCAAAGCGGTACTGGTGCTGCGCCACGCCACGATCCCTCCCCTGGTCAACTTCAACCGCCCCAACCCGGCACTCGACCTCGAAACGAGCCCCTTCACCGTCCCCACCGCGGCCCGCACCTGGCCGCGCGGAGACACCCCGAGGCGCGCGGGCGTCCACTCGATCGGCATGGGCGGCACCAACGCCCACGTCATCCTGGAAGAGGCCCCGGCCCGGCCCGGCCCCTTCCCCGACCAGAGCTCTCCGCCCGCCCTGCTGACCCTCTCCGCCCACGACCGGGACGCCCTGCGCGACGGCGCCCGGCTGCTGCGCGACCGCCTGCGCGCACCCCAGCCGCCCGCGCCCCGCGACCTGATCACCACTCTCGCCCTCGGCCGCCCCGCCCTGCCGCACCGCCTCGTCGTCACGGCGGACCCCGCCGACCCGGAGGCCCAGGCGGCCGCACTGGACGGCTTCCTCGCCGGAACCGATGCCGGTGCCGGTGCCGGTGCCGGAGTGAGCCCCACCCCCGCCCCCCACTGCGCCACGGGAATCGCCCCCGCCCCCACGTCCGAGGGCCACGCCCCGCCGCCCGTCGCCTTCCTCTTCAGCGGCCAGGGCACCCCCTACGCGGGCATGGGCCGCCCCCTCGCCGACCGCCACCCGGCCGTACGCGAAACCCTCGACGCCTGCCTGGACCTGCACCGGCAGGCCGGCGGCGGCCCCGCCCTCGCCGACGCGCTGTTCGGCATCCAGGGCCCCTGGCGGTGGGGGACCGCCCTGGCGCAGCCCGCCCTGTTCGCCCTGCAAGCGGCACAACTGCGGCTGTGGGAGAGCCTCGGCGTACGGCCCGCCGCGGTCGCCGGACACAGCGTCGGCGAATACGCCGCACTGCACGCGGCGGGCGCCCTCTCCCTCGCGGACGGCATGCGCCTGCTGACCCTGCGCGGACGGCTGATGCAGGAGAAGGTACGGCCGGGCCGCATGCTCGCCGTCTTCGCCTCCCGGGACCTCTGCACCGAAATCGCCGCGCAGAGCGGGGAGGTCGAGCTGGCCCTGGTCAACGGGCCCGCCCATCACGTGCTCGCCGGGCCGCCCGAGGCGATCGAGGAGGCCGCCCGCCGCTGTGCGAAGGAGGGGCTCGACGCCCACCCCGTACCGGTGGACCGGGCCTTCCACTCGGCACTCCTGGAACCCGTCCTGGACGAGTTCCGCGCCGCCGCCGAGCAGGTGGTGTTCCAGCCGGTATGCGAGGGGTTCGTCAGCGGACTCGACGGCGCCACCCACCCGGCGGGCTGGCTGCCCGACGCCGCGTTCCTGGTCCGGCAGGCAAGGGAGCCCGTGGAGTTCCACGAGGTACTGCGCACCCTGGGCGCCACCCGACCCGGCGCCCTGGTGGAACTGGGCCCCACCGCCTCCCTCACCGGCATGGCACGCCGCGCCCTCCCCGCGACACCGGCCGTCCCCACCCAGGAACGGAAGGACGCACCCGGCCGCCCACGCGCGCTGTGGAACGCGGCGGCCGCCCTGCACTGCCGGGGCGCGGAGCTGACCTGGCGGGTCCTCCTGGAAGGCGCGGCGGGGCGGCGGGTGCCCCTGCCCGGCTACGCGTTCCGGCCCACGCCGCACTGGCTGGGACCGCCGCCACTGGACACACCCGCGCCGCAAGACCGACCGACGAACAGCCCCACTGATGCGGAGAACACGATGACGCAAGAGAGCGCCGCCCAGGTACTGGAGCGAGTGGTGGAACTCACCGCACGCCACCTCGGCTACCCGCCGGAGGAACTGGACGTGGACACCACCTTCGTCGGGCTCGGTGCGGACTCGCTCCAACTCATCGGGCTGATACGTCAGTTGGAGGCCGAGTTCGACGCGGAGATAGCCCTGCACGAACTGCTGGAGGACGCGGGAACCCTCCGCCTGGCCGCCCGGATGCTGGCCTCGCGCTCCGAGGCAGGAGCGGAGGCCGTAGCGGACGGCGCCTCCGGGGAAGCCCCGCAGCAGTCCGCCCCCGAGGCGAGCCCGGCCCCCTTCCAGGCCCAGGCCCAGGCCCAGCCGCAGGACCGCTCCCCGGAAGTCGCGCCCCAGGACCACGCCCCGGAATTCGCCACCCGGGCCGAAGTGGACGAACTGGTACGCCACATCGGAGTCGTCGCGGAAACCCAGTCGCGCATGCTGACCCAGCTCTCCGACGTCCTGGCCCTGCTGACGGCCGACCGCGGTTCGGTGATCCGATGACCGGCAGCAGCACCGCACTCACCGACCGGATCGCATCCGTCGAAGAGCTCTCCCGCAAGGTGTCCGAACAGCTGGCAGCGGCCCGGGCCGGCTTGCCGGCAACCCCCTCGGGCGCGAGCGACGCCGCCCCCGCACAGGCCACTCCCGCGCAGCCCGCCGACGCGCAGCCCGCCCCCGCGCAACACGGCCCCCAGGTCACTGTGAGCCCCGCCTCGGGCATGACCGGGCCGACCGCGAGCAGCCGTCAACAGGCCCATGTGGCAGACCTGGTGGCCGGGTTCACCGCCCGGACCCGCACCTCCAAGGAAGCCACCCAGCGCACCCGCGCCGTACTCGCCGACAGCCGCGCCGTGGTCGGCTTCCGCAACGCGACCAAGGAGATGCTCTACCCGCTCTCCGCACGCGAGGCCCACGGTTCCCGCCTCACGGACGTGGACGGCAACGCGTACATCGACATCACCATGGGCTTCGGCAGCCTCCTGCTCGGTCATGACCCCGGGCCGGTCCGCGAAGCCGTCCGGGCCCACCTCGCGGACGGCCTGCGGCTGGGCCCCCGCAGCGGCGACTGCGGTGAAGTGGCGTCCCTGCTGGCCGAGTTGACCGGCATGGAACGCGTCGCCTTCGCCGCCTCCGGAACCGAGGCGAACTCCGCGGCCCTGCGACTGGCCCGCGCCGCGACCGGGCGCGACGGCGTCGTCATGTTCCGCGGCTCCTACCACGGACACATCGACCCGGTACTCGGCCGCCCCGGCGGCAGCGGCGACACCCCGCACCGGGCGGTCCCGGTGTCACGGGGCATCCCGCACAGCGCGGTGGCCGAACTCTCCGTCCTGGAGTACGGAGCCGAGGAGAGCCTGCACACCATCGACGCGCTCGGTGACAGCCTCGCCGCGGTCATCGTGGAACCCGTCCAGTGCCGCAACCCCTCGCTCCAACCCACCGCATTCCTCAAGGAGTTGCGCCGGATCACCCGCCGCCACGGCATCGTGCTTGTCTTCGACGAGATGCTGACCGGGCTGCGCCCCCACCCCGGCGGCGCCCAGCACCACTTCGGCGTGCAGGCCGACCTCGCGACGTACGGCAAGGCACTCGGCAGCGGCTTCCCGATCGGCGCGATCGCCGGCCGGGCGGACCTGATGGACGGCATCGACGGCGGTTTCTGGCAGTACGGCGACGACAGCCGCCCCCCGCACGAGACCACCTTCTTCGGCGGCACCTACATGCAGCACCCGCTGTCCATGGCCGCCGCCCGCGCGGTCCTCACCCACCTCAAGGAATCGGGCCCCGCACTCCAGCAGACCCTCAACGGGCGCACCGACACCCTCGCGCACTCCCTCAACGGCTTCTTCAGGGAAGAGCAGTTCCCGCTCCACATCGACCACTTCGGCTCCATGTTCCGCTTCACGCCCCGCGCCGACATGGACCTGCTCTACCCGCACCTGCTGATGCGGGGCCTGTACGTCTGGGAATGGCGAAGCTTCTACCTCTCGACGGCGCACACCGAAGCGGACCTGGAAGGCATCGGTCAGGCAGTCCGCGACTCCCTCACCGCCTTGCGGGACGGTGGCTTCTTCCAGACCCGGAAGCCCACCACCCGTCCGACGCCCGCCCGCACGGTCACGCCCGCGGCACCGGCAGCACCGGACACCGTGAACCCGCCGACCGCGGTGACAACCAGAGCCCCAGCCCCAGCCCCAGCCACGACTACGGCCACATCCACAGCCACGGTCACGCCGAGGCCGACCGCCGCCGCCACGGTCGCGCCGTCCGCCCCGGTGCCCCACCGTGCCGCCCCCGACTTCAGCATCGCCTTCTTCGGCGACTACGCCGACGATGCCGACCGCGCCACCCCCACCCCCACCCCCACCCCCGGCAAGTACACCGTGATCGGTGAGACCGCCCGCTACGCCGACACCCACGGGTTCCACGCCGTCTGGCTGCCCGAGCGGCACTTCCACTCCTTCGGGGGCGTCTTCCCCAACCCGGCGGTACTGGCCGCCTCCCTGGCCACCCAGACCGAACGCATCCGGATCAACGCGGGCTCCGTCGTGCTGCCCCTGCACGACCCGGTGCGCATCGCCGAAGAGTGGTCCATGGTCGACAACCTGTCCGGCGGCCGGGTGGGGATGGGCTGCGCGACGGGCTGGCACGCACAGGACTTCGTGCTGCATCCCGACCGGTTCGCCGACCGCCGGGACATCAGCTTCCGGCACCTGGAAGAGGTGCGCAGGCTGTGGCGCGGCGAAGCCCTCACCCGCCGCACCGGAGAAGGCGCCGACGCCGACGTACGGATCTTTCCGCGTCCGCTCCAGGCCACCCTGCCGATGGCGCTCGCCACCACCGGCCGGCCGGACTCGTACGCCCAGGCGGCCCGCCACGACCTGGGTGTCCTCACCAACCTGATGCACCAGAACGTCGACGACCTCGCCGCGAACGTCGCCCTGTACCGCGAGACCCGCGCCGAGCACGGTCTGGATCCGGCCACCGGCCGGGTCACGGTGCTCCTGCACACCTACCTCGGCCCCGAAGCCGCCACCGCCCGCGCACAGGCGCGCGAACCGATGACCACCTACCTGCGCTCCTCACTGACCATGCGCGCGGCAGCGACCGCGGCGGGCCACAGCGCCAAGGACGTGGCCTCGGCGTCGCAGGACGACCTGGACTACCTCTTCCGGCGGGCCTACGGCCGCTACTGCGACGACCGTGCACTGATCGGCTCACCGGAGAGCTGCGCCCCGATGATCGAGGCACTGCACCGGGCGGGGGCGGACGAGATCGCGGCCCTGGTCGACTTCGGAATGTCCCCGGAACACCTGCGTGCGGGCCTGCGTCAACTGAACGCCCTGCGCGAGGACTTCCACTCCGCACAGCCCGCTACGCCCGCACAGCCCGCTACGCCCGCACAGTCCGCGACGCCCGCACAGCCCGCGACGCCCACCCGGAGCGCGGCCCCGACCCGGCGGACGACGCCCACTCCCGCCCCCGCCGTCAGCGGCTCCAGCAGCGCACCACCGGCATCGGCCGTTCCGGACAGCCCCGCGCCGCCCCGCCCGCGCACCCGTACCGCCCCCGCCACCCGCGCCCAGCACCGGCTCTGGCTGGCCTCCCGGCTGGCCGCCCCCGGGTCGTACAACGAGGTCCAAGCCGTCCGCCTCCACGGCCACCTCGACGAACAGGCCCTGCGCACCGCCATCGACGCCCTGGTGGCCCGCCACGACGTACTCCGCACGGTCTTCCACGAAAGCTCGGCGCACGACGAAAGGCCGGCGCACGACGCGAGCTCGGCGCACGACGCGAGCTCGGCGCACGACGCGAGCTCGGCGCACGACGCGAGCTCGGCGCACGACGCGAGCACCAAACAGGATGCGAGCGACCCCCACGACGCCCCCGTCCACCAGACCGTGCACGCCGACCTCCGCATCCCCCTGCGGATCACGGACACCACCGGTCACCGCACCCCCGCCGACGCCCTCCGCACCGCCCTGCGCGAGGAGAGCGACCGCCCTTACGACCTCGCCCGGGGGCCCCTGTTCACTCCCCGGCTGCTCCGCCTGGGCACCGACGACCACGCCCTGGTCCTCGGCATGCACCACCTCCTGACCGACGGCCACTCGGCACGGCTGCTGGCCGCCGACCTCCAGGAGCTCTACCGCGCCGCACTCGACGGCCCGCCCCTCCCGCTCGCCCGGCCCGCGGGCTCCCCCCTCGACTCGCCCGAGCCGGTCGCGGGACCGGAAAGCCTCCGGTGGTGGCGCACTCACCTGGGCAGCACCCCCAAAGCCGTACAGCTGCCCACCCGCGAGCCCGCCCCCCGGCGCCCCGGGCAACCCACCGGAGCCGCCGCCGCCACCCATCTCGACAAGGCCCAGCTGCGCGCGCTCCAGGAGTGGAGCGGACGACAGGGCGTCACCCTGCTCGCCTCACTGGTGACCGCCTGGCGCCTCGTGCTGCGCCGCTTCTCCGGACAGGAAGACTTCGTCATCGGCAGCACCTTCGGCGAGCGCACCGAGGCGACCCGCGACACCCTCGGCTTCCACGCGGTACTCCTGCCGCTGCGGGCCGCCGTCACCGACGGGAGCGAACTCGCCGACGCGGTACGCGAAACCCGCGACACCCTCATGGCCGCCGCCCGCCACCAGGGCGCCGACCTCGACGCGCTGCTCGCCGCGCACCATGCGCAGTCCGGCACGGGTGCCCCGCTCGCCGCGACCTCCGTGGACCTGGACACCGAGACGCTGCCCAGGCTCGACCTGCCCGGCCTGCGCGCCGAACCGGTCGACGGCGGCACCGAGTCCGCGCCGCTGGAACTCGCCCTGATGGCCACCCGCAGCAGCACCGGCCTGCGGCTGCGGCTGCGGTACGACAGCGCGCTGTACCCGGAGTCCACCGCCAACCGCCTCCTCGCCCACCTGGTGACCGTCCTCGCCGCCATGGCCCGGGGCACCGCCCAGCGCGTCGCTGACCTGCCCGCGCTCGCCCCGGGCGAGCAGAAGGAACTGCGCGCCCTCGGCAACGGCGGCCCGCCCGTCCGCCACCAAGGCACCCTGACCGCGCTGTGCCCCGCCGACGACGACCGCCCACTCCTCCACCCGGCCGGAGAGCCGGCCGAGGCCGACGGGGCAGCCGCCCCGCACGCCTGGAGCGGCAAGGAGCTGAACGCCGCCGCCACCGTCGTCGCCGCCCGGCTGTCCGGCCTCGGTGTCCGGCGCGGGGACACCGTCGCCGCCGCCCTGCCCAAGGGCCCGGCCTACGTGGCCGCGCTCCTCGGCGTGCTCAGGGCCGGCGCCGTACACCTGCCGCTCGACCTCGGTCAGCCGCGGCCCCGCCTGACCGCGATCCTCGCCGACGCGAAACCCGCCGCGGTGATCTGCGAGGACACCCCGCACCCAGCGGTCCCCGACGACACCCCGCGGCTGCGCGTCGCCGAGTTCGCACTCCCGGGCGCCGCTCCCGGAGCTCCGGCCCACGAACCGGCGCCACCCGCCCCCGGGGACCCCGCCGTACGCCTCTACACCTCGGGCTCCACCGGCACCCCCAAGGGCGTCGTACTGGAACACGGCAACGTGGCGCAGATCCTGGCCCACTACCTGAGTGACCTCGCCATCGGCCCCGACGACCGGCTGTCCTGGTACAGCAGCACCGGTTTCGACGCCGCCCACCTGGAGATCTGGCCCGCACTGGCCACCGGGGCCACCCTGCACGTGGTGCCCGAGCACCTCCGGCTGGACACCGGCGCCCTGAGCCGCTGGCTGAACGAGTGGCGCATCACCGTCGCGTTCGTGCCCACCGTCATCGGCGAGGCCCTGCTCGACGAGAACTGGCCCGCCGACACCACCCTGCGCACCCTCGTGGTGGGCGGTGAGCGGCTGCGCAAACGGCCCGCCGCGGCCACCCCGTTCACCCTCCTGAACGTCTACGGCCCCACCGAGACCGCCACCTACGTGACCTCGGCCCGCGTCACCCCCGACGGCGCCGGACCACCCCCCATCGGCACCCCCGTCGCCGGAACCGACATCGCCCTGCGCGACGCCCGGGACCTGCCGGTACCGCCCGGCGCGATCGGCGAGATCCACGTCGGCGGCGGCCAGGTCTCCCGGGGCTACCCCGGCGACCCGGCGCTGACCGCCGAACGCTTCGTCACCCACACCGAAGGCACCCGCTGGTACCGCACCGGCGATCTGGCCCGCTGGCTGCCCGACGGACAGCTCCACTACGTCGGCCGCACCGACGAACAGGTCCAGATCCGGGGCGTCAGGGTGGAACCCGCCGAAGTCGCCCAGGCCGTCCGCACCCTGGACAACGTACGAGAGGCCCGGGTCGCCGGCGGTCTGGACCCGGAGGGCGCCGCGCTGCTGCACTGCTACGTCGTCCCCCGCGACCCGGTCCCCGACCGGTCCACCCAGGAACGCGCCTGGCGCAGGGCGCTCGCCCGCATCCTGCCCCGGCCGATGGTCCCCGAATGCTGGACCGTCGTCGACGCCCTCGCGGTCACCGCGCACGGCAAATGGGACCGGGCCGCCACCCGGGCCGCCCCCACCACAACCGACACCCCCGCGCCCAGTCCCACGGCACCGCCCACCTCGGCGCTCAGCCGGGTCCGCGCGCTCTGGCAGGACGTCCTGGGCACCGACGACTTCTCCGACGACGAGCACTTCTTCGACCTCGGCGGGCACTCGGTCCTCGCGATGCGCCTGCTGAACCGGGTGCGCGAGGAGTTCAGCACCGACTACGCCATGCCGGACTTCTTCGCCGAGCCGACCGTACGCGCCATGGCGGAACGCCTCGCACCCCCCGCCCCGCACACTCCCTCGGCCGACGTCCGCGTAAGGGGCGAACTATGAACCCGACCGGCAACGCCCAGCAACTTCTCGACAGGGCCCGCACCCTGGGAGTCGAACTCACCGTTTCCGACGACGGCAACTTCCTGCGCTACGACGGCCCCCGCACCGCCGTCACCACTCCGCTGCTGGCCGAACTGCGCACCCACAAGCGGGAGGTGATGGAGCTCCTCACCGGCCCGCCGGGCCGCATCGTGGCGCGCGCACCCGTCACCCTCCAGCAGGCCGCGTCAATGCGCGCCGCAGGCCAGACCGCCCGCCCCGACGTCTGGAACGTCCCCACCCGCCTCACCCTCACCGGCGACCTCGACGTCCCCGCGCTGTCCCGCGCCCTGGCCACCCTCATCGAACGCCACCAGGCCCTGCGCTGCCGCTTCACCCGCACCCCGGACGGCTCCTGGCAGCAGGAGATCCACGAAGCCCCGCCCCTCGCCCTCCCCCTGCACGACCTCACCACCCTGCCCGAATCCCAACGTGCGGCCCGCGCGGCCGAGTTGACCCAAACTGTCGTCTCCGCGCCCTACGACCTCACCCGCACCACCCTTCCGGTCACCCAGCTCCTGCGCCTCGACACCCAGCGCTGGGCCCTCCTCTTCGTCCTGCACCACATCAGCGTGGACGGCTGGTCCCTCACTCAACTCCTGTCCGAAATAAGCGAGTTGTACGCACTGGAGTCCGGCCGCCCCCTCACCCCGGCCGACCGGCCGCCGTCGCCGCTACCCCCACCCAGCTCCCAGTGCACGACCTATGCCGAGTGGCAGCACAAGGAGTACCCGCCGGAGGGCCGGGAGGGACTCCTCGACGCCTGGCGCGCCTATCTCGACGGCGTACCCTTCCGTCTCGCCCTCCCGGCCGACCGCCGCCGCCCGGCCCGCCCCAGCGGACGCGGCGGCACGGTACGCCTCCCGATCACCCGGGCCACCCGGCAGGCCGTCGAGGCAACCGCACGCGGGCTGCGCACCACCGCGTTCGCCGTCACCGCCGCCACGGTGGCCGTCATGCTGGCCGGCCTCTCCGGCACCCGGGACATCCTGCTCAACATCCCCTACGCGAACCGGGAACGCCGTGACCAGGAAACCCTGGTCACCTGCGTGGCGATGGCCACCGGAGTACGCATCCGGCTCGACGGCGGCGACGCACCGGGCCAACCGGAGGGGCGGGACGGAGAGGACGGATCGGACGGACATGCCGGATCGGACAGCCTCGGCGGATCGGACGGACATGCCGGATCGGACAGCCTCGGCGGATCGGACGGACATGCCGGATCGGACAGCCTCGGCGGATCGGACGCCCCCACCTTTGACGCCCTCGTCGCCCACACCGCCGAGTCCGCTTACCACGCCTTCGGCATCCTGACCCCGATGCACCGCGTCGTCGAAGCCCTCCGCGCCTCAGCAGTCCCGGAGGTCCCCGACCGGTTCCCCATAGGCTTCGCCTTCAACAGCTCCCTGGGTACCGACATCTCCATGCCGGACCTGGACGTCCTGGTCGAGGACGTGGCGGCCCCCGCCTCCCGGGGCGACCTGACCTTCGGCCTGGCCCCCGCGCCCGGCGGAGGCTACGACGCCTTCCTCGAATACGCCGCCGACCTGTGGGACGAGGAAACCGCCGAGCGCCTCCTCACCTGGTACGCGGACCTGCTCGACGAGGTGTGCGCCGACCCTGGCCAACCGCTCGAAGACCTGCTGGGAGCCGTCGTACGACGTTCCTCCGACGCCGAAACGGAGACCCCCGTGGCCCCCCGCCCCACCGGCCCGACGCCCGCCCCCGACGAAGCCCCTTCCCGGGCCGCCGCCTCCAACGGAGCCTCCTCCCGGGCCTCCGCGGCCCCGCCCCGCCCCGCGTTCGACCACACCTCCACCCACACCGAAGACCTGATGGCCTTCCTCACCGCGTCCCCCACCCCGTACCACGCGGTCGCCGAGGCCGGACGGCGCCTCACCGAGGCCGGATTCGTCCGCGTGGACGCCAGGGACGCGTGGCAGGACGGCCCCGGCGGCCGCTACCTCGTACGCGGCGGCACCCTGATCGCCTGGTACGTCCCCGGCGGCGCCCCCGCCCACGCCCCGTACCGCATCGTCGGCGCCCACACCGACTCTCCCAATCTCCGGGTCAAGCCCCGCCCCGACACCGGCGCCGCCGGCTGGCGCCAGATCGCCGTCGAGATCTACGGAGGAGTGCCCCTCAACACCTGGCTCGACCGTGACCTCGGCCTGGCCGGCCGCCTCACCCTCCGCGACGGCACCCCGCGCCTCGTACGCATCGACCAACCCCTGTTGCGCGTCCCCCAGTTGGCGATCCACCTGGACCGGGACACCAACGAAGGCCTCCGCCTGGACCGCCAGCACCACATCCGCCCGCTGTGGGGTCTGGGGCCCGCCACGGACGGAGACCTGCGCCGCAAGGTGGCCGCGGCGGCGGGCCTCGACGCCGCCGACGTAGCCGCCTGGGACCTGATGCTCCACGACCTGCAGCCCCCCGCCCTCCTCGGCGACGGCGAACAGTTCCTGGTCGGCTCCCGGCTGGACAACCTCGTCTCCACCCACGCGGGGCTCACCGCCCTCCTGCACGCCGCCGCCGACCGGTCCGCCACCGACCGGTCCGCCCCGCAGCCCGTGCAGGTCCTGGCCGCCTTCGACCACGAGGAAACCGGCAGCACCTCCGCCACCGGAGCCAGCAGCCCCCTCCTCGAAAGCGTGCTGCGCCGTGCGGTGCGCACCCGGGGCGGCAGCGACGAGGACTGGGAGCGGGCCAGGGCCGGCGCCTACTGCGTCTCCGCCGACATGAGCCACGCCGTCCACCCCAACTACCCGGAGCGCCACGACCCGGACCATCTCCCGCTGCCGAACGGCGGCCCTGCCGTCAAACTGAACGTCAACCAGCGGTACGCCACCGACAGCGAGAGCCACACCGTCTTCACCACCGCGTGCGAACGGGCCGGGGTGCCCTGGCAGTCCTTCGTCACCAACAACTCCAGCAGCTGCGGCACCTCCATCGGTCCCCTGGTCGCAGCCCAACTGGGCATCACCACCGTGGATGTCGGCGTCCCCGGCCTCTCCATGCACTCCGCCCGCGAGCTCTGCGGAGCCGACGACCCCCACCACCTCGCCGCCGCCCTCGCCGCCTTCCTCACCACCCACTGAAACCACCCACTGAAACCGACTGCCGAAACCGACCGCCGAACCCGTCACCACTCGCTGAACCCTCCACCGACCGGAGGACCCCGCCCACGCAAGGAAGGGAGTACGGCCACCATGGCGGCCCCACCCCACGACCCACAGCAGGCCACCGGCACTCCCTCGCAGACCCGCCCCCCGGTTCCCCCGGGGCGCTCCGCACTGCGCGACGTCAACGTGCTGCGCTGGCTCGCCGCCTACACGCTCTCCACAGTCGGCGACAGCATCTACTTCCTGGCCCTGAGCTGGGCGGCCCTGGACATCGGCGGCTCCGACCGCGTCGGCCTGGTGCTGGCCGTCGGCGCGGTCCCCCGGGTGGCCCTGATGCTCGGCGGGGGAGTGGTCGCGGACCGGATCGGCCCGCGCAAGGTCGTCATCGCCAGTGACGCCGTACGCTTCCTCGTCCTGCTCTCGCTGGCAGCCGCACTCGCCCTTGCCAGTCCGGGGCTCTGGTTCCTGATCGCCGCGGCCCTGGTGTTCGGGGTGGTGGACTCACTCTTCCTGCCCGCGATCGGCGCACTGCCACCCCGCCTCACCGCGCCGGACCAACTGGCCAGGGTCCAGGGCCTGCGCGCCCTGGCCCTGCGCCTCGGCGCCACAGCCGGAGGCCCCCTGGCGGGCCTGGCGATGGCCCTGAACGGAACAGCGCTGGCGTTCGGCACCGCAGCCGCCCTGTTCGGCCTCTCCCTGCTGCTCCTGATCACCCTCCGCCTCAAACCGCCCCACCCACCCGCCACCCCCGCCGGCACCGACGCTCCCGCCCGTACCTCCTTCTGGGAGGACCTGCGCGGCGGGCTCAGCTACCTCCGCCGCCACCCGGTACTGGCCCGGCTGGTCACCGTCATCTCCCTGGGGCAGCTCTCCGGCATCGCGTCACTCAACATCGGGCTGGTCCTGCTGGCGAACGGCAGGGGCTGGGGAGCGGCCGGGGCGGGCTGGCTCCTCGGCGCGTACAGCATCGGCTCGGGAGCCAGCGCACTGCTGATCATCCTGCGGGGCACCCTGCCCCGGGCGGGCCTGGTCCAGGCGTACTGCCTGATCCTCGGCGCCGGGGGCCTCGCCTGCCTCCCGCTGACCCCGTCCCTCCTCACCACAGCGGCTCTGACCAGCCTGTGCGGCCTGGCCGCCGGTATTCACGGAGGCCTCGCCCAGGCCCTGGTCCAGACCCTCGGTGACCCCGCCTACCTGGGCCGCATCACCTCGGTCATGACCCTCACCACGCTGGGCCTGGCCCCCCTGACCTACCCCCTCTTCAACCACGTGGCCACGACCTGGAACCTCACCACCGCCTTCCTGTCCTTCGGCGTCCTCGGCATCATCGGCGCCGCCTTCGCCCTCACCTCCCGCGCGGTCCGTCAGGCCGAACTGCGCTGAGAGCCTCCGGACACAACCTCCGAGAGGCGGGACCGGCCCCCTGCGCCTTCCCTTTTCGTGCGCCATGGGCTCGGATGCCGCAATGAGTGAAGCGAGCGAGCCGGAAGCGGAAGTCCCCGTCGGCGGCCCGGCGCGGCAGGGGATGCCCGCGCCGCCGCCGGCGGGTACGAGTGCGCTGCCCCCGGCGACGTACCAGGAACGGACCGTGCTCGTCACCGGGGGAGGGACCGGACTCGGCAAGGCGATCGCGGCGGAGTTCGCCCGGCTCGGCGCGGATCTGCTGCTGGTCAGCCGGGACGAGGGTCATCTGGCGGGTGCACAGGCCGAGTTGGCGTCGCTGGGCAGGGCCGTGCGGACGGCCACCTGCGACATCCGCGACCCCGAGCGGATAGCCGAGGTCTTCGCCGAGCACGGCACCCCGGACATCCTGGTGAACAGTGCGGCCGCCAACTTCCCCGTACCGGCGGAGGACATGTCGCCGAACGCCTGGCGGGCGGTGGTGGACATCACGCTGACGGGGACGTGGTTCATGACCCGCGAGTTCGGGCGCAGGCACCTCGCCGCCGGGACGCCGGGGTCGGTGATCTGCGTCGGAGCGTCGTACGCGTGGACCGGCGGCCCGGGATTCGCGCACAGTTCGGCCGCCAAGGCCGGGGTGAAGAACCTGGTGGAGACGCTGGCCGTCGAATGGGGGCCGTACGGCATCCAGATCAACGGACTGGTCCCCGGGCTGATGCCGCACGAGGACATGACGGCCGACATCCGCGGCGGTCTGCGCATGGCGGAGGCCACCGCAACCCCGGACACGCCCCCCGGTCTCGGCTCCCGGCAGCCCGCGCTGCGGGTCGGGCTGCCGCGCGAGCTGGGCTGGGCGGCGACCTTCCTCGCCTCCCCGTACGCCCGGTACATCACCGGGCACACCCTCGTCGTCGACGGGGCGAACTGGCAGCGGCGGGGCGTGGTGAGCCCGCCGGTTGTCGTGGTGCGCGAGCAACTGGGGCGCGGGCCGTTCGGGCCGGAGGGGCTCGTGTAGTGCGACCGGCTCACGCTCCTTCGAAACGCGCCGTCCTGCGTTCCGCCCCCGCCGCGTACCCCTCGCCCGCGTCCTCGGAGGTGAGGGTGAGGGCGGCGGCGAGGGCGGTGCGGTCCAGGGTGGAGGCCATCGCCGCGTCCGCGTAGGCGTCGATGCCACGCTTCACGGACTGCACCGCCAGGGGCGCGTTGGCCGCTATCTCGGCCGCGACGGCGCGGGCCGTCCTCTCCAGCTCGTCCCGCGCGACGACCTCCTGCAACAGCTTCAGCCGCTCGGCGGTGGCCGCGTCGATACGGCGGCCGGTCAGCGCGAGCAGCTTCGCCCAGCCCGCCCCCGCGTCCCGCGCGATACGAAGGTCGCCGCCCGCGTCCACCGCGACGCCCAGCCGGGCCTCGGGCAGCGCGAAGACCGCGTCGTGCGAGGCGATCCGGATGTCGGCCATCAGCGCCAGCTCGAACCCGAAGCCCAGGCAGTAGCCCTGGACCGCCGCGACCACGGGCTGCGGCAGCCGCGCGAACGCCGCGAACCGCTCGTGCGCCCACCGGATTCCCTCGGCGTAGTTACGGGTCCGCTGCGCGGCCGAGCGGCCGGTGATGGCACCGCCCGGAGCCGTCACGTCAATGCCCGCGCAGAAGGCCCTCCCCTCGGCCCGGAGCAGGACCGCCCGGATGCGGTCGTCGAACCTGATCCGGTCCGCGAGCAGGCCCAGCTGGCGGGTGGACTCCCAGCTCCAGGCATTGAGTTTGCCGGGCTGGCAGAGCGTGACGGTGCCGATCCCGTCCTCCCCGACGTCCAGGCGCAACCGCTCCTGTCCTTCGGGGACGTCCGTGCCGAGGGTGTCGATCATCCGTCACCACTTCCGATGAGCCGATGGCCATGAACTTGTGAACTGATGGCCCATCAGATTAAGGCCTGCTCCCCGGGAATCGTCCCGGGGAGCAGGTCAATTGCTCAGCGATTGGTCCAGAGGTTCCACATCCACCCCTCGGCGCACTGGTACTGGTCCCAGTGCCCACGGTCGATGCCCTGCTGGCCGGCCGTCTGGCAGCCGCCCAGGGTCCAGTACTTGCCGCGGTGGATGTCGAGGCCTTCGGCCCCCTGGATGGCGGCGACCTGGACGGTGGCGGCCTGAGGGGTCGCCGCGACGGGTGCGGCGACCGCCGGCGTCACCGAGGCGAGGCCGAGCCCGGCCACGGAGAGTGCTGCGAGGGCGGAGAGTGCGAGGCGTACACGCATGACGAAGTTCCTTTTCGGTCAGGGGTTCGATCAGAGGCTGGGTCGTGAAGTCGGCCCGTACGGCGTCCGCAGGGACGGCCACGACCACCGGCACGCTCACCCTCAGGGGTGGTCTGCTGGGCCGGTATGCCGAGTTTGCGCAGGAAGCTGCACCTTCACAACCGGATCCCGCTTGCTTCACCGATGTCGGGATAAATACATTCCTGACCTGCTGGGACGTCTCCGTCCCGGGACACGGGACAGATGGCGGGACGCCGAAAACCCCGCCTTGCGGAAGGGCGCCCCCATCGATGACCGGCCAGCGATCGGACCAGCGAGCGGCAGCACGGAAACTGGGAGAGGCGCTACGGAGCCTTCAGCAGCAATCGGGACGCCCCCTGCGCAGCCTGGAGAGCCAGGTCCGGATCAGCGACTCGTCCCTCTCCCGCTACTTCCGCGGCGAGACCGTGCCAACCTGGCCCGTGGTCAGAGACCTGTGCCGGGCGCTGGACGCGGACCCCTCCGCCTACCGAGCCCTGTGGGAAGCCGCCGACCCGCACCGCTCCGACGAACCAGCCCCCTCCGCCACCGCCGCCGTGGCCCTCGCTCCGGCACCCCCGCCCCGCCCCACCCGATGGCGGCGGCTGCGTGAAGCGGGAAGCCTCTCCGGACGCGGGACCGCGCTCGCCGTCGTACTCCCCTTCCTCGCGGCGGCACTCGTGGCGGCCCTGCTGCTCCTGCTGCCCTTCCAGGCCAAGCCCGGCGGAGAGCCCTCGCAGGGCGCCGAGGCCGAGGCAGACACCGGCGGCCACGCCGGCGTCCTGGTCCACAACGTCGAGAAGAAGTGCCAGGAACCCCGCACGAACTCCTGCGCACTGTCCCTCGCCTACAGCCCCTACCGCCCCTACATCACCTCCAACTCCGCCGACCGCGTCTGGCACCACGACCTCCTCCAGGCCCGCTGCACGGTCGCCAACGGCGTCGCCGTCACCGACGAGAACCACAAGCACACCAGCATCTGGGTCCAGGTCACCCGTAACGGAAAGCACCTCTGGCTCCCCGGAATCCGCATCCACCCCGATCACCTGAACCAGCTCACCGCCGTGCTTCCCACCTGCACCCCTTAGGCACCGGCGGACACCGGCTCCCGACGCGGAACTCATCCATTCATTCGAATTCCGACAGTGAATGGGATTCCGTTGCGCGACCCGTTACGGGAATTGGACTTTCGGCACGGTGTCACGCAGAGTCTTCCCGACCACAGGTGGGCTGTGGTCGGCTCCAAGGGCGATACGAAGTGAGTCATTCGCGTGTTGGACAAGGGCGTTGAATTCGCGCAACCGCGAATTCCCCTCCGCTGGACAGGTATTCGTTTGAGGTGCGGCCCGAAAAGTCGTGCTGTCGAGGCGCCGGTGTCAGGGTGCTGACCGGCAACTCGGTCGCACTGCGCCGGGAGTTGGTACGCCGCTGGTTGCGGACCACGGATCCCGCGGAGGCCGGCGCGGTGTACGCCGGGCTGCGGGGAGCCGGGCCACTGGTGCGGACCCCCTGGGGTGCACTGCTGGTCCCGGGACACCAGGACGTACGGCGGGCACTGGTCGATCCGGCGCTGGTGATGCTGGACGCGTCCTGGCGGGACGTCCACACGCCCGGCTGGCGGCAGAGCGCGGCGACCACGGCGCTCTGTGGCTCACTGCTGATGCAGAACCCGCCGGAACACCCGGTCAACCGGCGCCCGTTGGTGGCCGCGCTCACCACACGCTCGGTGACACTGCTCGGCGACCCGATCCGGGAACAGGTCTCGGACGCCGTCGAGGAGTTCGCCCGGAAACTGCACCGGGACACCACGGCGGATCTGATCGAAGACCTGTGCAAGCGGCTGCCCGCCGAGGTGCTGTGCCGGCTGACCGGCCTCCCCGAGCGGGACGCGGGCCTGCTGGCGGAACTCGCCACGGCGATCTCCACCGGCGGTGAGATCCGCCGACCGGTCGAGGAACTCGGGTCGGCCGACCACTCCGTGGACCAACTCCTCTGCTACCTGGGCAGGTTCACCGCCCAGCGGGATGCCGCCGCGCCGCGCCCCGCACACGCACCCGGCCCGGACATCACCCCGTTCACCAGCAGCCAGCTGTTCGTCATGATCGCGGCGGGCCTCTTCACCACCACGCACCTCCTCGGCAACCTCTGCGACCGGCTGCTCGCGATGACCCCCCGCGAACAACGCAAGGCCACCGCCCCGGAACGCCGCCAGGCACTGATCGAGGAGACACTGCGCTGGGACCCGCCGGTGAAACTGGCCACCCGCCGGGCCCAACACCCCACTCAACTCGGTGAGTCGGCCATCCCGGAGGGAACGGTGCTGCACCTGATGGTCGGCGCCGCACACCGAGATCCGGCCGCCTTTGCGGACTCGGACCCGGACACGTTCGACCCGGACCGGGACCACCGCCCCGGCTTCCCGTTCGGCCAGGGCGGCCACTTCTGCCCGGGCGCGGCCCTCGCCAGAGCCCAGGCGGAAGCCTTCCTGGAGAGCCTCGCCGCACACCTCCCTTCCGTCCGGCGCGGTGGGCCGCTGGTCCGCCGCGGCGGACCGAGCTTCACCGATGCGCTCGCACTGCCGGTCACCCTGGACCGGACCTTCCCGCGTCCTGCCCGTCCCGCCCATTCCGCGGCGACGACGCCTGCCCACTCCCGTACGGAGGACTCCCGTGACTGACCCGAACGACGCGTACCACCGCCTGATCAGCCTGCTGATCGGCCCGCTGGAGGTCGACTTCGCACTGATCTCGCCCGAAGCCACCCTGGCCGACATGCAGTTGGACTCCCTCGCGGCGGAGGAGTTCGTGCTGCTGGCCGCCGAGGAGTTCGGCGGTGCCGGGGCCGCGCCGGACGACCTCGCCCGGGTGCCGCTGGCGGAGCTCGCCGCCCGGCTGAGCGGCGCCGAGCTGACCGCCGCCGGACACAGCGGTGCCGCCCACAGCGCCGCCGGGCACAGTGGTGGCGACCCGTCCGCCGCCGGGTCGGTGTCCGGATGAGGCGAGCCGTGGTCACCGGAATCGGGATGGTGACCCCGGCCGGTGTGGGAACGGAGCGCAGCTGGGCCGGGATCCGCGCCGGCCGCTCTGTCGCACAGGCAGATCCGCTGCTCGGGGAGTCCCCGGTCGGGATCTCCTGCCGGGTACCGGAGTTCGACCCGGTGGCCCTGCTGGGCGCGGGCCCGGCCCATCGGCTGGACCGGGTCTCCCAGTTCGCGCTGACGGCGGTCCGCGAGGCGGTCGCCGCATCCGGTCTCGATCACCGGAACTGGGACGGCACCCGGGTCGGTCTGGTGCTGGGCATGGGCGGCTGGGGTGCGAACACCCTGGAGGCGCAGCACCAACGGCTGCTGGCCCAGGGGCCGGCCAAGGTCAGCCCGTACTTCCTGCCGATGGCGCTGCCGACCGGGCCGATCGCGCCGATCGCCATCGAGTTCGGTGTGCACGGGCCGACCCACATCGTCTGCACGGCCTGCGCGTCGGGAACCAGTGCGATCGGCCAGGCACGGCAGCTGATCGCCACCGGGGCCTGCGACGTGGTGCTCGCCGGTGGCTGCGAGGCCTCCGTCACCCCGCTGATCAGTACCGGCTTCTCCCGGATGGGGGCGCTCTCCCGCAGGGCCGACGATCCGGCCGGGGCGTCCCGGCCGTTCGACGCCGACCGCGACGGCTTCGTCATGGGCGAAGGGGCCGCCGTGCTGGTACTGGAGAGCGCCGATCTGGTACGGAGCCGGGGCGCCCGCCCGCTGGCCACGGTGGCCGGGTACGCCGCGACCAACGACGCGTACCACGCTGCCGCTCCGGATCCGGCTGCCACGAGGGCCGCCGCCGCGATCCGGGGAGCGCTGGCCGACGCGGGAGTCTCGGCGGCCGAGGTCGACCACATCAACGCGCACGGCACCGGAACCCGCCTCAACGACGTCACCGAGGCCCGGGCGATCAGGGCCGCCGTCCGGTCCACCCCGAGCGTCACCTCGGTCAAGGGCGTCACGGGCCACCCGCTGGGCGCCGCGGGTGCGATCGAGGCGGCCTGCACCGTGCTGAGCATCAGGGACGGCCTGGTACCGCCGACCGCCAACCTCGACAAGCTCGACCCGGAGATCGACCTCGACGTGGTGGCCGGGCAGCCCAGAGCGCAACGGATCGGGGTGGCGCTCAGCCAGTCACTGGGCTTCGCCGGACACAACGCGGTCCTCGCTCTCACCTCGTTCTGACGACCCCCACCGGGAGCCCGCACACATGTACAGCACCGCCCAGCACCCCATCTGGGAACCCTGGCATCCCCGTCAACTCGTCGACGCGGCGGTGGAGTTCCTCGCCCGGCACTACTTCCGCATCGAGCTGATCGGCCTGGAGAACCTGCCGGACGAGGGCGGGGCGCTGCTGGCGGCCAACCACGCCGGCATGATCCCGCTCGACTCGGTGCTGATCGTCTCCTCCGTCCGCCGGCATCACCCACGGGCCCGGACCGTGCACGCGATCGCCGACGAACTGCTGTTCAAGATCCCGGTGCTGGGCGAGCAGGCACGGCGCTCCGGCCAGGTCTGGGCGACCGATCCGGCTGCCACCAAACGGCTTCTGACGGATGGTCAGCTGGTGCTGACGTACCCCGAAGGCACCCGAGGGCTCGGGAAGGGTTACGCCAAGCGCTACCAACTCCAGGACTTCGGACGCGGCGGGTTCGCCGCCGTGGCGATGGCCACCGGGGTGCCGATCGTCCCGGTCACCGTGATCGGGACCGAGGAGGCGTATCCGGTGCTGGCCAACTACAAGCCGCTGGCCCGGCTGCTGGACCTGCCGTACGCCCCCGTCACTCCCACCCTGCCGCTGCTCGGCCTCGCCGGACTCCTGCCGCTGCCCGCGAAGATCACCCTGGTCTTCGGCGAACCGATCGGGACCGAACCCGCGACGGGCGCCGCTGCGATGCGCGAGCGCGCCGGGGCCCTCAGCGGACAGGTCCGCTCGGTCATCCAGACGACCCTGGACTCCTGGGTCGGCCGTCGCCGCAACGGCGGCTTCGGCTGACACCCGGGGCCCGCGTCTGACCCTGCACCTGCACCTGTATCTGCACCTGTATCTGCACCTGTATCCGTGCCCCCCTCCCCGACCAGTAGCAGGACCCCGGTCGGGGAGGGGGGCACAGGTGCTCACGGCCGCCGGGTTCCCTCCGGCCCGCCCGGCAGCCGGCCGAGGAGGTCCGCGGCGTGCTTCAGGTCCGCCGCCGTAACGGTGCAGCGGCGCGCATGGCCCAGCAGCGCCAGCCGGAACCGCTCACCGACCGGGCCGCTCCACCGGGAGTCCTCGGCGCACTCGGCCAGGTCCGCCGCGTGCCGGGCCAGCCGGAGTGCACCGGCCGAGGCCAGCCGGGCGTACTGGGAGGTCGGTTCACCCTGTGGGGCCAGGTCGCGCGAGGTGCCGGACCGGCGTGGCTCCAGCCGCTCGCGGACCGGCCCGTCGACAGGGTCGCGGAAGGCCAGCCGTACTGCCTCGGGTTCGAGCGTCCCCGGCAGCCGGTCACGGTCCAGCGCCGGGGCGAGCAGGGCCGGCCGGGTGGCTTCGAGGACGGCCTGGACCACCCTCCCGGCCACCGCGACGGCCAGGTCGGTGGCCGGGCACGGCTCGGGTGAGCCGCACAGCGGCGACGGCAGGGGAGCAGGCCGGGCCTCGTCCCGCTGCTGCCGGGCCAGCGCGTTCAGCACGGCGGAGGCGCACAGGATCCTGGACCCGGCCGGGACCTTGGACCCCCGCCACTCGACGGCCTTACCCGTCCGGTAGACGGTGGCGGCGATCGGCGGCCACAGGTCGAGCGCGGTCCGGACGGTGTCCTCGGCGGGTTCCCCGCCGGTCGCCGTATCGGCAGCGACGGCAAGCGCGAGGGCGAGTGGGACGGTGTGGCAGAGCGCCTCGGTCACCACGGCCAGGGTGTGTGCGAGGGCGGGCCCGGCGGGCCGCTGTTCGCTGCGCCGGGCCAGGTAGCCGGCCAGACCGCTGCGGGCCGAACTGTCCAGGTAGGGGGTCAGGCGACGGTGCAGGGCGTCGGCCCAGTCGGCCTGCCGGCGCGTACCGGTCGTGTCCACGGCGGCGGCGACCAGGCGGCTGAGCACCGTGTCGTCGGCCGCGGCTTCCCCCATCACCAGGCGACGGGCGATCCGCCGGGCCGCTTCGGTCCAGTCCTCGGCGGCGATCAGATCCTCGGAGTCCCGGCGCGTCAGCAGCCGGTCACTCTCCTGTACGGCGACGGTGGCGGCGGCCCGGTGCAGCGCCCGGACGGGGTAGAAGACCGGGGCGCAGGCGAGCTGTCCGCGGGGGCGGCCCGCCTGGTCGAGGCCCTCACCGGGGCCGAGGGCGCCGGCCGCACCGGCAGCCCGGAGCAGGTCACTCGCGTCCGTCGCGCTGACCGGCACCAGGTAGGTGCCGAGCGGGGTGGGCAGCCGGAGCGGATGCCCGGCGTGCACCCGGTTCAGGTGCCCGGCGAGCAGCTCGGTGAGGCCGTCCAGGGTCAACGGCCGGACGCCGAGGGCGCGGGCGGGTGCGTCGAGCCAGGGGAGTTGCCGTGCGGTCAGCAGGGCGCCGAGGACGGCACCCTCGCAGGACCAGAGTGCGGAAGGCCTGGGCGTCTGGGCCGGTGTTGCGGTGGTCGTGGTCACCTTGGGAAGCCTTCCGGGTTCAGTGGTCGCGCAGCAGATAGAGCTGGTTGCCGGCGATCTCGCCGTCGTAGCGGCTCAGCAGGGTGTTGGCGGTCTCCCGCTGCGCCGCGGCGATGCCGCGCAGCGAGATCGCGTACGCCTGCGGGGAGTGGCTGAGCGGGTAGTCGAACGTCGAGTCCAGCCAGGCCAGTTCGGTCCATTCGGCCGGTACGTCGTGCGGGGAGGCCGGGCCGCGCCCGTCCATACCGGTGATGACGTCGTACCCGTTGACCAGGCTGATCACCTTGGTGTCCGGGTCGGCGGGCCGCTTGTCGTCGATCGCCGAGCCCGTCGGCAGGACGTGGGTGAGCCGGTACGTCGTGACGAACTCCAGGTCCGCCGCCAGGTTCATCGCGGCCATCCCGCCGAGACTGTGCCCGATGATCATCAGCTCCGCCCCGGCCGGCACCCCCGCGGACTCCAGCGCCCGCCGGGCCGCTCGGGTGTACGTGGTGTCCGTGTGCAGCGTGTTGTCGATTCCGCCCATGATGTCCGCGGGCGTGTTGTTGCTCAGCTTGGCGAAGGACAGCCCCGGCAGCAGCAGGACGTAACGGGTCACCCCGTCGGTGCAGTTGATCCGGCGGAGCAGCGCGGCTCCGTGGTTGCCCAGGGCCGCCATGTTGTCGAGATAACTGGTGATGTCGTTCACGGACTCGGCCATCACCTGGGCCAGCAGCGGGTCGGGATCCACCGCTCTGGCGTGCCCCGGGCCGCTCTCCAGGGAGGAGATCCAACCGGCCGGCAGGCCGAAAACCGGGTCGGTGGGCGGCAGTTCACCGTGCAGCAGCGCCCAAGCGGCATCGTCATTGAACGGGTTCTCATCGAACAGGCCTGCCCAGGCGAGCAGTTCCTGTGCCACCGGGCCGACGGTGGTCAGCGCCCGGGTGACACCCAGCCGCTCCACCAGAGCGAACCAGGCCCTCACCGTCCCCGGGCGGTCCCCGGCGCCCACTGCCGCGACCAGATCGGCCACCAGCGGTGACTCCAGATTGGGGTGCGCGTACGCCGCGGCCTTCACCCGCATGTCGAACGCGTCCGCCGCCATCTCCACCGCGGCTGACCTGCGCCGGGTCACCGCCCCGGCCCAGCGGAACGCCTCCCCGACCGCCCCGCCCACCGGTCCGAACCCGAGCCCGGCCGGATTGAACAACGCCCGCGCCACCGACGCGGCGGCCATGGCCGCCGGCACGGGTTCACGCACCGCGTCGAGCGCGAAGCGCCAGCCGCTCACTCCCGCGGTGAGCCCGGCACCGGCCCGGCGCAACTCCAGGGCAGCCTCGGCAAGCAGGATGGAGGCCCGCAGCAGGAGCTCCGGATCCGGACCGGCAGTCGTCTGCGCGGGCCGGTTCTTCTCGGCATGGGGGTGCAAGAACTCTCCTTCACGAGCGGTGTCGTCCTGTCGGACCGCACGCTCGGTGGGCCCGCTCCTGACTACCACCCGTGACCCCTCCGAAGCGCCCCAGCAGCCCGTTGCCCGGCGACGTTCACCCGGACGTGCTGCGTGCGCCGCGACGACGACTTCTCCGCCACCCTCCACGGGGCTCTTCCACCACCTGCTCCCTGCTCCGGCTTCTGAGACAACTCCCTTATGTACGCACATATCTGACGATGGCCCGTCAATTCATGACCTGATGTGGGTACCATGAATTGACGGGCCTTCAGGTGACTACATCCTCACCGGTTTACTCGTTGAACCACTGCGAGTACTGGGTGCCGCCGCCACCGCTCCACCAGAACTTCATCTGGTACTGGCGGCTGTTGCCGACGTTGTATCCGGCCTTGTCACAGCCGGCGTCGCCGCCGTCCGTGATGTAGAGCATCTGCCGCTCGGTGTCATCTATCAGTTGCCCCTCGACACCGTGACCGTCGGCCTTGGTGTCGCAGACCTGGAACATGTCACCGTCGTCGATGAAGGTCATCGTTCCGCGGCCTTCGGTCAGGTAGAGGTACTTGTTGGATTCGAGGGTGCCGACCTCGGAGGCCTGAGCCGTGGAGGCCGTTCCGGCGAGCACCGTGGCGATGGCGGCACCCGCCAAAGCGATGCGCGTAAGCGACTTCACCATGTGTCTTCTCTTTCTCTGTGAGAAAACGGAACAGTCCGAGAAATGTTCCGTCCGATGCTGAGTTGAGCGGGTGTACCGAATTACTCGGTGAAGTGCTCGGAGTAGACCCAGTCGCCGCCACCGTCCCACACGAGCGCCATCTGGACCGACCAGATCTGGCCGACGTCGTAGCCGGCCTTGTCGCATCCGGCGTCGCCGCCGTCAGTGACGGTGAGAAGGGGATTCCCCCCGGGGCGGATTACCTGGCCCGTCATGCCGTAGCCGTCGGCCTTGGTGTCGCAGACCTGGAACATGTCACCGTTGTCGATGTACGTCATCTTGCCGTGACCGTTGCTGATGGTCTTGTTGGTGTCCATCGTGCCGACTTCGGCCGCCTGGGCCGCCGAGGCGGTACCGGCGAATATCGCGGCAACGGCGGCACCGGCCACAGCAATGCGGGTCAACGAACTGGCCATTTCATTCTTCCTTCGCTTCAGAACGGGGTCGGGGCCCTGAGGGCTCCCGACCCCATGGAAATGCGGTGGGAATACCGGACTTCTACTCGTTGAAGGACCTGGAGTAGACGGTGGGGCCGCCGCCGTCCCACGCGAGCGTCATCTGGAAGTAGTCCCAGCCGTTGGGGACGTTCCAGCCGCCCTTGTCGCAGCCGGCGTCGCCGCCGTCCGTGACGGTGATCTTTCTGCGGCCCTGGTCGTCGATGACCGCGCCCTCGACGCCGTGGCCGTCGGCCCTGGTGTCACAGACCTCGAACATGTCGCCGTTGTCGATGAAGGTCATCTTCCCGCGGCCGTCCGGCAGCGAGATGACGATGTTGGTGTCGAGGGTGCCGACTTCGGCTGCCTGAGCCGTCGAGGCCGTTCCGCCGAACACCGCGGCGACGGCAGCACCGGCCACGGCAATGCGAGTAATCTTCTTGCCCATTGCTTCCCACCTTTTCTACTGGTCGGCGAGCTGAGCCCGAGGGCAGCTCGCCCGAAACGAAATTCGTATGGAGTGCGGGCTGTGCGGCAGTGCGGCTTATTCGTTGAAGAACTCGGAGACGACGGAGCCGCCGCCGCCGTTCCAGGTGAGCTTCATACGCACCGACTGGAGCTGGCCGACGTTGTAGCCCCCCTTGTCACAGCCGGCGTCGCCGCCGTCCGTAACCGTGAGGACCGTGACGGGCTTTGTCGTCTCCACCTGGCCGGTCATTCCGTAGCCGTCGGCCTTGGTGTCACAGACCTGGAACATGTCGCCGTCGTCGATGTAGGTCATCGTTCCGCGGCCCTGCGGGGCGCTGATGTACTTGTTGGTGTCGAGGGTGCCGACTTCGGCTGCCTGAGCCGTTGAAACGGTGCCCGCGAATACCGTGATGACAGCTGCGCCGGCCACGGCAATACGGGAAATTGATTTGATCATTGGTTCCTCTTTCGCAGCAGGACTGCGACGCAGCCCGTGGGATGGACCGGTTGATCGGCCCGACCATAAGCACCCCGTGACGCGTTGGTAAACGACTTGAGGTTGACCTGAGCATTCGCGGTGATAACGCAACGTGACCGGAATGGGAAATTCCGGGCATTGACTCACGTGCCAAAGAGGCACAGAAACGAGCGCAATCGGACCTCTCAGGCACACGCTCCGATTGCAAGAGCGATGCGCGTGTGACATGGATCACATGGTGAGATCGCCTTGTGGACGCTGTGCAACAGGTTCGAAATCGAGCCGGTGGGGTCGGCCGGCGACTTGCGGGGGCGCCCTGGAAGGGCTGGATTCCAAAGTTTGCGCAGGCGGACGGCCGAGGTGAACTCCGTGTGCCAGAAGCCCAGTTGGGGGTCGTCGCTGATCGTGGGAGGGTGCGCTCCTTCGCCTGCGCGATGGGGTGCGAGTGTCTGCGTCTGCGTCGTTGGCCGTCAGCGGCCCGTCAACTGCCTGTGTGTACAAGGCTGTTGTGATGTGAGCGTGAAGTCACAGGTCAGGGGTCAATGTGGCCGACTGGTAGCTGGCGGTCCAACACGACCCAGGAGTAAGGAGTGTGACGTCCTGTCAGTGACCGAATGCGCGGCGCCCGCGCAGTGGCCGACGGGACGCGCCTGGCGGAAGGGGCTCCGCGTGGGGGGCGTGAGCCCCGCTCCAAGGCGTCATCGGGGCCGACCGGCCTGCGTCGCGTATGCAATGGGTGTGTGACGTCGCTGCGTGGTCACGTGTAAGCCGAGTTCGCCTGAAGGTGGCTCAACTTCCCTTGTTTTAACGTTGGATGATCGTTCGCATCGCCAACGGCAAGGCCACGCGGACGGCCGTGAAAACGTGATGTAGGTCACTCCGGCGAGGTGTCCGTACCCGGAGCGTGTGCCTCTGAGGTCCGATTGCGCTCGTTTCTGTGCCTGTTTGGCAGGACGACCGAGGCCCGGAACTTTTTGTTCCGGTCACATTGCGTCATCCCTGCGAATGCTCATGTCAACCTCAAGTCGTTTACCAACGCGTCACGGGGTGCTTATGGTCGGGCCGATCGAGCGGAGCCCCTCGGGGCCGTGCCGCAGTTCTGCAGCGAAAGAGGAACCAATGATCAAGTCCATCACTCGCCTTGCGGTGACCGGCGTCGCCGTTGCCACGGTCTTCGCGGGCACGGTGTCCACGGCTCAGGCGTCCGAGGCCGGAGTCCTCATCACCGACAAGAAGATCTCGCTCCGCGACGGCCGGGGCACGATGACCTTCTTCGACGACGGTGACGTGTTCCAGGTCTGTGACACCAAGGCGGACGGACACGGCGTCTCGGGCCGTCTCATCGACGACGCGTACAGGGAGAAGGTCTACATCGAGGACGGCGGCGACGCCGGCTGCGACAAGAAGGGTTACGACGTCGGCCAGTTCGCCTCGTACCAGATGCAGCTCTCCTGGAACGGTGGGGACCCGGAAGTCCACTCCGGCTGGTTCAACGAGTAAGAGCCTGCATCCGCCGCGTTGTTTTCCACCCCGCTCCCGCTCCTCCGGAGGTACGTCCATGACACGCGAACAGCTGGCCACCGAGGCCCCGGAGGCGGACGGGACGACGGTGCGTTCACCCCGGCAGGGGGCGCCCGGCGCAGCGCGTCGGCGCAAGGTGCGGGCGGCCGTGGTGACCGGAGCCGTGGCGGGGGTCGTCGCTCTCGGTGTGGTGGTGGCGCTGGCCGTCGACGGCGGCGGCGATGCGCAGGAGCCCACCACTGCCACGCCTCCCGCCACGGGGGTCGCCGCCGACCCCGGTCAGTCGCCCCCGCGCAAGCTGGTCGCCGCAGGGCGCGTTGCCGTCTCCGGGTACTACACGACGAAGTCCGTGACGCAGTCGGACGGGAACGGATCCGTCGAGTTCGAGTGGAACCTGATCAACTCGACCACCGGCACCTACGCGAAGGGTGACTGGTCCTGGGTCGACATCGCCCCGGGCATGCGGACCGCCGTGGTGCTGGAGAAGGAACTGCCCGCCAAACGGGTCGGGTTGCTGGACCTGGCCACGCACAAAGTGACGCGGTGGATCAAGGTGGACAAGGGCGTCGGCGGAGTGCGGTTCTCGCCCGACGGGAAGCGCCTGGTGGCCACCGCGTACAGCGCCGACCCGGACAGGCTGTACAAGGAAGAGTCGTACCAGGTGAACGACACCAAGGTGCCGGGGCCCAAGCCGAGCCGCACCGGCTTCTACGTGATCGACGTCGCCTCCGGCAAGGCGGAGTTCACCGCGCGCCCGCCGAAGAAGAACGAACGCGGGTACGTCGTCGGCGGTGGGCGCCAGGACATGAGCTGGAACCGGGACGGAACGGTTCTGTGGGAGCCCTGGAGCAACAAGGCGGGCAAGGTGTTCGTCGAGCCGGGTGGCAGGGAAGTGCCCGTACCGAAGACGGAAACGGGACTCGGTGCCCCGGGTTCGGTTCTCTCACCCGACAAGAAGCTAGTGACGGGTGAGTTCGTGGGCACGGCCGAGCAGGTCGTCTCCGAGGTACGGGACGTGAAGACGGGCAAGCGGGCCGCGCTCGTACCCGGACAGCAGTTGCTCGCGTGGGCGGACGACGACGCGCTGATCGCCTGGCGTTGCGAGCCCAAGCAGTGCTCGCCCGGCAAGGGCGAGTTCCGCAACCAGCTGGTCCTGGCGGGCCTGGACGGAGAGTCGGTGACTCCGCTCACCGGATTCCGCCGGCCGAGCCTCAAGGACGACGACCGGTGGAATCCGATATTCACCAAGCGCTGACCGGCCCCCGGGAGGAGCGGCCGGCGGGCCGTCGACTGCCGGCCCGCTGCGTGGCTCCCGCCCGGACAGTCCACTGGCTGGAACGCCGTCTCACTGTTCGGCCGGTTTACCGTTCCGGTATCCACGCTACCTATGCTTCTGGGGTGATTTTCATGGCGCTTGCGGTTGAGGCGGACATGCACAGACAGCGTTGACCACGCACACAGGGGGGATGCCGTGGCACTCACAACTCTTGGACTGTCCAAGGACACCGACGCTCTTTACCGCATCATTCTGACCAAGCCCGACTACGGGGTGACCTCGCTCGCGACCGCCCTGGGCTGGCCGGAAGAGGCGGTGCGCGCAGGGCTCGACGAACTCGCCGACCTGTCACTGCTGTGCACTCCGCTGGGGGGCGGGTCCGGAGAACTGCGGGTGGTCAGCCCACAGATCGCGCTGGACCTGCTGCTGAGCCGGCAGTCGGCCGAGGTGGCACGCAGGCAGCAGGAACTCGCCGAGAGCCGCGCGACGGCGGCCGCACTGATCGCCGGATACGGCGCTTCGGGGGAGCAGGAGGAGCGGCAGCGCTTCGAGGGCGCGGAGAAGCTGCTCGGCGTGGACGCGGTCCGGCGCAAGATCGAAGAACTGGCGGACCGGGCCGAACGCGACACGGCCTCGTTCGCACCGGGCGGTGCACAGCCCGCCGACAACCGGACCGCCAGCCGGCCCGTGGCCCAGCGGCTGGTCGATCGCGGGATCACGGCGAGGACGGTCTATCAGGACAGCATTCGCAATGATCCGGCCAGTGTGGAACACGCCGAGTGGCATGTGGCGCGCGGCAATCAGATACGGACGGCGGCCGTGCTGCCGATGCGGCTGCACATCGTGGACAGCGCCGTCGCGCTCGTCCCGCTGGACCCGGAGGACAGTTCCCGCGGGGCCGCGGTGGTCCGTGAAAAAGGGTCCGTGGCCGCGTTCGTGGCGTTGTTCGAGGCGGTCTGGGCGACCTCGCTGCCGTTGGGGGATCCGCCCCGCAGAGGGCTGACCGACCCCGGGTCGATCCACCGTGAGCTGCTGCGACTGCTGTCGCAGGGGTTCACGGACGAGGCCGCGGCACGCCGGCTGGGGGTGTCGTTGCGTACCGAGCGCAGGCTCATCTCGGAGTTGATGAAGCAACTCGGTGCGCACAGCCGTTTCCAGTTGGGACACAGGGCGATGGAGCACGGCTTCCTCTAGGCGCAGGCAGTCGCAGGCAGTCGCAGGCAGCCACGGGGAGCGGTTGCGGGCGGGGCGGTAACGGGTGGTGAGGCCACCGGTTACCGCCCCGTTGGCGTGTGCGCTGCCCGGCCTCCGCTGCTCGGCGCACCTCTTCCTCGTGCACGGACCGCAGCTTCCTCGTGCACGTACCGCAGCACGTACCGCGCAGGCCGCAGGCCACGGCACGAGGGTGCCAGGGGCGGTATGTGCCACGGTCCGGGCCGTGACATGACACCGGCTCCGGGCCAGACTTCTCGTACCCGCTCACCAACGGGGGTTCCCCCGGCGGGCGTTCCGAGAGGCCGCAGCCGGTCAGTTCTGCCGGCCCCTCCCGGGAGCGGGGCACGTCATCGGCACGGGGTGAAGCCGCGGCCGGCGTCGGTCCGTACTCGCCCTTCGTCGTGTCCGAGCCCCCTTTCTGACCTTTTTTCACTGGGCCACTTCGTCAGCAACGCGCCGCCCCATGGGCCCGCGCGACTCAAAGGAGTCCACCTTGTCTGCATCTGTTCCGGTACTTGACATCCTCGGCATTGGTTTCGGCCCCGCCAACCTCTCCCTGGCGATCGCACTGCGGGAGACGCACCCGGGCCTTGAAGCCCGCTTCCTGGAGGCGCGTCCCTCGCCTGACTGGCAGCCGGGGATGCTGCTCGACGGCTCGGACATCCAGAACCACCCGAGCCGGGATCTCGTCACGCTCCGCAACCCGCGGAGCCGCTTCAGCTTCCTCAACTACCTGCATGAGAGCGGGCGGTTGCTGCGTCACCTGAACCTGCCCGGTGAGTTTCCCCTGCGCAAGGAGTACGCCGGTTACATCCGCTGGGCGGCCGGCCACTTCCTGAACGTCGTGGACTGCGGGCAGCGTGCCGCCTCCGTCGGGACGGTCGAGCAGGACGGCGAGCAGCTGTACGACGTGGTCACGGAGACCGGCCGGCGCTACCTGAGCCGCACCCTGGTGATGGCGCCGGGCCGTACCCCGTACGTGCCGCACCCCTATGACGAGGTGCACAGCTCCCGGGTCTTCCACCTGACGCGCTATCTGCCGCAGGTCGCCGCCCTCACCGCCGACCGTGCCCCCGAGGCGGTCGCCGTGATCGGCGGCAGCCAGAGCGCGGTGGAGCTCGCGCTCGACCTGTCCCGGCGGTTCCCGCGCACCCGCGTCGTCACCTACACCCGCTCCCACTCCCTGCGGCTCAAGGACACCAGCCCCTTCAGCGAGGAGGGGTACTTCCCGGAGTTCTCCGCCTACTACCACGCGGCCTCCCCGGCCAGCCGTCGCAAGCTCGACGCGTACATGCAGCCCACGAACTACTCCTCGGCGGACGGTGACGTCCTCAAGGAGCTCTACCTGGCCATGTACGAGCAGGAACTCGACGGTGAGCAGCGGCTGTTCGTACGCGGCAACCACGAGGCGACGGCGGTGTCGGCGGACTCCCGGTCGGTGACCATCGACTTCCGCGAGGTGCACACCGGCGAGCAGGTGCGCGACACGGTGGACTTCGCGGTGCTGGCGACCGGCTTCCGCAACATGGGCCCGGGTGCCCACGAGGAGTTGCACCCGCCGATGCTGGCACCGCTGGCGCCCCGGCTGGCCACCGAGCCGGACGGCCGGCTGGAGGTCGGTGCCGACTACCGGCTGCTGCCCGCCGTGCCCACGGACGCGCTCCCGCCGCTCTTCCTGAACGGCCTGTGCGAGTCCAGCCACGGCATCGGCGACGCGGGGTCCTTCAGCCTCCTCTCGCTGCGGGCCGGCGTGCTCACCGAATCGCTCGCGACCGCCCTGGCGCACCGCACCGGGGTCGCGGAGCCCATGCGGTGCGCCGTGGAACTCGGGTCGGCGTCCGCCGTACCCGCCGTGGCCGTCTGACCGACTCTTCGTGACCCCTGCGAAGGAAAGAGGATCTGCTGTGCATGTCAACGATTTGGTGGTCGCCGGATTCGGCCCTTCCGGCATCGCGCTGGCCGCGGCCGTCGAGGACCACGACGACGCGCACCCGGAGCGGCCACGGCTCACCGCCGCCTATCTGGAGCGTGCCGCCGACTCGGCCTGGCAGCCACACCAGGTGCTGCCGGGAACCGATATCCAGCACCATTTCCTGCGTGATCTGGCGACCCCCAGGGCCGCCGGATCCCGGTTCGGATTCGTGCCGTTCCTCCAACAGAGCGGACGGTTCTACGAGTTCACCCTGCTCGGCGGCTATGTCAGCCGGCTGGAGTGGTCGGCGTACGTCCAGTGGGCGGCCGAGCAGGTACGCCGACGGCCCGCCTACCACCGCGAGGTGGTCGCCGTGGAGCCGGTGGCCGACGCCGACGGGGTGGTGCGCACGGCGAGGGTCGTCAGCCGGGATCCACGGGACGGGCGTCGCTACGAGGACTTCGGCCGCAACGTCGCGGTGGCGACAGGACACCGCCCGCACGTGCCCGAGGTGTTCCGGGAAGCGGTCGGCGAACGCGTCTTCCACGCGAGCGAGTTCCTGTTGCGTACGGCGGCACTGCCCCCGGCGCCCGAAGGGCGGCCGTTGCGCTGGGCGGTGATCGGCGCCGGCCAGACCGCCGGTGAGATCGTGCTGCACCTGCACGGCTCCGACCCGAACGCCCAGGTGCACTCGCTGGTGCGGCACGCGGGCTTCCGCATGTACGAACTGGGGCACTTCAGCAACGAGGTGTACTTCCCCGAGGAGACCGAGTACGTCTACGGGCTGGAGCGGGGAGCCCGCGAACGGGTGATGGCCCAGGCGCGCGCGACGAACTACGCCGCCGTCGACCCGGACGTCTCCACCGCTCTGTACACGGCCCATTACCAGGACAAACTGACCGGCACGCACCGGTTGTCGATGGAGCGCCGCACCGAGGTCACGGGTGTCGACGTCCGGCCCGAGGGCGTGGTGCTGGAGACGGCCGAGGTGTTCACGGGGGAGCGGCGACGGCTGGAGGTCGACGCCGTCGTGCTGTGCACCGGCTACACCGAGCCGCACGTGCCCGAAGCGCTGGCCCCGTTCGCCTCCCTGCTCGCCCGCGAGGACGACGGTCTGCCGGCCGTCACCCGCGGCCACCGGGCCGAGACGGTGGAGGGCTGTGAGGTCGGGATCTACCTCGACGGTCTCACCGAGTGGCGGCACGGAATCGCCAGCGCGGCCTCCTTCAGCCAGATGGCGGTGAAGGCCGACGCCGTCCACCGCGACCTGCGCGGTCAGCTCGCCCGGCAAAGGGAGTCCGCGGCCCGCCCCGCGCCCGTCACCGTCTGAGCGCCCGGTCTTCCCTCCCGCACCACCGTCCCGAACCACCCGAGAGGTTCTGCTGTGCACATTTTCACCACCGGTCCTGACGACATGCTCTTCGAGGAGCAGTACAACGTCGCCGGCCGCCGCATCTTCCCCTGGAAGGAGGCCGTCGCCGAGCCGTTCTGGGGAGGGGCCTGGATCGATGTGGAGCCCGGGGCCACTTCCGCCGCCCACTCCCACGACGAGAACGAGATGTTCTTCATCGTCGAGGGCGCCGGCGTCATGCGCATCGGTGACGAGAAACGCCGTGTCGCCGCCGGTGACACGGTCTTCATCACCCCGTTCAAGGACCACGACCTGACGAACGACGGGACCGCCCGGCTGCGGTTCATCACCATCTGGTGGGGCAGCGCCGAGGCGATCGCCGCCGAACGCGCCTACTGGGCAGCGCAGTTCGGCATCGAGGACCCGGCCCTGGTGCCCGCTTCCGGAGCGGCGGCACCCGCAGGAGCGGGACTCGCGGCAGCGGCACTCGCAGGAGCGGCACCCGGAGAAGCGGCAGAGGAGAGCGGCCGGTGAGCCGCATCGACACGGCGGATGCCGTCGTCGTGGGCGGAGGCATCGTCGGGGCGTTTCTCGCTCTTCGTCTCGCCGAGGCCGGAGTGCGGCGAGTCGTGCTGTGCGAGCAGGCTCGGCTGGCCTCGCACGGAGCCACTTCCCGGTCCGGCGGCCTCCTGCGCCTGCACCACACGGTCCGCAGCGACACCGAACTCGCCGCCCGCAGCCTTCCCGTGTTCGAGCAGTGGGCGGACGTGATCGGCGGCGACTGCGGATACCGGCGCACCGGATTCCTCCAGCTGGTGGGCCCGGAGTACGCCCAGGCGCTGGCCGCCAACACCGCGGTGGTGGCCACCGCGGCGGGCCCTGGCCGTACCGAAGTGCTCGGCCTGGACGACGTACGCCGGCTCTATCCGGGCCTGTCGCTGGACGGCGTGGCAGCGGCAGCCCATGAGCCGGACGGCGGATACGCGGACCCGGTGCGTGCCGCCCGCGCCGCCACAACAGCCGCACGACGCGCGGGAGTTGAGGTCTACGAGGGAGTCCGGGTGCATGAAGTGCTCACGGCGTCCTCGCAGCAACGCGTCACGGGCGTGAAGACGACCGTCGGACGGATCTCGGCCCCGCTCGTCGTGCTGGCGAGCGGGGCCTGGGGGACCGGCCCGGCCGCGGGCCTCGGAGTCCAGGTGCCGGTGACGGCGCGCCGCATCGGCCTGGCGCAGGCGCGGCTGCCGGACGTCGGCCGCCGTGCGGGCCCGGCCTCCGTGCCCACCTGCATCGACGACACCACGGGCAGCTACTTCCGGCCGGACGGCACCGACCACCTCTACTTCGGGGTGCCCTCCCACCCCGACGTCGCACTCGGGCACGACGTGGCCCCCCTCACGGCCGA
Organism: Streptomyces sp. NPDC051561; assembly: GCF_044454195.1. Taxonomy (NCBI): domain Bacteria; kingdom Bacillati; phylum Actinomycetota; class Actinomycetes; order Kitasatosporales; family Streptomycetaceae; genus Streptomyces; species Streptomyces sp. NPDC051561. The sequence goes on along the minus strand of NZ_JBITDM010000001.1, from coordinate 101,931 downwards.
GGAGATCTCCTCGGCACTGGAGGCCGTCGCACGCCGGGTTCCCGCCGTCACCACCGCGCACCTCACCGGCACCCGCGCCGGACTCGACGGATACACTCCCGACAAGCGGCCCGTGATCGGAGCTGCCGGACCCGACGGCTGTTACCTGGCGCTCGGCTTCAGCGGCGGCGGCTTCAAGACGGCACCCGCCGTCGCCGACCTCGCCACCGCCGAAATCGTCGAGGGACAGGCGGTGGCCGGCAAGGCCGAACAGGACCTGCTCAGGCCCTACCGGCTGGAGCGGTTCGACACCGGCCGGCAGATCGTCCCGGAGGCACCCTATGCGCGGGGATGACCGCAGGGGTGGCCGTGGAGACGGCCGCAGAGCTGACCGCGGCGACGACCGTGGGCGTGGCCGTCTCGCACGGGCCGCCGACCGGATGCGGGAGGACGTCGCGACGGTCCAGGCCAAGGACCCCTCCGCCGAACGCCGCCGCGAAGTGCTGCTCTACCCGCACATTCACGCACTGTGGACCTACCGCGTGGCACACGGACTGTGGCGTCGCGGCCACCGGCTGACCGCCAGGGCGCTCTCCCTGGGCGCGCGTTCCGTCACCGGCATCGAGATCCACCCGGCCGCGGTCATCGGCCGCCGGTTCTTCATCGATCACGGGACCGCGGTCGTGATCGGTGCGACGGCACGCATCGGCGACGACGTGATGCTGTACCACCAGGTCACCCTGGGCTCGGTCGGCTGGTGGAAGGACCTCCGCAGACCCTCCGGCGCACGACGGCACCCCGTCCTGGAGGACGGCGTCATCATCGGCACCGGGGCGAGCGTCCTTGGACCCGTCACGATCGGGGCGGGCGCGCGCATCGGCGCGCACACCGTGGTCCTCACCAGCCTCGCGCCGGGAGCGCGGGCCACCGTGCCCGCCGCGGAGATCTGCCCACCGCCCACGGAGGCCCCGACCGAGACCCCGGTGGAAACCCGTCCGCCGTCCGCAGGACCCCCGAAGGCCGTCGTGTCACAGGGGAGGGCCGGCTCCGGCGACGTACCGTCCCCGCTGCCCGCCCCGGCGCCCGCCGTCACACCGGCGGCGACCACCGGACCGGGACGGGCACGTCCCTCGCACGGACGCGCCGCCCGGTCCACCGCAAAGGCGTCGCGCCCCCAACTCATCCCACCGGCGGCCGGCCCCTAGCCACCGCTCGCCCCACCCGCCGCACCGCTTGCTCCACCCGACCTGCCGATCGCCCCACCCGCTCCGCCGAATCCACCGCGCACCCCGTCCGCCCGCCGGCCGACCCTTCACTCACCGAGGACGTACCGATGAACCAGCCGCAGACCGAAACCGCCCCCGCGTACATCATCACCAGCGCCCCGCCGAACCCCAACGGTGACCTCCACCTGGGGCACCTCTCCGGCCCGTTCCTCGGCGCCGACGTACTGTCACGGCACCTGCGCCAGCGCGGCAACGCCGTCCACTACGTCGGCTACTCCGACGAACACTCCTGCTACGTGCCCCGCCGTGCCGCCGAACTCGGTTCCACCGCGCCGCGCACCGCGCTGGCCTTCGGCGACCGCATGGAGGAGACCCTCTCCCTGGGGGCCATGCACCACGACTGGTTCAGCCGCCCCCTGACCACTCCCCGGCACGACGAGATCGTGCAGCGGTTCTTCACCGAACTGTGGGAGAACGGCCGCCTCGACGTGCGTGTCCTGCCGGTCTTCTGGTGCACGACCTGCACGCGCGAACTGTACGAGGCCGAGGTGCGCGGGGAGTGCCAGTTCTGCGGCGAACCCTCCGACGGCGTGTACTGCGAGGCGTGCGGGCTGCCCCAGGACCCCGCCGGGCTCGCCGCCCCGCACTGCACCGCCTGCGGAAGCACACCGGAGATCCGCGAACTGGAGCGCCTGTGCCTCCCGCTGGCCGACTACCGCGACCAGCTCCTGGCCTACTACGAGCAGGCGCAGTCGGACGCCGAGTGGCGCCCCCGGCTGCGCGCCTACCTCGACGAGCTGTTCTCCCGCGAACTGCCCCTCACCCCCATTTCCCGGCGCGGCGACTACGGCATTCCCGTACCGCTGGAAGGCTGGGAGGGGCACATCCTGGACACCTGGTTCTCCGGCATCTTCGGCTATGTGGCGGCGACCGCGTCCCTGACCGCCGCCCAGGGCGAGCCGCAGGAATGGCAGCGCCTGTGGTCCGACCCGGCCACCCGGATCATCAACTTCCTCGGCTTCGACTGCTCCTTCTCCCACGCCGTGCTGTGGCCCGCGCTGCTGATGGCCCACGGCGGACTGACGCTGCCCGCGCAGGTGGTCATCAACGAGTTCTACCGGCTGGAGGGTGAGAAGTTCTCCACCAGCCGCGACCACGCCATCTGGGGCGGGGAGTTCCTGCGCCAGGTCTCCGCCGACGCCGTCCGCTTCCACCTGTGCCTGACCGGTCCGGAGCGACAGCAGACCAACTTCTCCGCCAAGGAGTTCGCCTCCACCGTCGAAACGGTGCTGGTGCAGGGCGTGGAGACCTGGACGCGTACCGTACTCGCCGCCCTGGCCCAGGACTTCGCCGGCACCGTCCCCGCCGCGCTGCCCACGGCGGCGGACGGGCCCCTGGTCGCGGTGCCCGCCGAGCTGACCCGATCCGTCGCGAAGGCGCTCGCCGCCGCCGAGTTCTCCCCGCAGCGAGCCGCCACCGAACTGGCCTCGACGATCGCCGTCGCCGTCGCCGACCTGCACCAGCTGGAGCAGCTGCGCGGCAGTGGCGAGGCCCACGCACGCCGACTCGTCGCCCACCTTGAGGCGCTCGCGGCCGTCGCCGCCACCTCGGCGGCGATCATGCCAGGCTGGTCGGCGTACCTCGCCAAGCAGTTGGGGCTCACGGTCGACCCGTCGACCCGCATGCCGGCCTGGCCCACGGACGGGGCGCGACTGGTGGCGAGCGGCACCGTTCTGCCGCCCTCGCTCCCGGCGTTCTTCCACGACATCGCGTGAGCGCACCGACCGGACGCGCGGCGGCGCCCCCGGCCGGCACGGTGACCGACCTGCGGTCCCGGCGCACCCTGCTCGCCGCCGCGGGAGCCGGCACCCTGCTGGTTCCCGCGGCGCTCGAAGGCCGGGCAGGGGCGCCGTTCACCGCGTCGGCGGTGGCTGCCTTCCTGCTCGCCTGGTACGTCCTGGTGGCGAGAGCGGGCGGCACCAGGGGCCGGGGGGTGGCAGGGCTCGTCGCCGAAGCGTGGGGGCCGGTCGCGGGGCGGGCCGTGCACGCCTGCTACTTCACCGGCATCGCCTGCGGGCAGGCGGCGGTGGCCGGGGCGGCGGGCGAGTTCGCGGCCGACGGCACGGCCGCGACCCTGGTGGCGGCCGCGGTGCTCGCGGTGGCGACCGGGTGCGCGGTGTCCGGGGTACTGCCCGGGCCGCGCGGCCGCCGTCTGCGGCTGGTCTCCGTGCTGGCACTGACGGCCGGCTGGTGGCTGCTGCCCGGCCTGCTGAGCCTCGACGGCCGACTGCCGGGCGGCGGGGAGTGGGGGGTGGGCGCCACCGCGCTGGTGGTGCTGTTCGCGTGGGTGGGGATGGAGGGCGACGTGCCCCCTCCGCCGCACGGGCGAGTACGTGCACGGGCGCGGCTCCTGTACGGGCCGGTACTCGCTGCCGTACTGCTCACGCTGCTGCTGAGCGCACCGCGGCCGGGGCCGGACGCCGCGTCCGCGCCCGGCGTGGCCGGAGTGTGCGCCGCCCTGGTGCTCACCGCCTACTGTGTCACCAACTTGGCTGCCTGCGGGGGGCGTTGGCCGCTCCTGCTGGGGAGCGGGGGCCCTCCGGGCGGTGCCCACGGGTCGGCTACGGGGGTCTGGGTCGCGGCGGGAACAGCCGTCGCCGTACTGTTCCTCGCCAAGTCGGCCCAACTGCCCGCCGCCGCGCTGTTCCTGCTGCCCGGTGCGGCCACCGCGGCCATTCTGGTCCTCGCGGCGGCGGCTGCCCTGCGTCGCCGGGGCCGGTGGTCGCGGGCGGCTCGCTGACGGGGCCTCCTGGGCTGCCGTTTCTCGGATGTCGTGGAGTGCCGCTCCCGGTGGGGGCGCCATGCCCCCGGTCATGCGTCACGCGTGCCCGGGGGCCAGAAGGTGGCGACTATATGCCGACGTGTCCGTATGTGTGAAAGCGTCACATTGCGGCCATGGCACGTACACGCCACTGCAACGTCTCCGTGCCATCAGGTCACACCGTGCCAGCATCGACTCACCATGCACCTCGTTGCCTTTCGCATCTCCGCCCCGAACCCGCCGGCCGATCCGGCCGAGGCCCAGGCGCTCTGTGCCGCCCTGAAACAAGAGGTCGACGCCTACCGCGGCGCCGAGCACGTGCGCGTGCACACCTCGCGCGACGGCACCCTCGGCGTCCTGTTCCTCCTGGCTCCAGGGCCCGCGGAGGCCCGCGCCCACTGCCTGGAGATCTGCACCGCGGCCCTGGCCGGCGTCCCTCAGCTGTCCAGGTGGCGCATCGCGGGTTTCTGACCGCCACCGGAGGCTTCCGCACTCCCCGCGCGCGGTCACTTCGTCCTCGGCCGCAGGCTCTCCGCAGGGCCCCCGGGCCCTGCTTCCGCCTGCCCCGCTCCGCTGGTTCCCTTCCCTTGGGCGGCCGTCCCCGCCGATCGGCACGGGCTCGCGGACACCGTCCCCTGACACAGTCGTGACACCGGCAGTTTGTGCCATGCGCAAGACGGTGACGACCCCGTCCGCCTGGTGAAAAGTAGGGGCTGTCGCCGCACCTCACCGGTCGGCCCGACGACACCGCGCCTCATGCCCGGAGCCTCCACTTCAGCGCCTTCCCTCCCTCCCTGTTACAGGAGTTCGCCATGCTTCGCTGCGCCACGGTCCTGTTTCTGCTCGCCGGCCTGTCCTTCGGAACGGTGATCACCGCCTCGGCGGCGTCCGCGGACCAGGGATGGTCCGCCGGCGCGGCCCGCCCCGACGACCAGGGCTGGTCCTGACCCGGTTCCCGGTCGCGACCTCGCCGCCGGTGCCGCCCACGCCGTACCGAAACCGCTGACGGCAACGACCGTTTCCCGTCCTCTCCCGCTGCCTCCCAGGAGCACTCCGTGAGCATCACTGTTTCCGCCCCTCCGCCCCTTCGCGAGGTCACCCCGGTTGCCGACGGTGACACCACGCCCGCGCCGAACGTGTTCGAGTCCTTGGAATCCGAGGTCCGCAGCTACTGCCGGGGCTGGCCCACCGTCTTCGAACGGGCCCGCGGCAGCTGGCTGACCGACGAGAACGGCCGCGACTACCTCGACTTCTTCTCCGGGGCCGGCGCTCTCAACTACGGCCACAACAACCCGGTTCTCCGCCGCGCCCTCATGAGTTACCTGGAGAGCGACGGCATCACCCACGGCCTGGACATGGCGACGACCGCCAAGCGCCGGTTCCTGGAAACCTTCCGGAGCGTGGTGCTCGAACCGCGGTCCCTGCCGTACAAGGTGATGTTCCCCGGACCCACCGGCACCAACGCCGTCGAGGCCGCGCTCAAGCTGGCCCGCAAGGTGAAGCAGCGGTCCCAGGTGGTCTCCTTCACCGGCGGGTTCCACGGCATGTCGCTGGGCTCCCTCGCCGTCACCGGCAACGCACGCAAGCGGGCCGGTGCGGGAGTGCCGCTCGCGCACACCACGCACCTGCCCTTCGACGGATACCCGGATTCCGGTGATTCCCTCGCCCTCTTCGAACGGCTGCTGGACGATCCGGGCTCCGGCGTGTCCCACCCCGCGGCGGTCATCGTGGAGACGGTCCAGGGCGAGGGCGGCATCAACGTCGCGAGCCCCGAGTGGCTGCGGGCACTCGCCGCACTGTGCCGGCGCCGGGACATGCTGCTGATCGTCGACGACATCCAGATGGGCTGCGGCCGCACCGGCGCCTTCTTCTCCTTCGAGGACGCCGGTGTCGTCCCCGACATCGTCACCCTCTCGAAATCCATCTCCGGTTACGGACTGCCCATGTCGCTCTGCCTGTTCCGCGAGGAACTCGACGTGTGGGAGCCCGGTGAGCACAACGGCACCTTCCGCGGCAACAACCCTGCCTTCGTCACCGCCACCGCCGCGCTGAAGGCCTACTGGACCGACACCGCACTTGAGCAGCAGACCAGACTCCGCGGCGAGCAGGTTCAGGCGGCGCTGACGGAGATCGGCGCGGAACACCCGGACGACGTCGTCTCGCTGCGCGGGCGCGGACTGGCCTGGGGCATGGAACTGCGCCGGCCGGACGCCGCGGGCCGCATCGCCAACAGTGCCTTCCAGCGCGGGCTGTTGATCGAGACCTCGGGCCCGCGCAACGAGGTCGTGAAGCTTCTCCCCGCGCTGACCGTCACACCGGCAGAACTCGAAGAGGGACTGAGCCTGCTCGCCCGGTCGGCACGCGACTGCCTCTGATCGGCCTCTGATCTGCCTCTGCGCGGTCCTCCGGGCGGTCCTCGGGCGGTCCTCAGCGCGGTTCTCCGGGCGGTCCTCGGGCAGTCCTCAGCGCGGTCCTCGGGCGGTCCTGTGAGCGGTCCGCACCGAAGACGGCGCCCACCCGTTGCCCCGGCCGGGAAGCTGACACAAAGATGCCACCGCGAGTTCATGCCTCCGATTGCTGCTGACATGACAGCAAGCGGCGCGCGAGACTCCTCCTGACGCCGCGCCCGAGGGAAGCACCGCCCCTGGTGCCGGGCCTGGCGACGGGAGGTGAGGGCCACATGCGCGTCCACGAGGTACCGCTCCCGGAGTTCCGGGGCCTGCTGCGGCTGGACGCCGAAGGCGCCCTGGTCCCCGAGGCCGCCTGGCACTGGAACTGCGATTCCGGCGCACGCCGCTGGTCCTTCCACGTGCGCCCGGACCTTTACGCCCCGGAGAACGGGGAGCGCGTCACGGCCCACCGTTTCGAGGACCGCTGGCGGGCGGTGAGCGCCTTCCCACGAGCCGGCGGGCTGCCCCAGGGCCAGTACCGCGCCCTGCACTCCTGGGAGTTCGTCGTCCTCCTCGCGCGGCCGGACAGATGGTTTCCCCATCGTCTGGCCCGCTCCAGCCTGACCCTCACCTCCCGCCCCCGGACCGACCCGTTCGCAGCCCTCCTGCACCCCCTCCCCGCCGAACGACCCTCCCCCTGAACTCCCCCTGAACCTCACCGACTTATCTCTGACCCGATTCGAGGATCCCGCCGTGGCCCACGTCGCCTTCACCACGTTCGCCGTGCTCAAGCACCCCTACGCCCATGCGGACAACGACACCTTCAACGCCCTGGAACCGCTCGTGTTCGGCGCGTCCGAGACCAGCCCCGGCTTCGTCGCCCGCGCCACCGCCGTCGACACCGTCACCACGGAGTGGACCAACTTCGGGCGGGACTACGGTGACTGGGGAACCTTCCAGGCGCCCTCGTACTACACGGGCGGCAAGGACGACGCATCCGACAGCCGGGCCTCCACCCTCTCGGTCTGGAACGATCTGGAATCGGTCTTCGCCTACGCCTACTCCGACATCCACCTGCACGCCCTGCGCAACCGCCGCGAGTGGTTCGTCCACCTGCCCAACAAGCTCTACGCGGCCTGGTGGATCCCGGAGGGCACCGTGCCCACCTGGCAGGACGCCTGCGAGCGCCTTGAGTACATAGACACCCACGGGTCCAGCCCCCGCGCCTTCGACTTCCGGGAGGCCTTCGACGCCGACGGCGCCTCCTACCGCATGCGCCGCCCCACGGACTCCGCCATCCCCGCCTGAGCCGGGCCCCCGCGCCCAGCTCTCCGTCCCCACCCTCACCCCCTGGCCCCACCCCCGCTTCCTCCCCAGTCCACCCCCTGCGTCAGGATCCGCACCATGACCTCCACGGGACTGAGTCCCTCCCCCCAGCGCAGAAGTACCGGCCGGCTGCTCCTGCCGCTCCTCGCAGCCTCCGCCTTCCTGCTCACCCTCGCCGGGTCGTCGCTGAAGAACACCATCCAGGTGTACTTCCTGCCGATGGCGGAGACCTTTGAGAGCTCCCGCGGCGCCCTCGCCACCGCCACCACCCTCTTCGCCGTCGCCACCGCCGTCGCCTCCCCCCTGGTCGGCGGCCTCGCCGACCGGCTCGGCGGTGCGGCGACCCTGGCGATCGGCACCGCCCTGTCCGGCGTCTCCTTCGTCGGATGCGCCCTGGCGGGGCAGCTGTGGCTGTTCGTCGTCGTCTACGGGCTCGTCGCGGCCTTCGCCTTCGCGATGCTGTCGTTCGTACCGCTCGGCGTACTCGTCGACGAACTGTTCCGCAACGGCCGCAAGGGCCTGATATACGCACTGCTCACCAACGGTGCGGCGGTCGGCTTCATCGTGCTGGTGCCGCTGTGGACCTGGCTGGGCACCCAGGTCTCCTGGCGCTCCGTACTGCTCGTCACCGGTCTGGTCTTCCTCTTCGGCCTCACCCCGCTCGCCGTGCAGACGGCCCGCAAGGCGGGACAGCTCACCAGTCAGGACCGTGAGGAAGAAGCCGCCAACCCGGCGGCGTCGGAGGAGAAGGTCCAGCAGGCCGCACTGCAGAAGCTGACCTTCGGCGCACGGCTGCGCGCCGCCGCCCAGGTCCGTGAACTGCGGGTGCTGTCACTGGCGTTCTTCTCCTGCGGTGTCACCATGGCCTTCATCGACGTGCACTTCGTCCCGATGGTCCATGACCACGGCCTGACGCAGGCCACCGGCTCCACCGCCCTCGTTCTGCTGGGCATCTTCGAGGTCGCCGGCGGACTCCTCGCCGGCTGGCTCTGCGACCGCGGCCTGATCAAGGCCGTCCTCATCGGCGCCTACGCCCTGCGCGGCGGGGCCATGCTCCTGGTGAGCGTGGCCGAGCAGCCGGTACCGGTGATGGCCTTCGGCATCATCTTCGGCATCAGCTACCTGGCCACCGTGGTCGCCACCACGATGTGGGCCGCCAGCGCCCTGCCCGAGCGGGTACGAGGCACCGGCATGGGCCTGGTCTGGGCGGTGCACGCGGCCGGCACCGCCATCGGCAGCCAGGCGGGAGCCTCCCTCGCCGACCTGACCGGCAGCTACGCCGTGGCCACCCTGGCCAGCGCCACCCTGGCAGCATGCGCCTGCCTGCTGGTGAGCATCACCCCGGCCCCCGCCGAGGACAAACGCTAGCCACCGCAAGGCCGGCCGCCACCCTCGTAGGGGCAGAGCACGGCACCCCTCCCCCTCCCTCCGCACGGACGCCGCCCGAACCAGCGCCGGCCGGGACCCTCACGGTCCCGGCCGGCGCTGCATTTCCCTACCCCGACCCCACCGGCGAGGGCCCACGAAGCCCGCACTCATCGGCCGTGACCCCCGCCCCGTGTGCCGCGTACCGGCCCGCGACCAGTCGGGCGATACGTGGGTGATCGGCGACCGGCGCCGAGACGGCCCAGGCCCCGCACTTTGCCAGGGCGTGAGTGAAGCGGCCCGGTGCCAGCAGGTGGGCGGCGATCGCGATGCGCCGGTGGCCCTGGGCGCGCAGACGTTCCACCGCCTGCTCGACCGTGGGCTCCGTGGCCGAGCAGTAGGCCGCGACCACCGGGACCTCCAGCAGCTCCCGCAGCCCCTCGGCCACCGCGAGCGTGCCGTCGTTGCCGCCGGGGCGGGTGGAGCCCGCGCCCGCCACCACGATCGCGTCCGCCTGCTCCCCGAGCGGCGCCTGTGCCTCGCGCAGCCGCGCGTGCACCGCCAGCGTCACGTCCCGTTCCGCGCTGAGCCCCTCCGCGACCGTGCAGTCGTACGCCCGTGCCACGGCCGGGATGTCGACCTTCCGGTGGTATCCGTCGCCGAGGAGCACGGGCACCACCACCGCGCCCGGGTGCTGCGCCAGCACGTCACCCAACCTCGGCTGCTGCACGTCGAGATGGCCGACCACCGGACGTGCTCCGGTGATCGCCGTCAGCCGGTCGGCCAGCCGGGCGATCGTCGCGCCGGCCTCCGGGACCGCGCTGCCGTGTACGGCGAGGACCAGCATCCGTGCCTCCGGGGCGTGGAGAGGGGCGGGGCAGAGGGTGGGGAGGGGAGCGAGCGGAGGGGGCCGGGACAGGGGGGTGGGCAGGGGACGTCCGCTGTTCACGCTATGGCTCCGCAGCCTGTCGCGCCGCTGTCGAACGTCCCGACCACAAGAGGCTCATGGCTCTGTGACCTGGGACTTTCGGCGGCGGTTCCGGGGCCTGAGCAGGTCTAGCGTCAGAGTTGCCCGGCACGGTACCGGGTGGTTGTGACGAGCGGAGATTCGCGCATGACGCACGCAGGCAGGGCCCCGGGCGCCGGAACGCAGTGGCCCGGGACGCAGACCCTGGTGGTGATCGGTCACGGAATGGTCGGCCACCGGCTTCTGGAAGCGCTTGCCGAGCGCGGCGCGCTCACCGCACCCGGCTCGCCCGGCTGGCACGCGGTCGTCCTGGCCGAGGAGGACGTTCCGGCGTACGACCGGGTCCATCTCTCTTCCCTGTTCACCGGTACGCCCGCCGGGGAACTCTCCGTCTGCGCACCGGAGTTCATCGCCGAGCACGGGGTTGACCTTCGGCTCGGCGACCCGGTCGAGCTCATCGACCCCACCCTGCGGACCGTCACCACCGCCTCAGGGTCCAGGATTTCCTACGACGCGCTGGTGCTGGCCACCGGCTCGTACCCGTTCGTCCCGCCGATCCCCGGTGCGGACGTCTCGGGCTGCTTCACCTACCGCACCCAGTACGACGTCAACTCCCTCACCGCGTACGCCAACAGGGCCCGCGACGGTGTCGTCATCGGCGGCGGACTGCTCGGCCTGGAGGCGGCCGGTGCGCTGCGCACCCTCGGTCTGCGCACCCATGTGGTGGAGTTCGCCCCGCGTCTGATGCCTCTTCAGGTCGACGACGGCGGCGCGGCCGCGCTGCGCGCCACCATCGAGGCGATGGGCGTCGCGGTGCACACCGGGGTCGGCGCCACCGAGGTGATGCGCGACGACGAGGGCGTGGCGAGCGGGCTCAAGCTCTCCGACGGGCGGGTCATCGACGCGGAGGTGGTGGTCTTCTCCGCCGGTGTACGTCCCAGGGACCGGCTCGCGCGTGAGTGCGGACTCGCCGTCGGAGACCGGGGCGGGGTCGCGGTCGACGCCAGCTGCCGTACCTCCGACCCGTACATCTACGCGGTGGGGGAGTGCGCGCAGTCCGTCGACGGGCGGGTGTACGGGCTGGTCGCGCCCGGATACCAGATGGCCGAGACGGTCGCGGACGCCCTGGCGGGGGAGGGGGACGCCGTCTTCACCGGGGCGGACACCTCCACCAAGCTCAAGCTGATGGGCGCGGACGTCGCCTCGTTCGGCGACCCGTTCAGCGTCGCGGAGGACGCCGTCGCGGTGGTCTTCTCGGACGAACGGGAGGGTGTTTACAAGAAGCTGCTGCTGGGTCCCGACGGGCAGCTGCTGGGTGGCATCCTGGTCGGCGACGCGGCGGCGTACGGTTCACTGCAGCCGCACGCCGGACGGCAACTCCCGGGCCCGGCCGAGGCGTTCATCATCCCGAGCAGTGGCGTTGCGGAGCTCCCGGGCGCGGATGCGCTGCCCGACGACGCCGTGGTCTGCTCCTGCCACAACGTCACCAAGGGACAGGTGCGGGCCGCCGTCACCGAGGAAGGCGTCACCGACATCGGCGGCGTCAAGCGCTGCACCAAGGCCGGTACCGGCTGCGGCGGCTGCATCGGCACCCTGCAAGCTGTCCTCGACGCGGCGGGCGTGGAGAAGGCGCGCGGACTGTGCGAGCACTTCCCCGAGCTGACCCGCTCCGAGATCTACGCCCTGGTACGCACCGAAAGGATCCGCTCCTTCAGCGAATTGAGGGATCGTCACGGCGCGGGCGGCGAAGGCTGCGCCGTCTGCAAGCCGGTCGTGGCGAACGTCCTGGGCACCCTCGGACCCGACCTCGGCCTCGCCCACATCCTGGACGGCGAGCAGGCGGCCCTCCAGGACACCAACGACCTCTTCCTCGCCAACATCCAGAAGGACGGCACCTACTCCGTCATCCCGCGCGTCGCCGGCGGCGAGATCACCCCCGGGCAGCTCGTCGCACTCGGCGAGGTCGCCGCGGCGTACGGCCTCTACACCAAGATCACCGGCGCTCAGCGGATCGGGCTCTTCGGCGCGCGCAAGGATCAACTCCCCGACATCTGGCGCAGGTTGGCGGGTCACGGCTTCGAGTCGGGACAGGCGTACGGAAAGTCGCTGCGCGCCGTCAAGTCGTGCGTCGGCGCCCGCTACTGCCGCTTCGGGCAGGGCGACTCCCTCCAGCTCGCCGTCGACCTGGAACTGCGCTACCGGGGGCTGCGCACCCCGCACAAGTTCAAGGGCGGCGTCTCGGGCTGCCTGCGCGAGTGCGCCGAGGCGCGCGGCAAGGACATCGGCGTCATCGCGACGGCCGGCGGCTGGAACCTGTACGTCGGCGGCAACGGCGGCACCAACCCCCGCCACGCCGACCTGCTCGCCCAGGACCTCGACAGCGCCGCACTGTTCCGCCTGACCGACCGGTTCCTCATGTACTACCTGCGCACCGGTGAGCGCCTGGAGCGCACCGCCGCGTGGATCGAACGGCCCGACGGCGGTGGTGGCATCGAGAACCTGAAGAAGGTCCTCGTCGAGGACTCCCTCGGCATCTGCGCCGAGCTGGAGGAGCAGATGGAACGCCATGTCGACGCCTACCGCGACGAGTGGGAGGCGGTCCTCGAAGACCCGGCCAAGCTGGGACGCTTCGGCGAATTCACCGGTGAGGTCGAGGAGTTGGAGACCGGCCGTGGCCGGGTCGCCTTCCTCCCCGACGGCGAGGGCCGGGCCGCGGTCTTCCGCGACGCGGCGGGCGAGGTCTACGCGGTCGGCAACCGCGACCCCTTCTCCGGCGCCGACGTCCTGGCCGACGGAATCATGGGCACCGTGGGCGAGCGTCCCGTCGTCACCTCCCCGATGCACAAGCAGGCCTTCGACCTGCGCACCGGCCAATGCCTCGATGACCCCGAAGTCTTCATCCCCGTGCACCAGTTGACCCACGACGGTCCCCGGACGCACCAGACGCACAGGAAGCAGTCATGAGCTCGCTCACCGCACCCGGCGCAGACGCCGGCACCAGCACGGACGCCGACAGAGCGGTCGCCGACCCGCAGCAGTACCGCCCCGGCGGCACCATCACCGACTGGCGGCCCGAGGACCCCGCCTTCTGGCGCGGCACCGGCCGCAAGGTCGCCCGCCGCAACCTGTGGATCGCGGTCCCCGCCCTGCTGGTCGCCTTCGTGGTGTGGCAGGTCTGGTCGATCACCGCGACCAATCTCACCGACGTCGGCTTCGGCCTCAGCCAGAGCCAGCTGTTCTGGCTGACCGCGATCCCCGGCATCACCGGCGGCACCGCGCGCATCCTCTACACCTTCCTGGGCCCGATGATCGGCCAGCGCACCTTCACCGCGCTGTCCACGGTGATCCTGGTGATCCCGCTGATCTGGCTCGGCATCGCCATCCAGGACCCCAGCACCCCGTACGCCGTCCTGGCGACCATCGCCGCGCTCTGCGGCATCGGCGGCGCCAACTTCTCCTCCTCGCTGGCCAACATCGGCTTCTTCTTCCCCAAGCGCGAGAAGGGCAACGCCACCGGCATCAACGGCGGTCTGGGAAACCTGGGCGTCTCCGTCGTCCAGCTGCTCACCCCGATCCTGATCACCTTCTCGACCATCGCGATCGGCTCCGCCCAGCACAAGGCCGACGGCACACCCGTCTACCTGCAGAACGCCGCGTTCGTCTGGGTGCCGGTGCTGGTGGTCCTGGCCGCGCTCGCCTGGTTCCGGCAGAACAACCTCAAGGTCGCCTCCACCCCCTTCAGCCGTCAGAAGGTCATCTTCAAGCGCAAGCACAACTGGGTGATGACCTGGCTGTACGTCGGTACCTTCGGCTCCTTCATCGGCTTCGCCGCCGCCCTGCCGCTGCTGATCAAGACCACCTTCACGCCGATCGACGCGGCCTACTCCGCGGCGACGTACGCCTGGATGGGCCCGGCCATCGGCGCGCTCGCCCGCTGGGCCGGCGGCTGGATCGCGGACAAGCTCGGCGGCGCCCGCGTCACCATCCTCTCCTTCGTCGGCATGGGCGTCTCGATCATCGGCGTGATCAACTTCCTGCCCTCCGGCGGTGACAACGGGTCCTTCTGGGGCTTCTTCGTCTGCTTCCTGTTCGCCTTCCTCTTCTCCGGCATCGGCAACGGCTCGACCTTCCGCCAGATCCCGGTCATCTTCCGCACCACCCACCTCAAGGGCCTCGTCGAAGGCACCCCCGCCTACGACCAGGCGCTGAAGCAGGCCGAGATGGAGTCCGGCGCGGTCACCGGCTTCACGGCCGCCATCGCGGCGTACGGCTTCTTCTTCATCCCGGCACTGTTCGCCTCCGTCGCGGTGACCAGCGCCATGTGGGGATTCGTCGCCTTCTACGCGAGCGGCGTCGCGGTGACGTGGTGGTTCTACGCACGCAAGGGCGCCGAGGCACCCAGTTAGACCGAGGCACTCAAGTGGACCTGGACCGAGGCACCCAGCCAGACCGGGCCCGCATCGGCCGCGGGGCGCCCTGCCGGGAAACCACCTGGCAGGGTGCCCCGTTCACGTACGGCGCGGCGACCGACGGTCACACGCCGCCGGGCATGCGGGCGCTCAGCGTGCGGACCACGGGGACCAGCACCTTTTCGCGCCAGTTCTTGGGGGACTCGGTGTACTCGCCGACACCGTCCGCGGTCGACGAACCGTCCACCTCGAACTCGTACGGACCCTGGTGGCAGACCAGCCCGGCGCGCCCTTTGGTGAAGCAGCCCTTCGGCCCGAGCGAGGCCCCGAGGTCCCTGAACTTCTCCGGCCCCTTCCCACCGTGCTTCACCTCGTAGGCGCGGTCCTTCGCGTAGCCCTCGGCCACCAGTGCGGGATCGGCGAGCCCTTGGAAGACGAGGGTGATCCTGCTGTTCTGCTTGCTCACGTACTCGGCCGGCAGCCCGAACTCGACCTCGCAACCGCCCTTCGGCACGTCACCGGTGGTTCCCGGGGCGGACTCGGCCAGCGGGTTGAAGTTGAGGACGGAGACCTTGATCGGTTCCCGCTCGAAGTCCTTGGCCTGCGGCAGGATCGCGCGGACCTCGTCCTCCAGGAGCACCTCACAGGCGTCCGGCCACTGCGCCAGGGGCAGCGCACCACCCTTGGGAGCCTGTGCGTCGAGGCGTGGGCCGGAAGGTTTCGCCGTTCCGAATTCGAGCGGCGGCGGTTCACTGGAGCAGCCGGCCAGGAGGACGACGGCAGCCGACGAGGCGAGCACGGTACGCGTCAGGCTGGTGACTGTCGGCACGTCCAACTCCACTTCCAGTAAGGGTGGTTGGCCCCCACGGCAGATCGCGACGGCTCCCCCCGGGCGCCGGAGGTCACCGGTTTGGGCCCTCATTGTGGCGTGACGCGTCCAGCCGCGCGGCTGGTTCCCGTGGGGCGCGCTGTGATCCCGGCGACAGGGCACCGGCCGCGGGGTGTCCGTGTCGCGTGCCCCGTACTCGCGCGGTGCCAATGGTCGCAGTGCGCGGTGTCAGTGGTCGAGGAGCCGCCGGTAGACCGAGCGCAGCAACTGGTCCTTGGCCGGGCCGGTGACTCGCCACTCCAGGTGCCACTCGTCCGCCGAGCAGACCGTGAACGCTCCCTCGTACCGGTCCGCGGCACACGGGTGGACGGTGTGCCAGGAGCCCCCGCGCAGATCGAGGTCGTGGAAGGGTCTGCCGTCGGCGAACTCCACCTCCGCCGTCCCGTCGCCACGGGGGAGCAGCCGCAGCGTACGGCTGGAAGGGAACGTTCTGCCTTCCCATTCGAGATGGCCCTCCTCCTCGTGCGACAGCACCCCGCCGCGCTGCCCCCCGGTGGCGCGGAAGTCGGCCGTCCCCACGAACCTGCCCTCGGCGCCGATCGCCCGGTCGAGGACGACGCGCTCGACACTCCAGCGACCGGCGAGGTATCCGGCGGTGTCGGAGACGCGGTACGGGCGGCTCGGGGCGGGCTTGGGCAGGCGCGCGTGGAACATGTACCCATTGTCCGTCCTCATGTCCGTCCTCATGTCCGTCCTCGGTCCGGGCGCTGCTCCGGTAGTTGTCCGTGCTGGGTCCGGGCCCTGCCCCGGCAGCCCTTTGCCGGGGCCGCCGGGTGCACCCGATATCAGCTCAAGTAGGTTGTTCCGTAACCGAGTTGCTCCGTAACCGACTTGCGTGCAGACCGGAGGACCGACATGAAGCTTCCGCCAGGACAACGTGCCGTCGGGGGATTTCCCAGGTTCGGCAAGGACCTGAAGAGCCCGCCGCCACCCGTCCCCGCCGACCCGGTGATCAAGCTGGTCGGCGCGCTGACCGAGGACATCACACTGCCGGTGGCGGAACTGGCGAAGCTGCCCCGGCGCGAGGTGCGGGCCGACTTCCACTGTGTGGCCGGGTGGTCGGCGACCGGGCTGGTGTGGGAGGGAGTCGCGTTCCGGGACTTCTACCGGGAGGTGGTGGAACCGGCGCTGCGGCCCGGGGCGGTGGTGAGTCACCTGGTGTTCGTGGGTGCGGACGGGGTGCGGGGGGTGGTGATGCTGGAGGACGCGCTGGGTGAGGAGGTGCTCCTCGCCGAGCGGCTCGGGGGCGAGCCGCTCACCGGCGCGCACGGAGCACCGGTGCGGCTGGTCAGCCCGTGGCAGTACGGATACGTGAACGTCAAGCACCTCGTGCGCGTCGAGTTCCACGTGGCGGCGCCCCCGCTCACCGACCGTTGGTCGCCCCTGGCGGCGCACTCCCGGGCCCGGGTGTGGAAGGAGGAGCGGCACCGCCGGCTGCCCGGCAGGGTGGTGCGGCCGGTGTACCGGGGACTGGTCGCGGCGATCCGGGCGGCGAGCGCGCGGCAGGGACGGAGGCGGGAGCGCGGCTGAGACGGCGGGGCATCCTCCAGGCCCGGCCGCGCTGCTCGCCGCCGCTAGCGAGCGTCCCCGGCCGGGACCGACGGGGCCTGCTCCCAGCCCGCCGCGCACAGTGACTCGGCAACCGCCGCCGTGTACCGGGCACAGGCGAGCCAGTGGGTGGCGAAACCGTCCGTGTCGGCGGGCAGGAGGCGGCCGAAGTGGTCGCGGTCGCGTGGGGCCGCCGAGGCGCACAGGGCGGTGAGGAGACCGGCGGCGGTGGGCAGGCCCTTGCGGCGGATGCGATGCGCCTCGGCGGTGACGTCGCCGAGCATGCCGAGGGCGGCGCGGCCCGCCAGGAGCGCCTGCTCGACGCGCCGCTCCAGGAGGTACAGGGGCGCCTGCGTACCGGAGTCGGGCGGTGACGGGGCCAGATGTGCGGGGCCGGCCGGGTTCGGGAGGTCGGCGCGGCGCAGACGGTCGAGGCCGAGGTCGACCGTGCCCTCGCCGGTGGGGTGCGAGCAGGCGAGAAGGGCGAGCCGGGGGTGGGGTGCGGACATCAGGCGGCCGATGATCCTCAGCCGTGTTCCCGGCGCCGCGGCCAGCAGCATCAGGTTGTCGCGGTGCGCCAGCGCGGGTTCGTCGTCGGCGACGGTGAGCCGGACCGGAACGCCTCCCTCGCACACGGCGAGCAGACAGCTGCCGCCGGACTCCCTTACGGCGCCCAGGAGTTCGACGTCGAGGAAGAGCAGGTCGCTGCCGCCGCCGTCCGGGGGCGCGTAGCGGGAGCCGAACCGCAGTGCGCGGGCGGCCTGTTCGGACGGCGGGGTCTCCCACAGGGCGGCCAGCGGCGGCTCCGTCCAGGACGCGCCGCGGGCGGCAACCGCCTTGACGCCCTTCCCGGCGCCCAGCCTGCCGTCCGGTGAGACCGTCGCCCCCGCGACCGCCAGGCCTGCCCGGCCGAGCTCCCGGTGGGTGAGCGCGGTGTCCCCGAGGCGTACGGCCCGGTCGGCCACGCCCAGGGCGCGTCCGGCACCGCCGGGTGCCACGTCGCCGACGGTGAAGAGGCGGCCGTCGGAACCGGCGACCCAGGTGCGGGCGCCGCCGTGCCCGGAGTCCGTGACCACGGGTTCGGTGAACAGCCCGTACAGCCGCAGCGAACCGTCCGGGAGGTAGGGGCGGCGCGCGACGCCTCGCACGGCGGCCAGTTGAGTCCCGGACGCCGTCCTCACCCCGTGCGCGGTGCCCAGGAGTTCGGCCAGGGCGGTGACGAGGTCGGCGGTGCGGTAGGACGGGTCCCCGGCGCGGGCCGCGCGCAGCAGCGTCACGACGGCCAGCGCGGCGCCCGCGGCGCGGGGCAGCTGCCGGAGCCGGGCGGTGTGCGCGGCTCGCAGGAGCACCGACTGGGTGACGGCGCCGGCCCCGTCGACCCCGGACTCCAGCACGGCCGCGCCCGCGGCCCACAGGGCGTCGGCCGCGTCGCGTTCGGCGGGGGTTGCGGCTTCGGGCGGGGGCGTGCGCGTGAGGGGCGTGGACGTGTGCGTGGGTGAGAACGTGGAGTCGGAGTCCGGGCTCGTGGCGGAATCGGGCCCGGGGCCCGTCGCGGAGCCGGCTTCGGGGACCGCGCCGACGGGGTCGGCGGGCTCAACGGGATTGACGGGATCGGCGGGCTCAACGGCCTTGGCGGGCTCGGCGGGAGCCGAGGGCGGGTCCGCCGCCGGGGCGGCGCAGGCGGCGGCCGCCCGGTGGATGCAGGCCGGAGCGAGCAGGCAGCCGCATGTCAGATCGTCCACCGTGGTCACCACGCCGCTCGGGGCGTGCAGGCGCAACTCGGTCTCGTCGTCGACCGAGATCAGCACGGTGTCCCCGTCGCGGCGCGTCGGGCGGCTGCCGAGCTTGGCGACCGCCGCGTCCAGCCGTTTGCGCAGCCGGGGCGAGAGGTTCTCCACCAGCGTGGCCGTGACGTCCGGCGCGACGGGTGGCAACTGGGCGGTGGTCATACGTACTTCTCCCCGGTCATGCGGTCTTCTCCCCGATCCAGCGGGCCAGTTCGAGTGGGCTGAGGGCCGCCACGGGCATGCCGGCGGCCACGAGCTGTCCGGCGACGCCCGTCGAGTAGCGCGGCCTGCCCGCGTCGTCGAGACTCGCGCACCCCAGGACGTGGCAGCCGGTGGCCACCAGGGCGCGCACCTCCGCCAGCAGCCCACCGAGCGGCGCGCCCTCCTCGAAGTCGCTGATGACGACGACGAGGGTGCGGCTGGGCACCGTCACCAGACTGCGGGCGTGCCGCAGCCCGGCGGCGATATGCGTACCCCCGCCCACGCTCACCTCCAGCAGGAGGGAGAGGGGATCGTGCACATGGCCGGTGAGGTCGACGACCTCGGTGGAGAAGGCCAGGAAGTGGGTGCTCAGGGTCGGCACCCCGGCGAGTACGGACGCGGTCAGCGCGGACCAGATCGTGGACGCCTCCATGGATCCGGAGACGTCGGTGACCAGGATCAGACGCCAGTCGGCCGACCGGCGCGCACGGCTGCGGAACACCGGCTTCTCGGGGATCACCCGCACGGTTCCGTCGGCCGTCCGGCGGGCGGTGGCGAGGTTGGCGCGCAGCGTGCGCGGCAGGTCGAGGCGGCCGCCGGGGCGGCGGGTGGGCCGGGCCGTCATCGTGCCGGTGAGGGCCGGCCGCAGCCGGGTGGCGAGTTGCCGGGTCAGTTCGTCGACGAGGTGGCGGACCAGCGGCCGGAGTGCCGCGAGGCGGGCTTCGGGCAAGCCGCCGGCGTACCGCAGGACCGTACGGAGCAGTTCCACGGAAGGGGTGACGGCCGCCGGGTCGAGTGCGGCGAGGACGTCCTGGCGACCTGTCCCGACCGCGGCGGCGAGGACCTCCTCGCGGATGCCGGGACCGAACAGCGCGGCCAGCTCCTGGGACCACTCGCGGACGCCGGGGAACGACGGCTCCCGGCCGCCGCGCTGTCCGGAGCCCCGGCCCGGCAGGCCCGCGCGGGAGCCTTCGCCCTGTCCCGCGCCGTAGAGCTCGTCGAGTGCGGTCGCCAGGCGGGCGGCGCCGGACGGCAGCTGATCGGGTCGACGGCCCAGTACGAGCCGCCAGCGGTCGGCGGGCGCGAGCGTCCGCGCGGGAATGGGGTCGGGGGCGGTTTCGGCCGGGTGGCCTGACGAGGCCGGGGACCGGTCGTCGAGCGCCGGGGGCGGGACGGGCAGGCCGAGGGAGTTCAGGAGTGCGCGGGCCGCGAGGTCGGCGGCTGCCCGGTGCGCCAGGTCGGCGGGGTCGTCCGCGTCGCCGGTGTCCACCCGTTCGCCCAGCCGTTCCTCCACGGTGTCGAGGAGACGGTCCCGGGCCGCCGGACTCAGGGTGTCGAAGCCACCGCGCAGGGCGGGCAGCCGCGCCAGGAACGCGGTGTCGTCCAGCTCGACGACCCGGTGCAGCAACGGGTCCAGGGCGCCGGTGCCGACGGCCAGCAGTGGACCCGCCACCGTCAGGACGCCGGTGAGGCGGGCGGTCAGCGCCGTTCGGGAGGCTCCGTCCACGGCTCCGTCCACCCAGGAGGCGACGCGCCCCCCGAAGGCCTCGGCGCCGTCGTGGCCCGTGAGCACCCTGACCGCTCCGGCGGCCGCCGCGATCAACGGGGTGCCGTCGGCGGCCAGCCGGGCGAGGGCGTCGGCGAGCCGGATACCGCCCAACCGGTCGGCGCGCTGGGCCAGTTCGAGCAGCGCACGGGCGTCCCCCGGCTCCTGCGAACCGGTCAGACCGTCGACCTGGCGGACCGCCGCAGAGGTGAGGAGTTCGGCGGCGTGCGCGGTCCGGGCGCAGCCGGTGCCACCACGGGCGGCAGGGGTGTCAGCCGTGGCCAGGCCCGGCAGATGACCGGCGTCGATGCGGTCCAACAGGTCCAGTCCGGCGAGGAGTTCGGGCAGCGTTCCGCTTGCCGGGAGTACGGCGGCGAGTTCCGTGAGCCGTTCGTCGGCCGACGCGGGGAGCCCGCACTCGGCGGCCTCGGTGAGACCGCGTACGACCTGGGCGGCCGTCGGGCCGCCCTCCGCGCGCTCGGCCGCATGGCGCTGCCGCAGCACGCCCTCGGCCGCCTGGGCCGGGGTGACACCGCGGGCGCCGGCCGCGGTGAGCATCGCGGCCGTCGCAGGGGTCCACCGCACCTGCCAGCGCGTCGTGAGCCCTTCGGTGCCGGCCGCGCCGGTCACCGCCTGCTCCTGTGCGTAGGGGATGCCGCACACCGTCAGCCTGCGCAGCAGCAGTTCGCGGCGCCGGTCCAGGGTGGAACGCGCCGGGTCGAGCCGCAGATCGCGCGGCGTCTTCTCGTACGCGTCCGCCGGCCCCGGGAGGGAGAGCGCCGCGGTCTCGGTCTCGACGGCGGGGCCCAGACCACTGCGCGGTGCGGCGGGCGCGGGCCGCCCCGTACGCCCTCCGACGAGTACGTCCTCAAGAGCACGCGCGACGGCACGGCCCGCGCCGTAGGTCTCGCCGCGCCCCAGCACGGTCTGTACGGCTTCCAGGAGCTCACCCCGGCCGGGGGCGGGCAGGTCGCGCAGGCGGGCCAGGTCACCGGCCACCCGGACGACCTCCATGCCGTCCGCCGGACCGTAGGGGTGTCCCTGTTCACGCAGGGCGGCGCAGACCAGGACCGCGGTCCGGATCAGCGCCTCGTGCAGTGCGGCCGGGTCCCCGACGGCGTCCAGGACGGCGTGCTGCCACTCCGGGTCCCGGATGCCGGCCGGATATCCGGACCGTGAGTCGAGCAGGGGGTACGCGTACGGAACCAGCGAGACGGTGCACTCGATCGCTGTCCCGGCGGCGCCGTCCGGGCGACCGTCCGCATCCGGCAAGTCCGGCACGCCCGACGTCTCGGACGGGTCCGGTACGGAGCCCCCCTCGGCCCCTGCGGCGGCGGTCAGCAGCGCCGGGGTGTGGAAGGCCCCCACCACCACGGCGGGACGCCGCCCGTTCGCCAGGGCCTCGGCGACATGCCCGCGCATGCACGTCTCACGCGCCAGGTCCGTGGACCGCACCCCGCCCCGCGCCTCGGCCTCGTACCGCAGCGCCCAGCCGGTGAGCAGGGCGGCACGGCGCAGCGCCTCGGGTGTCGATCCGGGCGCACGGGCCTCCACCAGCCGGTCCCACAGATCGTCGCCGTCCCGGCCGGTGAGCCGGGACCGGAGCGCATCGGACAGCCCGTACCCCGTCCCCGGTACGGGCGCGGAGTCGGCGCCCGGGCCAGGAACGTCCGGGCCAGGAGCGGGCGAAGAGGCATCCGGACCGCCCCGCGCCCACGCCCGGTCGGCCAGCGGCAGATCGCAGGCCACCGCCGGGACGCCGTGCCTCGCCGCCCACCGCAGCGCGACGAGCTCCGGCGAGAAGTCCGCGAACGGGTAGAAGGCCGGACCGCGTTCGCCTGCCGACCCGGCCCCGGCCCCTGATCCGTCTGCGGGTACGGCGGCCAGGGCCACCGGAGCCTCGGTCTCCTCATGGGCGAGCCAGCCCAGCCACGGCTGGAACTCCGCGGGCAGTTCGACCAGCAGGACGTCGGGAGCCGCCGCGTCCAGCAGCGCCGGAAGGGCGGCCGCCAACGAGGGTGCGTGATGACGTACCCCGATCAGGAACGGCGACCCGGACCCGGACGCCGCGAGCGCCGCCACGGCGTCCTCCGGGGTGACGGGCCCGGCCGTCGGAGCCTTCTCGCGGGTGCTGGGCAAGCTCATCGGCATCGGTCAGTTCTCCAGCACCGTGCGCAGGTCCCACAGGGCACGCCAGGTCGCCGACCCCTGCTCCGCGCGTCTGCGCACCGGTCCGTCCCAGTAACCCAGCAGCCGTGCCGCGTCGGCCGGGTCGTCCTTGCGCACGACGCCGAGCAGATGGCCCGGCAGCAGGGAGAGCACGTCCCGGTCGCCGGGGAAGTAGGCGGCGGCCAGGCCCAGCGAGCCCGCGACGGAGACCGCCTCCGCCGTACTCATCACCGTGGACGGACGCTCCACCTCCCAGCCCTCCACGGAGCGGCCCTCGCGCAGGTCCCGGAAGGCGGTGACGAGCGCTTCGAGGATCGCGTCGTCCACCTGATAGGCGGCTCCCACCCGTTCGACGGCCGCCCGCGACTGCCGCCGGACGAGTGCGGTCTCGGCGTCCACGTCGCCGATGGGGCCGACGGTCTCGAAGTTGAAGCGGCGCTTGAGTGCCGCGGACATCTCCGAAACGCCCTTGTCCCGCAGGTTGGCGGTGGCGATGAGGGTGAACCCGGGGGCCGCGTGCACCTGGGCGCCCTCGCCGCCCGCGAGTTCGGGGACCGCGATCCGGCGCTCGGAGAGCAGCGACACCAGGGCGTCCTGCACCTCCGGGAGGCAGCGGGTGACCTCCTCGACGCGGGCAACGGCGCCCCGTGTCATGGCGGAGAGCACGGGGGAGGGCACCAGGGCCTGCTCGGTGGGGCCCTGGGCGAGCAGCAGCGCGTAGTTCCAGCCGTACTTGAGCTGGTCCTCGGTGGTGCCGGCGGTGCCCTGCACGGTGAGTGCGCTGGTCCCGCAGACCGCCGCCGACAGCAGCTCGGAGAGCATCGACTTGGCGGTGCCGGGCTCACCCACGAGCAGCAGCCCACGCTCTCCGGCGAGGGTGACCACGCACCGCTCGACCAGGGCGCGTTCGCCGACGAACTTCTGCTCGATCACCAGGCGGCGCGGCACCCCGGCCCCGGGCCGGGCACCCTTCGGCAGGCTCAGCGCCTCGTCCGCGCTGCCCGTCACGAAGGTGACGACGGCGCGCGGAGTGAGCAGCCACCCCGGCGGCCGGGGCCCGGAGTCGTGGGCCGCGAGGAAGGCCAGCTCGGTGGCGTACCGGTCCTCGGGCAGCGCCACCTGGCGCTGCTCCCGGCCGGGCTCCGCCGCCGGGCCGGGGACGGAGCCGGTATCGGAGGCGGTGTCCGGGGTGGTCGTGGTGTCGTTCGTCATCGGCGGCGGCCCTTCCGGGGTGCACGGGTGTCCAGTTCCTCGAAGGCGGGGGCGTCGCCGCCGCGCACCCGTGCCCAGGCGGCTGCGTACAGCGCGGGCACGGGGAGGTGGGGCAGGGTCCGGGTGGATCCCACCACCGGGTACAGGCGTTCCTTCCAGGTCTCCAACGGCAGCCCGGGGGCACTGCGTTCGAGCCAGCCGCAGGGGAGGAACAGGCTGCGGCCCGCGCGGGAGCGCTTGGCTTCCACGACGAGGGCGGTGGCGGCCAGTTCCGCCCGGGCCTTCTTGACGCGCGCCGGCTTCCACTCGGTCCAGCGGACGCAGTTGCGGTCCGTCGGGTCGGGCAGGGCGAGCAGCATCAGGTAGAGAGCGGCGGCGTCCGCGCTCAGACCGAGGGTGTCGGCGGCCCGGTCCACCAGCTCCGGCGCCGTACGCGTCGGGTCCTGGGCCGGGTGCTGCGGGGAGCCGTCGGGGGCGCCCGCCGAGGCCAGTGCGTCGGCCTCGTCGCCCAGCAGGGTGCGCAGGGCGAACAGGTCACCGGTGAGGTGCGGGCCGACGGTGCCCTCGACCAGGCCGAACGCCGGATCTTCGGGTCCTGCCAGACCGGCCGGGCGGATCAGCAACCGCTCGTTGTCCCCGTGACCGGGCGCGAGGAGCAGCGCCGTACCGGCTCTGACCAGGCCGTCGGGGCCCGCGCCGCCGGACTCGGGGAGCCCGTGGGCGGCCCGGATCACGGAGCCGATGGAGTTCCCCGACTCGGTCCAGTCCAGGCCGAGTTCGAGCACCAGGTGCGGGTCGGCGAGACGGTCGCGCAGGACCGCGAGCCCCACGGGCAGGTGCGCCCGCAGGGGGTGCCCGTACGGCAGTGTGTAGGCGAGGGTGCGCAGGGCGGCCAGGGCCGTGAAGACCGCGCCGCGTGCCGCCACCCGGCGCAGCCCCTGGCGGCCCGTGCCGTCGGGAACGTCGGTGCCGTGCGTGAGCCAGTTCCGGGAGCCCGCGTTGAGGATCAGGTCGACGGCGCCCGGGGTGGTGCCCGACAGGTCCAGGTCGAGCTCCTCGGGAACGCGGACGAGGGAGGCCAGCCGCTGCTGCCAGACCTCGGCGGCGGCGCCGACATCGGGGCCCGTCGACCACAGCTCGGCCGGGTCCTTGGGCAGCAGGGCCTGGAGCAGGTCGTGCCGTTCCTCCTGGGGCAGGGCGGCCAGCCCGGCCTGTGCCGCCTCGAAGGCGCGGGTCTTCACCCCGAGCAGCGTGAGCGTCTCGGCGCCGGGCTCCGCGACAGCGGCCGACAGCAGGGCGACCGACTGGAGGTGGCCGATGCCGGTGGCCGTGTGGAAGGCCTCGGCCGCTTCCGGGCGCCAGGGCGCCGGGCCCTGCTCCCGTACCCGTGCGACCAGCCGGGTGAGCCGGTCGCGGTCGATGCCCTGCCGGTGCACGTGCTCGCGGTCCAGGGTGAAGCCGGGAACGGGACCGAAGACGCCGGTCGGGTCGTGGTCCAGGGCGAGCCAGCGGGCCGCGCCGGTGCGGTCGTTCCAGCCGCGGCCCGAGATGACCACGACGGTGCGGGCGCCCCTGCGCAGCACCTGGCCGAGGCGGGGCACGGCCTCGTGGCGTCCCGACCCCGAGCCGCCGCCCAGCGGTTCGACGAGTTCCACCTGCCGGACCGTGCCCGCCGGGTCGGCCAGCGGGCCCGCGGCAAGGGTTTCCAGCAGCACGAGCAGTCCGGCGCGGTGCTCCGGCGAGATGGTCTCCGAGGCGGCCCGGTAGGCCAGTTGGGGCAGCTTGTCGAGGAGCGGGGCCCAGCTCAGGCCGTCGCCGGGCACGGTGTACTCGTCCCGCTGCCAGCCGTCCACGGCCGCGAACGCGGCCTTCGGCGGCGTGGGCGGGCCGAACGCGCTCTCGCCCCCCAGGACGTGGTTGACGGCGAGGATCTGCCGGATGGTGGTCCACCGGCTCCCTCCACCCCACCAGCCGCCGTGCATGCGCTCGGCGCTCCAGGCGGTGGCGTCGCGCAGGGTCGTGTCGTCGGCGTGCTCCGGCTCGCGGTCGAAGAACATGCCCCGGGTGCGCGCGGTACTGGTGGCGGGCTGTGCGGGCTCGGGCGGTTGCAGATAGCGGGCGGCCGCGGCGGCCCGCTCCACGGCGTTCCTGACGAACGCGGTGACGCCAGAACGGAGCCGCGCGTCGGACACCTCCGGCAGCACCCGGGCGACAACCTCCTCGCTCATCTCCTGCGCCGAGGGCCCGGTGTACTTCTCGGCGGCCCGGAACGCCTCCAGGTGCCGGCCGACCGCTGCGGCTACCTCCTCGAACAGCTCCCCCACCTGCGAGTCCGTCAGATTCCGCAGTGCGGTGGACCCCCGCTCGTCCCTCGGGCGCAGGGCGTGCCAGCAGGAGAGGGGAGGTACGTAGGGAGTGCCCGCGGCGTCGTTCCCGCCAGGGGAGCCGGCGGTGACCGACCACAGGTTGCCACCGGTGCCGTCGGTGTCCTCCCGATGCGCTTCGACGGACCGGTGGTTCAGGGCCACCAGCGGCCGTGAACCACCGGGCAGTGCGAGGGTGCCGAGCGGCACCGGGGAGCCGCCGCCGGGCAGCGGGTGCGGCAGGGTGACCGTGCGGCCGTCGGGGGTGCCGGCGACGATGCGATGCCCGTCGGAGGGGTCGGCCGTACCCGGTTCGCTGACCGTACGGCGGACCCAGCGGCCGAGGACCGTGCCGTCCGTGCCGAACGGGGTGCCCTCAAGACCGGGCTGGAGCGGCAGCACCTGGCAGTGCTCGGCGAGCAGCCGACTGCCCTCGCGCACACCGGAGTTGAGGAAGGCGGGGAGCGAGGCGCGGCCGTGCGTACCGGTGGCCGGGTCGTACTCCAGCCACACCCGCTGGGTGCCCTGGTGACCCTCCCGCCAGAGACCGGTCCCGTCGGAGATGACGGCACGCTGCGGCGGGAGGGAGGTGTCGCCCGCGTGCAGGGCCTTGCCACCGGTGGCGCGGCCGCCACCGGGCAGCGGCAGACAGACCTCCTCCGAGGCCCCGGAACCGCCCCAGCGGGAGAGCTGCTCACCGGCGACGGCGAACACCTCGGAAGGACGGTGCGACCAGTAGCCGCGCTGCTTCCCGTCCTCCCACCAGATGACCAGCAACTCGCCGTCGACGTACCGGAAGGCGGACGTCGACCAGTGGTCGACGGTGGCGGGCAGCCGCAGGGTGTGCCGCAGCAGCACGCCCTGCGGGCCGACGACGACGGCCCGTTCGGGGGTGCTCAGGATCAGCGCGGGCCAGGCGCCGGTGACACCGACGCTCTCCGACCGGTGATGCCGCTGAGGTGCGGCGGAGGCCGCTGCGAGCTCGGCGGCGAGCTCGGCGTAGGTCTCGTCGAGCGCGGGCCACCCCAGTTCGTCGAGGACGCCGGTACGCAGGGTGGACGCGAGCAGCGGTACGACGTCGTGGCCCTCCAGGAGCCGCACGGCCTCGGGGGCGACGTCCGCGACCACGGAGCGGAACGCCGAGAGCTGGTGCAGAGCGGTACGCAGTCCGGGGAGCCCGCGCGCGGCCACGTACTCCTCGGCGCGCGCGGTGAGCCACTCCCGGAGGATTTCCGACAGCACCGGGTGTGCCGCCAGCTTCGCCAGGCCCGATTCGTCCGTGCGCCGACCGCGTGGCTCGCCGAGACCGCCGACGCTCCGGCTCAGCAGGGCGCGGAAGACCGGCCGTCCGGCGACGGCGGTGAGGTCCCGCGCACCGGGCACGGCGTCCGTGAGCCACGGTCCGACCGGGACGGCGGGCGGCTGCCCGGCGCCCGTGTCGTGGGCGTCCGGCTCGGCGACGGGAATGCCCGAGGCCAGGCAGAGGTCGAGCAGGTCCAGGTCGGCGTTGCGCTGCCAGCGACCCTGGAACAGCTCGACGGGGCACCCGTCGGCGCGCAGCCGGTCCGCCATCCTGGCGGCCAGGTCGAGGGTCTGCGGGCTGCGGCCCGCGGTGGCCCGGTTGCGCCGGCGGTGCGCCTCCCAGCGCGCCAGCCAGTCCGAAGGGGACACCGGGGCGGGGGAGCCGGGGGCCTGGCCGGACGTGTCCGGCAGGGCGGTCAGCAGGTCCTCCGCCCCGCACTCGGCCAGCAGCGCCAGCCACTCGGCTTCGCCGTCCGTCTCCTTGCCGCTCTCGCTGAATGTCTCCGGGAAGAAGCCGAGCAGCCGGGCCCGTACGGCCGCGTCCCGCCTGGCCAGGGCGACGAGCGCGGAGCGGTAGGCGGCCCAGAACGAGGCCGGGGCGCGGACGACTCCCGGGGACCCGATCAGATCGGCCACCAGCTCGCCCTCGGCACTCTCGCGGTCCAGCCCGGCGGCCTTGACCAGCGTGCGCACGTCCTGCGGCAGCGCCGCGTACGGCGGCACACCGGCCGCACAGCGCTCGACCAGCAGACGGCGGAACTGCGCCCAGGCGTCCGCCGGTTCGAGCCGGGCCGCCAGGTCGCGCACGTACTGCCGCAGCGCCTTCACGGTCAGTGCGCCGGCGAAGGCGAACTCCAGGAAGACGGCCCGCTGCCGGTCCTCGTCCACGACCAGCCCGTGCACCCGCTCGGCCTCACGGGCCTTGCCGAAGAAGGAAGCGGCGTACGTGGTGTTCTCGGCCTGGAGGAAGAGACGTGCCACCTGCTCGTAGAAGGTGGGGAGGAAGTGGGGCACGGCCCGGCCGAGCCGGGTGCCCAGCGCGTCGAAACCCTCCTTGGCGGCTCCGGCGCGGGTCCTGGCCTGCCGTCCCAGCCGTTCGATGTCCTTGACCAGGGCCAGTGCGTGGTGCCCGTTGGCCGGATCGTTGACCAGGGCCCAGGCGGGGAAGCCCAGCGTCTCGCGGCGCACCTGCCCCACCACGGGGGCCTCGGCGGTCCGGGCCAGCCCGAGGAACTCCAGGGCCAGGTCCTCGGCCTCACCGAGCGTGCCGGGCACGAGCCGGACCACGGGGCGGTCGCCGAGGGCGCTGTGCGTGTAGGTACGGGCGGTCAGCGCGTCGGCGTCGTCGCGGTCGGTGGTACCGGCCGGGAGGATCGCGCCCGCGTCCAGCAGGGCCGCCGCGCGAATTCCGGCGGCGGAGCCGTTCTCGCCCGCGGCCTGGGCGGGGATCGACGCGCCCGCCGCAGCCGTGCCGGTGGGGGTGTTCGTCGTCGTGGTGCTCATGCCGCCCGCTCCTCGTCCTCAACGTCGCGGCCCGCGTAGAGCGCCGCCGCCATGCGCATGCCCTCGGACCACGCGACGGGGCCCACCTCGGCGGCCGTCAGCGCGCGGCCAGTGGGGTCGGTCCAGCTCAGCGGGCCCGTCTCGGTGTCGTACTCGCCGTAGCCGTCGTTCTCACCGATCCAGATGCGCGCCTCGACGCTCACCCCGTCCTCGATGACCGGGCAGACCGCGTACCCGCCGCGCGACTTGTACCCGAGCTGGGTGACACGGCCGTGCAGGAAGCGCAGTTCCTTGAACACGCCGCCGGCGTAGGTGTCCACGGAGGTGGCGTCCTGGGCGAGGCCCGACGGACGACGCCACACCTCGCGGAACAGCTGCTCGACGTGCTGCCCCACCCCCAACTCGACGGCGAACTCCCGCAGTTCGTCCAGGTCGTCGAGGAGGACCGGGTGGGGCACGCTGACCGCGTCCGGGGTGATCCGGACCGTATCGCCGTCCAGGTCGACCAGGCCGATTCCCCGGTCGGGGTCGACATCGCGCAGGAACCCGGCGACGCCACCGTCCGCGCCGGTGACCACCACGTCCCGCAGGGCCGCCTGCCACGCCGGGTCGGGCCAGAGCTGGGCCAGCACGGCGGTGGGGACCGGCAGCGAACGCACCATCCACTGCTCGACCTCGGTCAGGCACTGACGTTCGTGCCGCTCCAGCCACTCGATCAGCTGCCGGAGCCCGACCACCGCCGGGTCGTCCTTCAACTTGGCCGGTACGGACTTCAGCCGCCGGCCCTTCCCGTTGCGGCAGACCACCTTGCCCGCCTCCAGGGCGACTTCGTAGTCGCCCGCCCGATCCCACCCCATGCGCTGTTCTCCCCGGTGCTGCGGACGGCCGCCCAACCGGCGGCACGCTGACGAATCCCGCCCGCGGCAACACACCGTGACGAGTGGAAGAGACTCTAGAGGTCACCTCTGACAATGCGTTCGAGAGCCCTCCGCTTCGCCGTACGGACAGCCCCCGCCCCAGGTCTTGCGGCCCGCCCACCGCGTCGCCGATCGTCATGACATGGAGCTGCTGACGACCTGCCTGCTCTCACTGATCGCCGTGAACCTGGTACTGGGCCTGGCGACCCGCCCCTGGCGCCGGTGGATGGAGGCGCGGACGGTCCGGCAGGTGCGCGCCTGGCCGGGGCTCGACGCGTACCACGCGGACCTGTTGAGCACCTCCGAGCCGTTGTGCTGGACCGGCCACCAACCCGGCAGGCTGCAGCAGAACTCCCACCGCGCGGCCTCGGTGGCCGTGCGGCTGCTGTGCGAGGACAGCCTGCTCGACCGGCACCGCATGACGCTCGTGGAGGATGCGGCCGAGCCCGCGCACCCGGTCACCGCGGCCGCCTTCCGCACCCTCGCCCGGTGGGGGAACGTCAGCGACCGCCCACGCGAGGGCGACATCGGCCGCGACCCCGACTTCCGGGCAGCCGTCCGCACCCACCTGAACGCCCTCTTCGCCCAGGCCCCCGCCACCCGCCGCCACTTGGGCACCCTGCTCAACGACCTCGCCCTGTGGTGCTACGGCCTCGGCGCGGCAGCCCCGGCCGTGCACGCCTTCTTCATCCTCCGCCGCACCGACCCCCACGACACCTACATCCTCCAGGGCTCCTTCGTGCTGGCCTCACTGGTGTTCCTGGCAGCCCTGATCGTCCTCACGGCCCAGGTGGGCAACACCTGGCACCCGCTCCGGGGCGTGGAAACCCCCACCGCCCTCAAGGAACTGGCGGGCCACGGGCCGACGCGCGCGGACGAACCGCAGACCGACCAGCGAGCGCCCGCGGACGTACCGACGTCGCCACGGGGGCGGTGATCCGTGCCGAGGCCCGCCGCGAGGGTCAGCAGGGACGACGGTCCCGCCGCGTCGACCGCGTGCCATGCCCCGGCCGGGCTGACCGTGGCCTCACCCGGCATCCGGCCCTCGGCGCCGTCCGCCGCGACCGACGGCCCGCAGGAGCAATGCGTCCACCGCGGCTGGGCGAACGCAGCGGCAGGCATGCCGTGGACGACGCGGGCCCCGAGCGGTGTCAGCGACACCTGCACGCCCTGCTGACGGCCGTCGCCCCGCCGCTACCAGCCCGACGGCTGACCGGGATCCAGCAGCCGCCACCGCGCCAGCACCTTCGGATCCTGGGCGTCCAGCCAGTCGGTCAGTTCGCGGAAGGACACACAGCGCACCCCCTCGCGCGGGCAGACGTCCTTCATCACGTCCTCGACGGCATCCATGTAGATCCCGCCGTTCCAGTCCTCGAAGTGGTTCCCGATGAACATCGGCGCCCGGCTGCCGTGGAACACCCGCTGGAATCCCGCGAGATAGGCGTCCCTGGCCTGCTTCCGCCAGACCTGGTACATCGCCGGGTCCCCCTGGGTGCTCTCCTTCGACTGGTTGTAGAGGAAGTTGAAGTCCATGGAGAGCACCTGGAACTGCTTCTCGGGGAAGGGCAGCAGTTGCAGCGGCAGGTCCCACACGCCGTTCTTCTTGGCGGGCCAGATCTGGAAGTCCCCCGCGGAGCTGGCGTCGTAGCGCCAGCCGAAGGGCTTGGTCGCCGGTATGAGGGTCTTCTGCCCCTCCAGACAGGGTGCCCGCCCGCCCACGACCTCCAGGGTGGGATCGAAGGGCAGCGGAGCGAGTTCCTTCATGCCCGTGTTCGTCTTCCAGTTCTGCACGAAGGAGTAGAACTGGTCGATCTCCGACGTCCACTCCGCCGCACTCCAGTCACCGCCGCCCTTCTTGCCGCAGAAGTGGCCGTTGAAGTGCGACCCGATCTCGTTCCCCTCCTTCCAGGCCCCGCCGAGCTGCTCCAGCGTCATGCGGATGTGCTCGTCCGTCGGGTACGAGATGGCCGCCGCGCCGGTCTTGTGCTGCGGCGGCGCGTACAGGTCCTTCTTCTCCTTGGGCAGCAGATAGATGCCGGTGAGGAAGAACGTCATGTGCGCCTTGTTCTCCTTCGCCACGCGCCGGAAGCGGGAGAACAGCCGGTTGTCGCTCTCCAGCGCGCCGTCCCAGGAGAACACCACGAACTGGGGCGGCTTCTCACCCGGCTTGAGGCGCTTCGCCTTCAACTGGCCCGGCTGCGGGCCGGTGTACGACGTGGAGCCGTCGCCCAGCACCCGCACCTTCCCGTCCCACTTCTCCTCCTTGTCCTTGCCGGTACCCGACGGTTTCTTCCCCGCGGTGGGCTTCGGGGCTGCGGCGGTCGCCTGCGATCCGGCCGCGGAGTTCGTGGCCTCGCCCGACGAGTCGTCCGAAGCCGAGACGGCGACCGCGGTGGTCAGCGAGGCGACGAGCACCCCGGCGACACCGAGACTGATGCTGGGCCGGGTTCGGATCCGAGCGCGCAGCGTGGCCGACTTCTTCCAGATCATCGCGACTGCTCCAGACAGAGGACACACAGGTCCCGACAGGGGGCACACAGGACAGAGGACTCACAGGACAGCGGGGGAGCGGACCGGGGCGACGGTTTCACCGCGCGTGTCACCGCCGCAGGGCGGCCGTGTACCGGCCCCAGATCTCGGCCGGCATCTTCCCGGCGGCCGCTGGACTGCGTCCCAGCGTGTCCAGAGGCAGGGGGGCGAGGCTCTTGGAGAGGTCCATGCGGTAGACGACGACGGCCGTGGACGCCGCCTTGGTGGAGCCGACGTACCAGCGCGCGGTGTCATCAGGGGTGACGCCCGTCTTGCCGGCGAAGTCATCGCCGGTACGGGTGAGCGCTTCGGTGACCTGGCCCGCCACGGCCCGGCTCAGGGCGCGCGCCGAGCGCGGGCGGGGCAGCGGCACCGGCTCGCCGTTGCGGGTGATCTTCCCGACCGAGTACGGATCCGTGTGCATGCCGGTCGCGAACACGCCGTAGGCACCGGCCATCCGGATGGCGCTCGGAGTGGAGTTGCCCAGGGAGAAGGCGGGCACCGGCGGGCCGAAGTTGGAGGCGAGCATCCCGGACCTCTCGGCGGTTGCCCGCACCAGATCGAGCCCGACGTCCATGCCGAGCTGGAGGAAGGGGGTGTTCGCGCCCCGTGTCACCGCTTCCCGCAGGGGGATGCGCCCGTACGAGCGGTTGCCGGCGTTCTGGCCCTTGACCATCTTGCCGCCCCGGTCCCAGTAGGGGCCCTCCGGGGTCATCAGCGGCACGTCGTCGTTCCCGTCGTACACGGTCGCGGGGAAGACGGGAGTGCGGGGGCCGGTGCGCGCGCGCCGTACGCCGTGCTCCAGGGCGGCGGCGTAGACGAAGGGGGTGAACGCCGAACCCGCGGGGACCGTGGCCGTGTTGGACTCGTTGAAGGCCTGCCGCTGGAAGTCGGGGCCCCCGTACACGGCGAGTATCCGCCCGTCGGAAGCGACCGTGGCGGCCCCGAACTTGGCGTACCGGTCGGTGACCCGGCCCTTCGGATCCAGGCTGTCGCGCGACTTCTTGACCGCTCCGGTCAGAGCGGTCATCCGCGGCTTCTCGAAGGTCGTGTAGATCTGGTAGCCGCCGAGGTCGAAGGCCGCATCCGGAATCTTTCCCGTGCGCTTCGCATACGACTCCGCGAGCGCCACCAGATATCCGTCCTGCCCGCTGGCGCTGGTCGTCCTGGGGGTCGCCCTGGGTTCGGGAAACTCGGTGTACGTCGCTCGCTCGGCCCGGCTCAGCCTGCCCACGTCCACCATGCGGTCCAGCGTCCACTTCCATCGCTCGATGGCGCGCTTGCGGTTGGCGGGGCCCAGAGCGGGGTCGTAGAGCGCCGCGCCCTTGAGCATGGCGGCGAGGAACGCGCCCTCGCTGGCGTTGAGCTGGGTGACCTCTTTGCCGTAGTACGCCTGGGAGGCTCGCTGCAGCCCGTAGGAACCACGCCCGAACCAGCTGGTGTTGAGGTAGTCCTCCAGGATCTGGTCCTTGCTCCGCTGCCGGTCGAGCTTGACCGCCATGAGCATCTCGGTGAACTTGCGCGTGAAGGAGCGGTCCTGTGAGAGATAGACGTTCTTCACGTACTGCTGGGTGATGGTGGACCCGCCCTGCGTGTCCCCACCGCTGACCGTCTGCCAGAACGCCCGTGTGACCCCCTGGACCGAGACACCGGGATCCGAGTAGAAGCCGTTGTTCTCCGCGGCCAGCACCGCCCCGCGCACGTGCTCGGGTACCTTCTCCAGGCTCATCTCCTGGCGGCTCACCCAACCGGTGCGCGCCATGGGACTGCCATCCGCCCAGTAATAGACGTTGTCCTGCTGGGTGGCGAAGGCATTGAGGTCGTCGGGTATCTCCGTGCGGGCGTACGCGAGGGCCACGGTCGCCGTCAGCAGACCGATGAACGCCATTGCCGCGCCCAGCACTTGGCGCCACGAGGGCACCCATCGACGCCAGCCGCGCCGCCCGGACCGGGGATAGTCCGGCCTCCCGGGCAGCCGCAGCTTCATGAACCGCGTCCTGGACCGCTTCCTCCTGCCCCGCCCCGGTGCCAGTGCCCCCCGTGCGACCTGCGTTGCCCTGTTGAAGTCGAATCTGTCGTGCTTGGTCATTCCCGTCCTGCTGATAGCGATCCCAGGCCGAAGCGTCACGGAGAGTCATGCCGCGAAGTCACGTAAAGATAACAGGAAGGTGTCGCCGTCCCACCAGCGCCAGAGTGTGAACGGCCGGTAAAGGGCCGGAATTTCGATCCCGTGCCCGAATTTCGACTTCGACGTATCGTTCGCCACCCGACCCGCACGAGGGAGCCCGCAGCATGCCCGGCACCACGGAACCCCTCGGCGGGCCGACACGAGTCGACCAGACGGCACGAAGTGTCACGCGGCCCTTCTCTGTGTACGCCGTGCTCGCCAACACCCTCTTCCAACGCGGCGTGTTCATCCTCTTCCTCCTCCAACGGGGCTTTTCCGCAGGCCAAGTTGCCCTGCTCCAGACACTTCTCTACCTGGTCAGCGGACTCGCGGAGCTGCCGACGGGAGTCATCGCCGACCGTATCGGCAGGCGCGCCGCCATCGTCATCGGCCAGCTGCTGATAGCCGGGTGCCTGCTCGGTCAGGTGGCGTTCTCGTCCTACTGGGTGTTCCTGACGCTGTTCATCGCCCAGGGCGTGGGCATGGCATGCGTGTCAGGTTCGGAGACCGCCCTGCTGTACGACCTGCTCGTGCGCCGCGGCGCGACGGCCGGCTACGTCAGGATCAGGTCCCGGTTCACCATGCTGGGGACCGTCACCTCGGGCGCCGCCATCGTCCTCGGCGGCCAACTGCAGAGGATCTCCTGGGGAGTTGTCTACGCAGGTTCGGCCGCTTGCCTCGTCCTGGCCGTGGTGGTTCTGATGTCACGGGTTCCCGAGATCCGCGGCGCGGACGCCGTCGACGAGCAGGACGCAGCCGAGGAGAAGCACACCGATGCCACGGCATGGCGGGCGATGCTCCGGGTCGCCACCCCGGTGCTCGTGACGCTCGTCGTGGTGTCCGGACTGATGCATGCGACGCTGACGCCGTACATCATCTTCACCCAGCAGACCCTCTCCGCCCAAGGAGCGGGCCCCGCGCTGGTCAGCGTGGTCATCGCGGCCGGATTCCTCGTCGGCGGGCTCACCCCGTTGCTCTCGGACCGCGCGGACCGGCGCATCGGCCACCGGTACGTCGTCCCGGTGTCCCTGCTGACGCTCGCCGCGGCGCTCGGCCTGAGCGGCCTCGGCCTTCTCGGCGTCACCATCGCCGCGTTCCTGGTCCTGGTCGGGATTCCCGAGATCACCGCGGTGATCGTGGACAACGTGTTCAACGAGGCCGTGCCGTCACGCCACCGGGCGAGCCTGCTGTCGATGATCGCGTTCGTGGAGTCGGCGCTCATCGGCACCGGCTATCTCGTCCTCGGCGCGCTCATGGACGGCCTCGGCCCCAGTACGGGCATGGCCGCCTACGCGGCGGTCCCCCTGCTGGCATGTCTCCTGTGGCTCCCGGTGCTCCTCCGAGGAGTACGGGTGAGCGCCGAGGCCGCGAAGCCCGCCGCCCGCAAACCCTCCTGAGACAGAACATGCCGAGGGGGTGCGTCAGCTCAAGATCCTGTCAGGAGAAAGATCGATCCGCCCATGGCTTCGCGCCTCACGTGCCGGATCACTGTGCGAGTTCGTAGTTGAACCAGATCCGATGCGTGCCGTCCGTGTCGACCTTCATCCCTCCGGTTCCGGCCACCTCACCTTCGTACTTCTTCTCCATCGTGGACACCCCCACGGACACCGCGGTCTCAATCGGCGGGCTGGGCACCGGCGCGGGCGTGAACTCCGCAACTGTGAACGTTCCTGAAGCACGCATCCCCGGATCGTATGCCGCAGCACCGACATCGGCTCATTGCTCGCACAGGGAGAGTCAGTGCTCGCACAGGGAGAACTCCCGCTCGTAGAGCTCGTTGTTGTGCGAGGTGACGAAGAACTTCCGCTCCTGCATGAGCTCCTCACGGAAGCCCTTGGCCTGCTCCAGCGTCATGGTCGAGGTCGCGGTGGCCCACGGCTGCTGCGGCGGTACGTCGGAGGTCGAGACGATCGTCGTTGAGGGATCGACCAGGAAGAACGCGAGGATCTTGCGATGTCCCGGCCGGGAGGGGTCCACGAGGCGGAAGGAGCCGACGCGGTGCTGGAGGGTGTTCGGGAAGGCCAGGAAGCGGCCTTCCGGGGTCTCCACCGCTCCCAGCTCCTGGTTGAGGGGGTCCTCGTTGCTGAGCCCGTAGACGTCGCTCATGCCGGTGCTGTCGTTCTGTTCGTAGTCCGGGTCGTCGAGTGCCGCCCGGAAGCCCAGCCGGCTCTCGGTGATGTTCTCGTTGTCCCAGTAGTAGATGCCGGTGGAGACGATCTGCTCGTTCATCATCCCCTCGACGTGCCAGGAGCCGCCGGCGTACTCGGGCTCCTCCGGCGTGAGGTGGATGGTGGCCAGCTTCACGATGACCTGGAGGCGACGGCCCCGCAGGTCCACACGCGCGGACGCGTCGACCGGTTCGGGCGCGACGAACTCCGGGGCGTCCGGGACCGCCGGAACGCGGTCGTACCACCAGTTGTCCTGGGCCCTCTCGTACTCCAGGTAGGCCTCTTCGTAGCCCTCGTCGCCGTCCTCGCCCTCGGGCTCGACGGGCTCGGTGCCGTCGTACCACCCATAGGGGTTGGCCCTGATCCGCGCGGGGCGCGGCCGCCGCAGATCGGTGAGGACGTTCTCCAGCAGGGGACGCAGGCGCGCGAAGAGATCGGGCAGGACGTCCGCCAGTTCGCGGTGAGTTACGGGGTGGACGTTGTTCACGTACGACCGGAAGGCGACCTCGCCGCCCTCCGCGACCTCGACGTCCGTGGGCAGCCACTGGAACCGCTTCGAGTACTCGTACTGCGCGCCACGCACCTCCGGATGCTGCCACGCCTGCTCGGGGCCTCCGCTCACCCCTCGCACGAGGCAGAACAGCGAGGGATGCACCAGGTCCAGCACCTGACCGCCGGAGCCGGGGTGCCAGTCCCTCTCCTCCTCGGGGACCTCCTCCAGAACCCGGACCGCCGCACGCAGCCGCTCGCGCAGCCCCTCCTCGACCAGGGTGTCCGAGTGCCACACCCCGTCCACGGCCGACACCTCCACGCCGGTCCGTTCGTCCCGCAGCCCGTCGTAGTACGCCAACTCTGCCAGCACGTAACGGACCTGAGCCTCCGTCATGCCCTGGCCAACCGCCTCCCGCGTCCACCTGGCGACGATCTCCGGGTCGTTCCTCTTCACGAACCACTCCGGCTTCGTCCGGATCAGAGCGCTGCACTGCATCATTTCCAGCTCGCGCAGCGTGCGGGGCTCCGCATACGCCGTCATCGGGGAAGTGAGAAAGGGCAGGGGGAAGGGAGAAAGGTCAGTCACGGAGCATGGTCCTTACCGTCGTTGTGGGGCGGCCGGAAGGATACGTCAGCGGTCCGACACGGCAGTTGGCCCCTGCCCCCAGTCCACCTCAGCAGTTCGGCCCGACCGTTGAGTGCGAGGCCAGAGCGAGCGCTGCGAGGCGCAGCTGGGACTTCCACGCCTTCTCGTCGAGCCCCAGCGTGTAGGCGCTGCAGCACGCACACGTCCGGAGCAGTTCCAGGAATGCCTGCTCCGCGGCGGTCCCGGCCTCCATGTCCCACCAGATGTCCGACGCCAGCTCGGCGAGGTCCACCTCCCCGGCGGCAAACCTGACAGCCAGTCGGCGGAGGGCATGGCGCCGGGCCGGAGCGGGCTCGGGCAGCGCGATCTCCAGTTCCGCGAGCGCCTGCTCGAATGCGTCACACAGGTCCCGGGAGTCCGCGTTGCGCGGCAACCCGGCGAGCTCGCGGAGTGCCGGAGAGTCCACCCCTGCGGCGAGTGCTTCGGCAGCGGTCATCGGCAGGTCCTTCGGGCACACCTCGTCGGCCCGATAGAGCCATGCTGCCTCTTCCAGGCTCATCGGAGCGCGGCGTACGGGGGCACCGGGTTCGGACGCACCATCTCTCGCTGTCACGGGCGGCACGATGCCAGCACCGTTGCCTCCCTTGCTCGTCAATTCCGGCGGCACCTCGTCGACTCATCCGGCACAGAGGGTGATTGACGGCTGTTGGGTGGGAGGGCGGGGGCTCGCGCCGGTGGTAGCCGGAGCCCCCGCTTCCGCAGGGCTTGGGCCGGATCAGCAGTTGACGTAACCCATGGTGTACTTCACGGAGCCAAAGATCCCGGAGTAGGAGAAGTGCACCCTGGCCCCCATGGGGCCGGCCGACGGGCTGTTCCTGGTGCCGCTGCTGGTGGTGAGCCTCACGTAGGGGCAGCGGCCGTCGGCCTTGGTGTCCTCCACCCAGCCGGAGACGACGCCGTTGTCGCACTGGGTGCCGGAGGCCTTGCCCTCGGGGCTGCTCACGGTCCAGTTCTGGCAGGCCAGGGCCCCCGTGGGGGAGGAAGGGGCGGCGTGGGCGGCGGGAGCGGCCAGGGCCGTTCCGAGTGCGGCCATACCGAGAACGGCCGCCGTGGCCAGCTTTGTCTTCATGTGCTCCCCATGTGTTGGTCGGACGT
The DNA here is from genome assembly GCF_044454195.1 of Streptomyces sp. NPDC051561. Lineage (NCBI taxonomy): Bacteria > Bacillati > Actinomycetota > Actinomycetes > Kitasatosporales > Streptomycetaceae > Streptomyces > Streptomyces sp. NPDC051561. The sequence continues at coordinate 62,914 of NZ_JBITDM010000001.1, read as the reverse complement.
GACGAAGGCACTGATCGCTGTACTGATCGATCGGCACGCTAGCCCGGAACCTCATGACCTGAACGCGTCAATATTGGCCAACAAGTTGACCAGATTGTGAGGCCTGCAGACAGCTGCGCCTCCGGAAGACGCGGCCTCTGCCCCTCCGGCAGACCCGGCTTCCGAGCCCGCCGTGGCCTGAGCGAGGAGACGACCGACTACGTTCGAGGAGTCGGACGACAGGGCGGGGCGGCCGGCAGAAGGCGGAGGGCATGTCCTACGGTTTCCGGAAGGCGCCCGGAGCCCTTCCGGACGCGCAGCTACGGAGGTGGGGGACTGTGGCCGGGAAACGCGCCCAGCGCACTACAGGCACGCAGGGCCCGGAGGGCGCGGCCAAGGTGACGATCAGCGAGATCGCGCGGGAGGCCGGAGTGTCCGTGCCCACCGTCTCGCGCGTCGTCAACGGGCGTTCCGACGTCTCGCCCGGCACCCGGGCCCGCGTCGAGGACCTGCTGCACCGGCACGGCTACCGGCGTCGCCCGGGGGCTCCGGGGGCTCGGGCGGCCCTGCTCGACCTGGTCTTCAACGACCTCGACAGTCCCTGGGCCGTGGAAATCATCCGGGGTGTGGAGGAGGTCGCGCACGAGCAGGGTATGGGCACCGTGGTCTCCGCGATCCACGACCGGGCGGGCGCGGCCCGCCAGTGGATGACCAACCTGCGGGCCCGCGCCTCGGACGGCGTGATCCTGGTGACCTCCATGCTCGAACCCGGTCCCGGTCTCCACGACGAACTGCGGCGGCTGGGCGTGCCGTTGGTGGTGATCGACCCGGCCGGTTCGCCCGCCACGGAAGTGTTCACCGTCGGCGCCACCAACTGGGCCGGCGGCATGGCCGCCACGGAGCACCTGCTCGGGCTCGGCCACCGCAGGATCGGATTCATCGCGGGCCCGCCCAGGCTGCTGTGCTCCCGGGCCCGCCTCGACGGCTACCGTGCCGCACTCGACGTGGGCGGGGCGCCGGTCGACGACGAGCTGATCGTGCCCGGCGACTTCTACCACGAGTCCGGCTTCACCGGTACGAATCGACTGCTCGACCTGGACGAGCCGCCCACCGCGATCTTCGCGGCCAGCGACCAGATGGCGCTCGGCGCGATCGAGGCACTGCGTCAGCGCGGCCTGCGCGTACCGGAGGACATGAGCATTGTCGGCTTCGACGACCTGCCGGAGGTGCGCTGGTCGTCCCCGCCCCTCACGACGGTCCGTCAACCCCTCTCCGACATGGGCAAGTTGGCGGCCCGCGCGGTGCTGGACCTGGCCCGGTCGGTGGAGCCCGCCTCGCCGCGGGTGGAGCTTTCGACGGAGTTGGTGATCAGGGCGAGCACGACGAACCCGCGACGCGTTTAGCGGAACGTTAGCTTCCGCCGAGGGGCTCGGCAGGGGTGTCAACGGCCTGTTCGGACAGGGCCGTTGACACCCCCTTCCGCATGCCCGTAACTTCCGTGTCCGTCTCGCGATAATTCTCGGAACACTTCCGGAAGGTGTGCTGTGTCAGCCTCCGATCGAGTCGCCGCATCCGCGTTCGGCGCCGCGTCCTCCTCCTTTCCCCGCCGCCGGCTTCTGGGGGCCGCGACAGTGGCCGGACTCGGTATGGCCGGTCTGTCCGCCTGCTCGGACTCCGGGTCCACCACCGACAGTGAGGGCCGAACTGTCGTGGAACTGTGGAGCATCCAGACCACGGAGCCATCGAAATCCGTCTGGCCCGAGCGGGCCAAGGCGTTCGAGGCCAAGAACCCCAAGGTGCGCATCAAACTCGTCACCCTGGAGAACGACGCGTACAAGTCCAAGATGACGGCGCGCACCAGTTCCTGATCCAGCGCGCCACGGCGGCCCGTCGGAGAAGCTGAGAGCCTGTGTCTAAACCCCGGTCGGATCAGCGAACGTTGTCTGGTGCGTGCGATCGCAAGGCGCTGGAAGGTCCTCGCTGGGGTCTCCCCTGCTCGAACGAAGTTGAGAGCTCGGGGAAGGAGCTACTAGGGCGTTTCGGCAACGCCGCGAGCGTGCGTGCCAGACGGCGGGCGCCCGGCCGGGGTTTAGACACAGGCTCTGAACGGGAGGGCCAGGGCTGCGAACCCGCAGCGGAATCCTTTCGTCACGACACGAGCCCGGCGCCGCGACCGGCCGGGGGCCGCGTGGGAGAGGCTGTGCCCATGTCGATCATCGCAACCGGAGTGGTGCTGCTCATCGCAGCGCTCCACCTCTACATCCTGGTCCTGGAGATGTTCCTGTGGACCGGCCCGAGGGCCCGCGCCGCCTTCGGGACCAGCGTCCAGTTCGCGTCGGAAACGAAGGCACTCGCGGCCAACCAAGGGCTCTACAACGGCTTCCTCGCCGCTGGGCTGGTATGGGGCGTGGTGGCAGCCGACCCGGTGGGCTTCCAGGCGCAGGTCTTCTTCCTGGTGTGCGTGGCCGTAGCCGGTGCGTACGGTGCCGCGACGGCCAGTCGGAAGATCTTCTTCGTCCAGACCGTCCCCGCGGTGGCCGGCCTGGCACTGGTGCTCGCCGCGCACTGACACGGTCTCTTCCTCGCCCAGCCGGACATCCCCGAGCGCATCGTCAACGCCGCACGCCCGGCGGACCTCCCCGGTCACCGCACAAGCCGCGGGCAGGAACGTGACGGAGCCCGGGAGCATGTCCAGCTCCCGGGCTCCAGCTTGCCACCCATTTGCGCACACCGGCGGCGTTTAAGAACCGCGGGTCATATTGAGATCGACGTGTTCTGCCTTTGAACTACAGCGCCACGAGAGAGGCGCCGAGGGGACTTGAACCCCCATCCGTCGATGTTCGCCCACGCTCGGTCGATCCGGTGTTCGGCGGCGAATACTGAGACTGGAGCGAGAATCTGAGTTTCATGGGGCCGCCTCTGCCAGGCTTGGGCCATCCCCGCACGTGGTGCGGGGAGAGGGATTCGAACCCCCAACTGACACCCCTTCATCAGCTTCAACATCAGTTTCAGCTTGCGCTCATCGCGCACCCTCCGCTCGCGACGGAGGGCGTATGTGGGGCTACCGGAAGAGGTAGCCGAATACCGCGTCGCCGACCCGCTGGTCGGTGACCTCGGTGCTGTTCGCCTCCTCGCGGGCGAACTTGACGGACTGCTGGAGCTTCTCGACCCGGTCGAGAAGTTCGTTGACCCGCCGGGCGGGCAGCGCGCCGGAGAACTTCACCGTGGTCCAGTAACCGACCGGGACGTCCTCGTAGTACACCTCGACCTGCGCCGGGTGCTTCTCCGTAGCCTCGGCCTTCACGTGATTGCGCGGAACCTTCTTGGTGCGAATGGTCCGCACCGCGTCCGTCTTCCACGAGTCCGTCGAAGGGTCCAGGTTCCACGACTCGGAGGCGTCGAGCACCGGCAGTTTGCGCACGAAGGTGTGCAGGTCGGTGAGTTGCTTCTCCAGGAACAACAGGTACGGAACGGGCACCTGGGGCAACAGCACCGTACCGTCGACCACCACGTCCGCGACCGCGGACCGGTTCGCCCAGTCCTTCGTCGCGGTCACGTCGAAGAGCCGCGTCAGTGTTCCGGCAGTCGCCCGCAGGGCGTCCTCGGCCTTGATCTGCACCCGCGTGGACTCGGGCGGCAGCTGCTCGCCCTCCTCGTCCTTGGGCTGGTAGGTCCGGGAGATACCGGCTAGCAGGGCGGGCTTCTGCACGTCCTGGTGAGCCTGGGTGAGCTCCTGGAGGGCCTTGGACTTGACGCCCTTTTCGACTGCGATGATCTGATTCAGCTTCGGCACACGGCGAACCTAACAACCCCGCGCCGCACGCACATCCGATTATTCGCCCGCCGTGTCCTCTCCGGCAGGAGCCGTGGCTCCCGCCGACACGCTCGTCGCGCCCTGCCCCCTGGCCGGAAGAGTCGGGGCGCACCCCGTGGGGGCTGTAGCGCCGTACCGCCGTAAGGCCATCGAACCATCTGAGCGACCTTCTCATGGGCGTCGGCTGGGCCGAGCCGCAAAATGCCTGCTGGATCAGGCTGTTGGCTCCCCGATGCGGGCTTCGGTCCAGGCGCGGGCAAGGATCTCGTCCACGGTCTCGGCGGGAGTCTGGAACGAGGTGTCGATCCAGAGTCCGAGCTGTGCGGTTTCCTCGCGAAGGACCTTGTCGAGCATGTGGACGCTCAGTGTGTCGTAGGCGTTCTTGGTTCTGCCGGCTTCGCGCTCCAGGACAGCGCCGGGCTCCGGTGCGAGGACGACGACCAGCAGGGGAGCGCCGCGGAACTGCGCGACGGTCCGGGCGAGGTGCTCGCCGAGGATGACGTCCTGTACGACCACGGTGAAGCCGGCTCGGAAGTAGTCGTCGCTGGTGCGTGCGGTCAGCTGGTGACGGAGCCTCAGTTGGCGGACGGCTTCGTCACTGGGGGTGGCGGTCATGTCGGAGCGGCCGTTGACCACCATGCGGCGGAACTGGTCGCCGCGTACGTGCACGGAGCGCGGCAGCCGCTCGGCCAGTGCCTGCGCGACCGTCGATTTCCCAGAAGCCTGGATGCCGGTGATGAGGATGATCGCCTGTTCGCGCTGCGGGAACTCTGGACTGCCGTGCTCGCCCGCGTTGGACGACGCCTTCGCACTGCTGGTCATCATGGCCCTTCCGAACAGGCTGCCTGCGGCTGTGTCCCGCTGGCATGTGACGGCGATGTCGATGCCGATCCCGAGGGTGCGGGCGAGGACCGCGGCAGGCAGCCCGGTGGCGAGCTGGAACAGCGCGGTCGAGCGTGCTTCCGCGAACCGGAAGCGAAGTTTACGGATCCGCCCTCCCACGGTCCAGGCGTTTCCTCGTGCGAGGAGGAGCGGACCGAGCGGTGCCGGTAGCCCCCGTAATAAGTACGGGGGCACCGTCGGTATGGCTTGGGGGGGTGGTCAGGAAATGGCTTGGGGGGTCAGGAAAGTTTGCCGAGGATGCGGCTCGCGGGGGCCTCGGGGTCGTCGGCGGTGAAGAAGTCCAGCCAGCGTGTGGCGTACTCCTCCCGGGTGATGGTTCCGTCGCCGTCGAGGTCGAATACGCGAGCGGCCTCTGCCGCGTCGTCCTGGTTCAGACCGCCGCGAGTGAACATCGCGACCAGGGCGGCTGCCGGGATCGCGTTGTCGTCGTCGGAGTCCAGGGCGGTGAACACCGCGTCCACAGCCTTGCGGACGGTGCCGTGCAGAGCCGGGTTGTCGGCGGACAGTCCGGTCATCGTGGCTCGGAACTCGTCCCGCGTGATGACTCCGTCGCCGTTGATATCGGCATGCGCGAGCAGCGCCTGCCACCACGCGTCGTAGTCCGCCTGCAGCGTGGTGGCTTTCGGAGAGCCGGCCGGAACGTTGGTGCCGATCAGGATCCGGTTGACCATGATCTTGACGTCCTCGTGATCGAGGTGGCCGTTGCCGTCAGCGTCGTAGAGCGCGAAAAGGCGGTCGCACTTGTCCTGGATGACATCGGGCATGAATCGTTCCTTCACTGGCGGGACCCAGGGCTGCCGTAGCGCGGCGGGCTGGGCCAGGGGGAGATCTGGACGGGAGGAACGATCGCAGAGGCCACCGGCCCGGCCGGTACTGCGAGTCACCCGGTCGGCTCATCGGCCCGGAGCGATCCACCCGATCGTGTGAGCCGCTTTCCGCGATCGGCAACGCCGGCGGCCTCCCCCCCACCGGCAGGAAAGGCCGACCTGGACAGAGGTGTGCGGAATTGCGAAACCGTTCGGCGGGGCGCTCGTTGTGATCGTCGATGCGCTGCGTGCGCCGGGCGCGCACGACCATGAGAGCTGAAAAGGGTTACCAGGGATGAACGTTTTTCCCGGGGTCGATGGCGGGCCTTGGCACGTATCCGCGTTCCGTCTCTCAGGAGAGGGGCAGGGGGAGGCGGAGGCCGTCGGGCGCGTCAGGGAGCTGAGGGCGAGGATTCTCTTCGACCACGGCCGCCGCCCCGACTTCCGTACGACGGACGGCGGGTACGCCGACGACCAGGATCTGGACCTCGGTGCCTGGCACTTCGTCGGGAGGCGAGAGCCGGGCGGCCCCCCGCTGGGCTATGTGCGGCTCTCCACCCCCGAAACGGGCGACCTCTTCCAGACGCGGGCCTACCTGGGTACGGAGCGCTACGAGGAGCTGCTCCGGGAGTGCGGATTCGGCGCTGCCGAAACGTTCGAGCACAGCCGCCTGGTGGTCGAGCACCAGGCACGCAAGCTGGGTCTGGGGGTCTACCTCAATGCCTTCGCGATCGCTGCCGCACGCTGCCTGGGCGCCAAGGCGATGATCGGCACCTCTGGTACCGCGGACGGCCAGGACCGATTCCACGAGCGGTTCGGCTTTCGCCCGATTCCCGGGAGCCGCCGCTACGTCGAGCGGTACACCGAGGACGTGGTGATCATGCTGTACAGGTCCGCATTCCCGGCGGGCGAACATGCCGGACTCGTCGAGCAGTTGGAGAACGTCTTCCCGGCCGCGACGGTCTCCGCACGGAAGGCCGGACTCGGCGGCGATCGTCGGGCCGGGGCCGGGGCCGGGCGCGGATCGCGAAACGGGTTCCGCGCCTGCTCGGAGCGGCTTGCCGCCATGAGCCTGCGCAGCGACGGCGCCGAACCGTGCTGGCAGCCCGTGCACTTCGACCTCGGGCGCGCACAGGACGAGGCACGCCTGCTGGAACTCCTCGAATCGGGTGCGGTCCGCGAGGTGCTGGACACCATGGAGGACCAGCTGACGGAACTGGTCACCAGCCGTGATCCCCGACTGCGTTCCTCGCCCGACGCGGTGGAGCGCGCTGTGACGGAGCAGTTGGCCGGCGTGGAGGTGCGGGAGTACGGGAGCTGGGTCTGGTATCCGTGGTCGGGGCGGCTGGTGCACCTGCTGCCGCGTGAGGAGTTCCGCCTGGTGCGCACCGACCGCAACCGCGGGCGGATCGACCGCGCACAGCAGCGCTCCCTGCTGGGACGCCGGGTGGGCGTCATCGGGCTTTCGGTCGGCAGCAGCGCTGCCCTGACCTTCGCGATGGAGGGCATCGGCGGATCGTTCAAGCTGGCCGACTTCGACTCCCTCAGCGTCTCGAACCTGAACCGGCTGCGGGCGGGGGTGCACCATCTCGGTCTGAACAAGTGCGTGCTCGCGGCCCGTCAGATGCTGGAGATCGACCCCTGGCTCGACATCGAGATCTACCCGGGCGGCCTGACCGCGGACACCATGGATGACTTCTTCAGCGGCGGTGCGGGCCCCATCGACCTTCTCGTCGAGGAGTGCGACACCCCGTACGTGAAGGTCGCCGCCCGCGAACACGCTCGCGCACTGCGCATCCCCGTGGTGATGGACGCGAACGACCGGGGCCTGCTCGACGTCGAACGGTTCGACCTCGAACCGAATCGACCGGTCCTGCACGGCCTCCTCGGCGACACCACCTCCCAGGATCTGACCGACCTCACCCACGAGCAGGCGATCGACGTCATCCTCACGATGGTCGACCGGGACCGGATCAGTCCCCAACTCACCGCTGCCATCACCGAGATCGGCACCACCCTCAGCAGCTGGCCACAACTCGCCTCGGGCGTCGCCCTCGGCGGCGCACTCACTGCCGAGGCCGCACGGCACATCCTGCTCGGCGGGCCTCGCCCCTCGGGGCGCTTCTACACCGACCTGGAACTCCTCACCTCCGCCGACCGCAGCACGCTCCCGTAGCGCCCCTGCCAGAGGCAGCCCCTCGTCAGCCTCTGATCCGCGAACCCGCTCTCCCTGCCCCCCTCCCTGAATCCGACCACCACAGGAGCCCCCATGACCAACGCTGTTGACATCCTTCGCCGGGTGACGGCCATCGTCGCCGCCATCGCCGACCGGCCGGTGGAAGAGATCACGTCCGAGAGCCGGCTCGTCGAGGACCTGGACCTGGACTCGCTGCAAGTGGTGGAGATCGCGGTCCGGGCCGAGGAAGAACTCGGCATGCCCATCGACGACGCACTGCTGACGGAGCCTGGGATGACCGTCGTCCGGTGCGCGCAGGTGGCGCACGAGGCAGCGGCCCACACGTCCCTCACATGAGCCGCGACCTGCTGCACACCGCGTGGGGGATCCACGGACTGGGTGTCCACCTCCCTGACCGTCGTGTGAGCAACGAGGACATCGCCGGTCAGTACGGTGTGGAACCCGCCTGGATCGAGCGCATGACCGGCATCACCCACCGGCGGTACGCGGAGCCCCACCAGTCCACGTCGGACCTCGCCCACGCGGCCGCCGAACACGCTCTGGCCGACGCCGGTCTCTCCCCACGGGACATCGACGTCATCCTCGTGGCCTCCAGCACACCCGATCAGCTGGCTGTCGCCACAGCCTGCCGGGTCCAGCACCGCCTCGGAGCGGACCGGGCCTGGGCGACGGATGTCGGCGGTGCCTGCGCGGGGTTCCTCAACGCCCTGAAGACGGCCCGCGACATCCTGACCGCCTCGCACCCGGAAGGCCGGGCGCTGGTCATCGGAGCCGAGACGTTCTCAAAGTTCCAGAACCCCCAGGACCGCTCCACCGGCGTGCTGTTCGCCGATGGAGCGGGTGCGGCCGTCGTGGGTCCGGCACGCACGGGGCAAGGCATTCTGTGCAGCGTGCAGGGAACTGACGGCGCACTCGCCGACATCGTCGGTATCCGTGCCGGAGGCAGCGCACAGCCGGCGAGCGCACGCACGGTCTCCGAAGGAGGCCACTACCTCCACATGCAGGGCAAGGCGGTCGCCGCCTACTTCCACGACACCTTTCCGCGGATCGTGCACGACCTCACGCGGACGTCCGGTCTGGCCCTGGACCAGATCGACCTGGTCATCCCCCACCAAGCCAATCCACGCATGCTCCGCACCCTGGGATCCCAGCTCGGTATCACCGCAGAACAGCTCGTCATCACCGCCGACACCTTCGGCAACACGGGTGCGGCGTCGATCCCCATGGCTCTTCACGCAGCGCGCTCCCAAGGGCGGCTCACCTCGCACACGACCGTCCTGCACGCCGCGGTCGGCGCGGGGATGAGCTGGGCCGGGGCTGTTCAACGCTGGTTGTGACCGGGTTCTCGCGCCGCCCCACCTGCGCGACGGTCCCCACGTGCGCGACGGTGAAGGCCGCGGCTTCGGCCGCCCTTCGGTGCTGTCCGGAGACACCCGGACCGAGCCGGGTAGCCTGTTGCGGCAGTCGAGTGACGTAGCCGAGGAGACCCCTTGCCCGAGCAGACTCCTGGGTTCGGAACGACCCGCCCCACGCTGGAAGCAGTCGCGGCCCGCGCCGGTGTCTCCAGGGCCACCGTCTCGCGTGTCGTCAATGGGGGCGCCGGTGTCCGGGCATCACTGGTGGAGAAGGTGAGCAGGGCGGTCGAAGAGCTGGGATACGTTCCCAACCACGCGGCCCGCGCCCTGGTCACCCGGCGCAACGGCGCGGTGGCCGTGATCATCGCCGAACCGGAGTTCAGGATCTTCTCGGACCCCTTCTTCGCCCAGCAGATACGGGGGATCAGCCGCGAGCTGACGGCACACGACTCCCAACTCGTCCTGCTGTGGGTGGAAGGGCCGGGCGACCACGAACGTATCGCCCGCTATCTGGGAGGCGGACATGTCGACGGGGCGCTCGCTCTCTCGCTGCACGAGGACGACGAACTCCCGGCGATCATCGGCAGGACGAAGGTGCCGGCCGTGTTCGGAGGGCGGCCGGGCAGGTCGGTCAGGACCGGCCCCGAGGGTGCGGCAGCCGGTCCGGCAGTGCCGTACGTCGACTGCGACAACCGGGGTGGAGCACGGGAAGCGGTGCGCCATCTGGTCTCGCTCGGACGGAAGACCGTCGCGCACATCGCGGGCCCCCTCGACCAGACCTCCGCGCTGGACCGGGCCGACGGCTACCGGGACGCGCTGCCGGGCGCCGGGTCCGAGCTGATCAGCGAGGGGGCGTTCACGGAGCAGAGCGGTGCGCGCGCGATGGCCGAACTGCTGGACCGGGTGCCGGGCCTGGACGCGGTGTTCGCCGCCAACGACCTGATGGCGGCCGGGGCGTTGGCGACGTTGCGCGAGAGAGGTCTGCGGGTTCCGCAGGACGTCGCCGTGGTCGGGTTCGACGACATGGCTTCGGTGGTGGAGAGGATCGACCCTCCGCTGACGACGGTGCGTCAGGACGTCGAGGAAATGGGGCGGTTGATGGTGCGGCTGCTGATGCGGTTGCTGGGGGAGAGGGGCTCGGGGGCGCCGCTTCCGGAGCCGGTGATCACACCCACCGTGCTCGTGCGGAGAGCTTCGGCGTAGGCGAAGAAGTGGGCGAAGAAGCGCCCGAAGAAGTGGGCGAGGGAGTGGGTGTGGGCGCAGAAGCAGGCGCCGACGGGGCAGGGGGAGCCCCGTCGGCGCCTGTCATCGGATGGTCGGGCGGACGGTCAGCCGAACGGAATCGTCAGTTGCGATGCCGCCGGTCCGGTCCTGAGCTTCGCCGGTGCGTTCCCGATCGCCGACCACACCTCCAGACGTACGGTGCCGCCCTGCAGATTCCCCGGCGAACCGGTCGCCGATTTCAGGCCGCTGCCCTCGCCGTACGTCTCCCAGCCGGTCGCCGGATCGGTCGCGAAGTACCGGTAGGTCTCCGTCCGTTCGAAGGTGCCGTCGCCCGTGAGGTCGTAGCTGATCCTGGCCTGCTGGCCGAGGCCGACCGCGGTTCCGGCGTCGACCTGGAGGCGGAACGCCGTGCTCTTGCCCGCCACGAGCGTGCCGTTGACCTTCTTCGCCTCGTAGACCAAGGGCCGGTAGGGCGTGCCGTCGTGGTTCGCGCCGTCCGCGGACGCGAGGGTGTCGCTGCCCGTCGTGCCTCCGCCCGCCGTGGTGAGGGTGCCTGCGGCGCCGAGCTGGAAGACGTTCCCCGTGGGCGGGTCCGGGTCGGGTCCGGGATCGCCGCCGGTTCCGGTGCCCGTCGCCGTGGAGCGGGCCGGGACGGTGAGGGTCTTGCCGTCGGAGAAGGTGACGGTGCGGGGCGCGGCGTCGAAGTTGTGGGCCGCGTAGGTGCGTACGGTCCCCTTCGTGAAGACCGCTGAGGTCGGGATGTCACCCGTCACCTCGGTGTCGGGGGCACCGAGCGCGTCCAGGGTGCCGATCCAGTGGTACGTGTGCGCCTTGGACTCGCCCTGCTCGGGTGTGTAACCGGCGTTGCCCGAATCCCACTTGGCCCTGCCCGCCGCCGGGTCGGCGAGCGACTCGAACTCCCAGAGGATGTCCCGCCATTCGACGGCGGGCCCGCCGTTCTCCCGTACGAGTTCGGCGAGGTTGCGCCGGATCGCCGCTTTGTGGCCGGACAGCTGGAGGGAGCCCCCGGTGACGGGGAGGACGTTGATGCCGTGGATCTCCTCGGGGTTCGCCGTCCACCATGTCGAGTACGCCGCGCCGCTTCCCCAGACCATCCCGGCGGTGTCGTGGCCGAAGTCGGCGGGGAACACCTGCTCGTTGGCGTCGAACCAGTACTGGGCAATGGCCTCCGACTCCGTGGTCAGCAAGTAGGCGCCCAGGTCCCGGAGTTCGGCGCTTCCGGTGGCCGAACCCCAGAGCACCAGAGCCGCGCTGAGGTTCGTCGACTCGGACGACGACTCCTGGTTGTTGCCCGCCGCGAAGCCCTGGTGTCCCGAGGCCCAGCTGTGGCCCGCGTAGACGTCGAAGCCGCGGAGGAACGGGAAGGCCGTGTCGCCCCGGGCGGGGTTGGCCGCGTCCTTGATGAGGGTCTTCACCATGCCGCCCCACGCCGAGTCGGCGGCCCAGGCCTGGTCGTACTGGGCGACGATCGCGGCGGCGTACACGTAGTAGCTGTAGTGGAAGTGGTGGTCGTTGAGTTCCGTGTCGCTGCCGTACGAGGCCGGGTAGCCGGTCAGGGTCTTCCAGTCCCTGTCGTACGAGAACTCACTCGCGCCGCCCGCGGTGAACCACTCCTGGAGCCGCCCCTTGAGCAGCCCGAGGAGCTTGTCACGGACGGCGCTCTCGCCAATCTGGTCGGCGACCGGGACGAGTTGGGCGAGCCTGCCGAGCGCCTTGCCGGTCCAGTACGTGTCGGTGGCCCCCGAGAACGGGTCGGCCGCGTTCGCCACCTCGTCGAGGTACGTCTTCAGGCGCGCCCGGTCCACACCCGAGGACTTCGGGAGGGCGGGCAGTACGGGCGAGGACTTCTGGGTGGTGGTGAAGGCGGTGCCCTCGCGGACCTTCATCGTGCCGCGCGGCGAGACGTAGGTGTGGGAGGTCAGCGGATCGGTGGTGTGCAGCCACTGGTGGCGGTAGAGCGCCTGGAGCGTGCCGGTCTCGCTGCCCTCCTGCGCCTGGGTGGTGAGGGTGTAACCGGCCTTCACCGAGCCCGCCGACGAGGACCAGGACGCCTTGGACCCGGTGACGAAACTGAAGGCGTACTTCTTGTACGTGGCGAGTGCGTCGGCAGACGGCAGGACAGCCAGGGAGAAGTAGTCCTTGCCGCCCAGGCCCGCGGTGATCGTGGACCCGGAGACGTTCCAGTCACTGCCGCTCGGGGCGAAGAGGGCGTAGTGGTGACCGCCGACCGTGATGCCCAGGACGTTTCCCTGGTCCGCGAAGACGGCCGGTGCGGCGGCGGTGGTGATCTGCGCGTTGCCGCCCGAGCCTTTGGCGTACACGAAGGGCAGGCCGTGGCCGATGGTCGTGCGCAGGGTGCGGGCGCCGTCCGACCAGTAGGGAGTCACGGTCCAGTCCGACCAGGAATCGGCTTTCGTGTCGGGGGAGTTGAGGCCGGTGAGGCCGAGGGTGAGGTCGCGCTTGTGCGCGTACTCGTACTGGCGCCCCTCGCCGACGACCGCCGGGGTGGTGGGGTAGCCGACCTCCAGGCCGCCCGCGGTGGCCTGGTAGGTGAGCGGGTGCCCGTACATCGGGGTGGAGTACGGGTTGTCGCCGTACCGCTGGAAGGCCAGGGAGGACCACCAGTCGTTGGTGGGTACGGGCTTGCCCTTGGCCGCCGGGGTGACCTTGGGGGTGACCGGGGTGCCGGTGTTGGTGGTGGGTCCGGAGGTTCCGGCGGGGCGGGTGTCGGAGTAGCTGCCGGAGCCCACCGGAACATTGGCTGCGACCGCCGGAGAGGCGGCGGGGCCGAGCCCGACGGCGGCCAGCGCGGCTACCAGGACCAGCGCGGCGGCCGGCCGGCTGCGCGGAGTTCTGCTGCGGGGGGTGGGGTGGGAGCGGAGATCTGGCATGGACGGCACCTCGAAGTCTTGACGGGAAGGGCCTATCGAGAGCGCTCTCAGACGTCAAGGAACGTAGAACTCCGGAAACGTGAGTGTCAATAGGTCCTACAGACGCGGGAGTTGAGCCACCAGTCGGTCGGTCAAACCTTCGGATCTTGACGGGAAGCGAGCGGGGGTGAGCGCTCCGGTACGGTTCGCCCCGGCCAGTGCTCGCCCGCTGCTCGCCCACCTCTCGCCCGTCTTTCGCCCGGCGCGAGCGCATGCCGCATTGGCATGGACCTGCCCGCGTTCCTTCGCTAGTCTCCTCACCGGCACGCCCTGAGAGCGCTCTCAGATCGCATCGTGATGTTCCATCCCCCATCACCGGAACAACGAACGAAGGGCCGAACCCCATGAAACGCACGACAGCTCTGCGCGCAGTCCTGTCCGCACTCCTCGTTGTGGGCGCCACCGCGACGACCGGATCCGCCTCCGCCGCGGAGGACACCCCCGAGGCCTTCCGCGCCCCGGCATCCGCGGGCCTGCTCGACGCCATGCAGCGCGACTTCGGCCTCACCCGTAGCGAGGCGGAGTCCCGGCTCGCCGCGGAGACGGAGGCGACCGCCGTCGAGAAGCGGGCCAGAGCGGCGGCGGGAGACGACTACGCCGGTTCCTGGTTCACCCCGAAGGACGGGCGCCTGACCGTGGCCGTCGCGGGCCGGGACAAGGCGGCCGAGGTGCGTGCAACCGGTGCGACCGTGCAGCCGGTCGCCCGTAACGCCCGGCAGCTCGACACGAACATGCGGCGCCTGAACGCGCTCAAGGCCCCTGACGGTGTGAGCAGTTGGCACGTCGACGCGAAGACCAACAAGGTCGTGGTGGAGGTCCGGACCGACCGGCGGAACGACAACGATGTCCAGCGCTTCCTCGCGCAGGCGCGCGACGCCGGCCCCCTGACGGTCCGGGCCACCGCCCACAAGCCCACGACCCTCGCCGCGGGCACGGTCGGCGGCGACCCGTACTACACGGGCAACGTCCGCTGTTCCATAGGCTTCTCCGTGCACGGCGGATTCATCACGGCCGGCCACTGCGGCGGCGCGGGCCAGGCCGTCAACGGCTGGGACCGCTCGTACATCGGCAACTTCCAGGGCTCCTCGTTCCCCGGCAACGACTACGCCTGGGTCAACGTGGGCAGCGGCTGGTGGACCGTGCCGGTGGTCCTCGGCTGGGGCACCGTCTCCGACCGACTTGTCCGCGGCTCGGCCGAAGCACCCGTCGGCGCTTCCGTCTGCCGCTCCGGCTCCACCTCCCACTGGCACTGCGGAACCGTGCTCGCCAAGAACGAGACCGTCAACTACAGCCAGGGCGCCGTCCACCAGATGACGAAGACCAGCGCGTGCGCCGAGCCGGGCGACTCGGGGGGTTCGTTCATCAGCGGCGACCAGGCCCAGGGCGTCACCTCCGGCGGCTGGGGCAACTGCGGCAGCGGCGGAGAGACCTGGCACCAGCCCGTCAACGAGATCCTCAACCGCTACGGCCTGACCCTGCACACGGCCTGATCGTGCACACTGCCTGAACTGGGCACACGGCCCTACCCCGCACCCGCACCCGCACCTGCACTGACCACGGGCCCAGTCGGCCGGGCCGGTGCGGCCTCGCACCCGCGACATCCGCACCGGCCCTTTCGCCGCCGTCCGCCCGCGACCATCCGGTCTCCGGTGACAGCCGAACTCTCGGCGGAGGTGATGACCGGGAGGCCTGGACGGATGCGATCCACCGCGGTGAGGATCCCTCCCGCGCAGGCACGCCCCGCGCAGGCACGGCGCCGCCGTCGTGCTGGCATCGAGAACGCGGCGAAGGAACTCACGGATGCCGGTCACCAGGCCATCGGCGTGGTGCGCGACGTCACCGACGAGGACCAGGCCGCCGCCGTGGCACGAACTGCGCCAGATAGGTCCCCAGGGCTCCGGCGCGATCGTCACCTGTTCCTCGTTGGGTGGGCTTGTCGGTCTGCCCGAGCGCGCCGCGGCCGAGTACGCACCCAAGGGCATCCGCGTCAGAGCTGTCTGTCCCGGAGTGATCGAGACCTCGATGGTCGCCGACATGCTCGAAGGCCTGGCCAGGCCAGGCCGAGGCCATGGCCGAGATCATCCCGCCTCCGCCGACGACCTGTACGTCCCCCCCCTTGCGCGCGGAGCGGATGGGACCACCTGTGGCCCCCCGACCTGGCTCTGTCCCGTCGTCGCGGCCAAGCAGCCCACGCCGGTTCCGGGGTGGCGAGTTGGGGTGATCGTCCGACGGTTTCGGGTGACGGGGCGGTCCGCGGTGTCTATCGTCTTGCTATGGGTCACGACCCGGGGTTGAACGTGCCGCCAGGGCCCGCGGGCCGGCCGCCGGTGGGGGGTGTGGGTCGCGGGGGCCGGTATGCGGTGCTGTCATTGGGGATCGCGCTGCGGCGTACCGCGGACGGTGATTCACCGAGGATGGGTCTGGATGTGCTGGAGGCGGCTCCTGTTCACGCCGGGAGCGTCACGGAGAGCCTTCAGGGGATTGGGTACGTGCCGTATCCGGCGGTTCCGGCGGGTGATCGGGGCGGGTTCGAAGGGCGCGTCGAGGCGGCGGTGGTGGACGGCGCCGTTGATGTGCTGATCGTGCATGTCGTCGGGCACGGTGAGCTGGCCGAGGGCAGCAGCGAGAAGCTGTATCTGCTGGGCAGTGACGGAAGGCGTCTGGGCAGGCCGGTGAGCACGTGGATCGATCTGATTGAGGATCATCCCGAGGAGCATCGGCCGCTGACCCTCTTCGTGCTCGACGTCTGCTACGCCGGAGAGGCGGCTGTAGCTGCCTGGCACGCGCGGATGGACCCGTTGCGGCGCCGGTCGTGGGTGCTGGCGGCGACCGGACCGAAAGACAGGGCGTTCGGCTACCGGCTGAGCCGGGCTCTGGTGCAGGTCCTGGACCGCTACCGGGCACGCACCCCACGTTTCGATGCGTCCCTGCCCCACATTCCCGCAGTCACGGTATGGCGGGATGTCGCACGCACGGTCATCGAACTGGCCGAGGAGGCGGGGGGTCTGCCGCAGGAGATCCGCACGAGCCTGGTGCCCGCTCACGCCAGCCTCGCCCACCTGCCGTTCTTCCCCAACCCGTCCTACGCTCCTGGCGGCACCCCGTTTGACGCGGCTGGTTCAGGGCTGCCATCGGAGATCGTCCGTCTGACGGACTGGGCGGCAGACCCGATGCACTTCATGCGGCGCGCGGGCGGTGCCGAGCCGGTCCACCAGGGCTGGGAGCAGGGCTACTTCACCGGACGCAGTACTCAACTGGCCGCCCATGCCGCGTGGCTCGACGACGCGACGGCCGGGCCGTGGGTGCGGGTGGTGACGGGCAAGCCCGGGGTGGGAAAGTCAGCGCTGCTGGGCATTCTGGTGTGCGCCGCGCACCCGGTACTGCGTCGGCACACCAGGGCGTTGTGGGCGGGACTCGGCGATCTCGCGCCGGGGGAGAACGAGCACCTCGCGGTGGTGCACGCCCGCCGCCTGTCCCTGGACGACATCGTCGCCTCCCTCGTCCGCCAACTACGCGACACCCTCACCCCGTGCGCCGAAGCCGATCCGGGCCAGGCGATCGAGCGGGCAGCGAGGGACCCGGCAAGCCATCTGCTGGGTCTGCTGTCCGGGCGGGACCAGCCGGTCACCGTGGTGATCGATGCCCTCGACGAGGCCCAGCACCCGGCGGACGTCACCACCGCCCTGCTGGTCGTCCTCGCCCGACACGCACAAGGGGGCCGGCTGCGACTGCTGGTCGGTACCCGTGACGACGAACGGTTCACGCCCCTGCTGGCACTGGCCCGGGAAGCGGGCGGCATTACGGACCTGAGTACGATCGCGCCGCAAGAAGTCCGCCGGGACGTGAGCACCTACGTCAAGCAGCTTCTCGCCGCCGACCAGGTGTACGCCGCTGGAAAGTTGCGGCCCCTGCGCGAGACCCTGGCCACGGCGATCGCTGCCACCCTCACTGCGGAGCCGCAACCCGGCAGTCCCGACCCCGGCTCCCGGGCCCTGCAATGGGGGGAGTTCCTCACCGCGGGGCTCTACACGCACTACCTCCTGCACCCTGCCCAGCCGCCCACTTCCGCCGAGGAGGCCGACCGGCTGGGCAGGGCGGTGCCCCGCGGCCTGCCCGCGCTCCTCGAACTCGACCTGCGACGCCACACCGACCGGCCGCTGCTGCGACCGGTGCTGACCGCCCTCGCCCACGCCCAGGGCCGCGGCATGCCCGAAAGCGTCCTGGCCCACGTGGCCACAGCCTTCACCCCCACCCCCGACGACGCACCACTGCCGCTCCCGGAGCTGTACGCGCTGCTGGACGGCGAGGCCCGTTTCTACCTGCGCCGCGACATCGACGAGGACGGCACCACCCTCTACCGTCTCTTCCATGAGGGACTCGCCGACGCCCTGCGCGACACCCGCAACCCGCCGCCCGGGCAGGACGCACCCGCAGTTCCTGTCCCTGACCCGGCCGGACGCGTCTACGAGCGGCTGCTGCACACGGTGCCGCACGACGCCGCAGGCCGGCCACGATGGCACCTGGCCGCCCCGTACCTGCTCCGGCACGCCGCCCAGCACGCGACCGCCGCCGGGCACCTGGACGCCCTCCTCAACGACGCCGGATACCTCCAGCACGCCACCCCGCACACCCTCGCCGCCACCCTCTCCCATGCCCACTCCGAGCAGGCCCGCCTCAGCGCAGGCGTCTACCGGGCCTCCTTCGCCCTTCACCACGCGCTGCCGCCCGCAGCCCGACGCCAAGTCCTGGCCCTGGACGCGGCACGCTTACGCAACACCCCGCTGCGGGACCAATTGACCGGCGACATGGACTGGCAGGTGCGCTGGGCAACCGGCAGCCAGGTCTCCACCGCGCTGGTCCATACCCTCACCGGCCACACCGGCTGGGTGGCCGCGGTGGCGGTGACCGTGCTGAAGGACCGCCCACACGCCGTGACCGCAGGAGGCGACGGGGCGGTACGGGTCTTCGACCTGACCAGCGGGGCCCTCACCCATACCCTCACCGGCCACACCAACGCGGTGCGGGCAGTGGCGGTGACCGCCCTGAACAACTCCCCCCACGCCGTCACCGGGAGCGATGACGGGGTGTTACGTGTCTTCGACCTGACCAGCGGGGCCCTCACCCGTACCCTCACCGGCCACACCCATGGAGTACGGGCAGTGGCGGTGACCGTCCTGAACAAGTCCCCCCACGCAGTTTCCGGGAGCGCCGACGGGACGGTACGGGTGTGGGACCTGAACAGGGGCACCTGCATCCGCACTCTCAGCGGACATACCAACGGGGTGAGAGCGGTGGCTGCGGCCCAACTGGATAACCGCCCCCACGCCGTCACCGGAAGCAACGACGGGACGGTACGTGTGTGGGACCTGGCCACCGGGGCCCTCACCTGCAGTCTTATCGGCCACACCAGCGAGGTTCGGACAGCGGCTGCCGTCATGCTCAAGGACCGCCCGCACGTGCTGACCGGAAGCACCGACGGGACGGTACGTGTGTGGGACCTGGTCACTGGTGTCCGTACCCGCACCGGCTCCCACAATCTCAGCGGCCACACCGACTGGGTGAGTGCGGCAGCGGTAACCATGCTGCGCAACCGTCCCCACGCCATCACCGCAAGCGCCGACCGGTCACTGCGGGTGTGGGACCTGACAACCAGCAAGCTCGCCCGCGCAGGCACTGGCCACACCAACTGGGTGAGCGCGGTAGCGGTGATGATGCTGAGCAACCGACCCCACGCCGTCACCGGAAGCAACGATGGGGCAGTGCGCGTGTGGGACCTGACCACCGGAGCCCTCACCTGCAATTTCACCGGCCACACCGATCGGGTGCGGGCGGCAGCGGTGACCGTGCTGAACAACCGCCCTCACGTCGTCACCGGGAGCGCCGACGGGACGGTACGGGTATCCGACCTGACCGCCGGAACCCTGACCCGCACCCTCACCGGCCACACGGACCAGGTGTGGGCAGTGGCTGTGACCCGGCTGGAAGACCGCCCTCACGCCCTCACCGGAGGCGACGACGGGACGGTACGGGTCTTCGACCTGGCCACCGGAACCCTCACTCGCACCGTCACCGGCCACACCGATCGGGTGCGGGCGGCAGCGGTGACCGTGCTGAACAACCACCCCCACGTCGTCACCGGAAACACCGACGGGACGGTACGGGTATCCGACCTGGCCACCGGAACCCCCACCCGCACCCTCACCGGCCACACCAACGCGGTGCGGGCAGTGGCGGTGACCACCCTGAACAACTCCCCCCACGCCCTCACCGGAAGCGCCGACGGAACCGTGCGCCTGTGGAACCTGACCACCGGCGCATGCCTGACCGCCTTTCACTTCCCCACGTCCGTGTCCGCGCTGGCAGCAACCCCTGATGCCACCGTGGTGGTCACCTTCGGCTTCGAAGTGGCCGTCCTGAGTCTTGAACCCCTGAAAGGCAGGCTTCGTTGACCAGTCCTGACAGGCCGCCCTTGCGGGTAGTGGCCGTACACGGCGTCGGCAACAGCTTCGGCACCGGCATCTCCGGCTCCCGGCTGGAAGAGCTCCGTGCCCTGAAAGCCGCCGCTCACGTACGTGAGCTGGCAGATGGCCTCGACATCTCACCGGAGCGGATCGACCTCGACTTCGCCTACTACGCCGACACCCTCCACACCGGCTCACCCGCCCAGGGCGAATCGGCCAACGACTTCCTCGACGACCCGCTGGCCCAGGACATGCTCACTGCCTGGGCCCAGGAACTGGGCGTCCCCGACGAGGTGTCCCAGGGCCATGCCACGGTGCCGTTGCGGGCGCTGTCCTCCTGGGTGGCGCGCAGATTCGACCTGGCCGAAGGCCCCTTGAGGGTCTTCCTGCGGACACTGTTCCCCGAGGTCGCCGTCTACCTGCGTGCCGACGACGCCCCCGAACGCACCGCAGCACGCGAAGAGGTCGCCGCGCGCATCGCCCGCCACCGCCCACGGGTCGTCATCGCCCACTCGCTCGGTTCGGTCGTCGCCTACGAAGCCCTGCACGCCCACCCGGACCTGCAGCCCGACCTGTTCCTCACCCTCGGCTCCCCACTCGCGCTGCCACGCGCGGTCTTCGAGCGCCTCATTCCTCCACCACGTCCCACCGGCCCTGCTCTCCGCGGCGCACGGTTACCCGGACAGACGCGGTGGGTGAACATTGCCGACCCCGGCGACCCCGTGGCCGTCCCGCCCCGGCTGGGCCGCCACTTCGACGGGGTTGCCCTGGACCACACCACCGTCATCAGCCCCCTCTTCCACTTCCACCACTCGACGAACTACCTGAAATCCGCGACCACGGCCGCGACCCTCGCCCCCTACCTCGGCCTCTGACCCCGCCCGACCCGGCCAGACGCCACAACCGGGACCGCACGCTTCCGCACATCGACGACATCTGGCTGCTGTGTCACCACGCCTTCGCGATGAAGTAGTGGGTGACCACGATCGTCATGCGTTCGGCGGCGATCTCGCTACAGGGCGCGCAGGACGGCGGTGACCTTGCCGAGGATGGTGGCCTCGTTGCCCCAGATCGGGGCGAAGTCCTTGTTGGCGGGCAGGAGCCAGACCTGATCGCCGTCGTGCTTGAAGCGCTTGACGGTGGCTTCGCCCTCGGCGGTCATGGCGGCGACGATGTCCCCGCTCTGCGCCTCGCTCTGGGAGCGGACGACGACCTGGTCGCCGTCGGCGATGTGCGCGTCGATCATCGATTCGCCGACCACGGTGAGGACGAAGAGGTCGCCTTCGCCGACCAGTTGGCGCGGCAGGGTCAGCACGTCCTCGGTCTGCTGCTCGGCGAGGATGGGGGCACCGGCGGCGATCCGGCCGACCAGCGGCACGTTCGCCGCGGCCCTCGTGCGGGGGCCTTCACCGGCAGGACGGGCGGCAGAGCCGGGGCCGGGCTGCTGTGCGTCGTCGCGGATGCGGTAGGCGCGGGGGCGGTGCGGGTCGCGCTCCAGGACCTGCTTGGTCTCCAGGGCGCGCAGCTGGTGGGCGACCGAGGACGTCGAGGTGAGGCCGACGGTCCCTCCGATCTCGCGCATGGAGGGCGGGTAGCCGCGCTCAGTGACGTGGCGGCGGATCGCGGCGACGATCGCGGCCTGGCGGTCGGTGAGCCCGTCGGTCCGGGGGCGGATGCCGACGGGCCGTCCGGGCCCGGTGGTCGTCGCGTGCATGAATCTCCCCGTTTGTGATCCTTCCGGTGCGATGACCGTACCCCGCTCCTCTTTCAAATGGGAACGCGCATTCTATTTTTCGGGCCCACAGCCCTTGCGCCGCACGGCATCCGGGCCGGTGGGAGGTGGGGCCGCCAAGATCTCTCCGCGCCGCAGGGTGCCTTGACCGCTAGAGTCGTACATACGTTCGATAAATGGTCGGGCGGGGTGTTCCGAGCGGAGGGGTGGGAGATGGGAGGCAGGTCATGGCCGGTTTTACCGCGCATCTGCATGCCGCTTCCGGGTTTTCCGCCCGCTACGGCGCCTCTCACCCCGAAGCCCTGGTCCGGGCTGCTGCCGACCGCGGCGTTGACGCACTGGCGCTGACCGACCGCGACACCGTCACCGGTACCGTGCGCTTCGCCAAGGCCGCCGCTGCCGCAGGCATCAAGCCGGTCTTCGGCGTCGACCTCGCCGTCGAAGCACACGCTCCCGCGCCGCAGGCGGCGTCAGTACGACGTCGTACGCCGGTGCGGGGCGGCGCCCACGTCGCGGAGGCCCCGCTGCGTATCACCCTGCTCGCCCGCAACAAGGCCGGCTGGGCAAGGCTGTGCCGCCTGGTGTCGGCGGCGTACGCCCGGCCGTCCGGTCCGCCGGTGGTCTCGCACGCGGCGTTCGCGCAGCACGGCGTGGACGGCCTGGTGGCACTGCTGGGGCCCTCCTCGGAGCCGGTCCGCGCGCTTACCGCCGGCCGCCCGGACCGCGCGGAGCGACTGCTCGCCCCGTGGCGGGAGCTGTTCGGCAGCGCCCTGCGCCTGGAGGTGCTGTCGTACGGATCCGCGGGCACCGGCCCCGGCTCACTGCGTCTGGCCGCCCGCACTCTCCAGGTCGCCGACCGGTGCCGTATCCCCGCCGTGCTGACCAACGCGGTCCGTTACGCCGACCCCGTCCAGCACCGGCTCGCGGACGTCCTGGACTCCGCGCGGCTGCTGCGCCCGATCGACCGTCGCCGCCTGGACTCGGGGGAGCGGTGGCTCAAGGGCCCCGCGGACATGGCGGAGGTCGCCTCCCGGATCGCTGCGGCGGCAGGCGAGGGGCAGCAGCGGGCTGCCCGTCTGCTGGCGGAGACCGATGCGACCGCGCAGTCCTGTGTGCTCGATGCGGTCGCCGATCTCGGGCTGGGGCGTCCGCACTTTCCCGAGCCTCGGGTGGTCGGTGCGGGAGACGGTGCGGGGGCAGCGGCTGCGCTGCTGCGCGAGCGGGCCGAGGCCGGTCTCGTCCGCCGGGGTCTGCACCACGTTCCGGCGGCCGTGGACCGGTTGGGGGAGGAGCTGCGGGTCATCACCAAGCTCGGCTTCGAGCAGTACTTCCTGGCTGTCGCCCAGGTCGTCGCGGACGTGCGGGAGATGGGTATCCGGGTCGCCGCCCGGGGTTCCGGCGCCGGGTCGATGGTCGACCACGCCCTCTACATCGCGACCGCCAACCCGCTGGAACACAATCTGCTGTTCGAGCGGTTCCTCTCCGAGCGCCGCAAGTCGATGCCGGACATCGACATCGACGTGGAGTCCGCCCGCCGCCTTGAGGTCTACGACCGTATCTTCGAGCGCTTCGGGCCGGAGCGGGTCGCGGTCACCGGCATGCCCGAGACGTACCGCGCCCGCCACGCCCTCAGGGACACCGGCCTCGCGCTGGGAATCGCCCCCCAGCAGGTCGACAAGATCGCCAAAAGCTTTCCGCACATCAGGGCGTGCGACATTTCCTCCGCGCTTGCCGAGCTTCCGGAGCTCCGCCCCCTGGCCGAGGAAGCCGAGTCGGGACGGTTCGGGCCGCTCTTCGACCTCGCCGAAGGCCTCGACAAGCTGCCGCGCGGGATGGCCATGCATCCGTGCGGCGTCATCATCACCGACGCCACCCTGCTGGACCGGCTGCCGGTGCAGCCCACCCCGGGCGGTCAGTACCCGATGGTCCAGGCCGACAAGCACGACGTCGAAGACCTCGGCCTCATCAAACTCGACGTGCTCGGGGTGCGGATGCAGTCGAGCATGGCGCACGCCGTCAACGAGATCGCCCGCACCACCGGCCGGCCCCGCATCGACCTCGACGACCCCGCCCAGGTGCCGCTGGACGACTTCTTCGCGTTCAAGATGATCCAGAACAGCGACACCATCGGCATGTTCCAGCTCGAATCCCCCGGCCAGCAGGACCTCTTGGGCCGGCTGCAGCCCCGGGATCCGCAGGACGTCATCGCCGACATCAGCCTGTTCCGTCCCGGCCCGGTCTCCGGCGGCATGCCCGCCAAGTACATCGCCGCCCGCCACGGCGCCGCCCCCGCCTACCCCCACCCCGACCTCGAACCCGTCCTCGCGGACACCTACGGGGTGACGATCTGGCACGAGCAGATCATCGACATGTTCGCCGTCCTCACCGGCTGCGACCGCGCCATGGGCGAAGTCGCCCGCCGCGCCCTCTCCGACGGGAGCCGCCTCCCGAACGTCCGGACCTGGTTCTTCCAGCAGGCCCGCACCCGCGGCTACACCCGCGAGGTGCTGGAGGAGATCTGGTCGGTCATCGAGGGGTTCGGGGCGTACGGGTTCTGCCGCGCGCACGCGGTCGCCTTCGCCGTACCCGCCCTGCAGTCCGCCTGGCTCAAGGCCCACCACCCCGCCGCCCTCTACGCCGGGCTGCTGGAGCACGACCCGGGCATGTGGCCGATGCGCGTGATCGTCTCGGATGCGCGCCGCCACGGAGTGCCGGTCCTGCCCGTCGACATCAACCACTCCGCCGCCGCCCACCGCATGGAACAAGTACCCGACGGCAGGTGGGGAGTGCGGATGTCGCTGTCCTCGGTCAAGGGCATCACCGAGGACGACGTCCAGCGCCTCGTGGCCGGCCAGCCGTACGCAGGACTCCCCGATCTGTGGGAACGGGCCCGCCCGTCCCGCCCGACAGCGGAGCGCCTGGTGGAGATCGGCGCACTGGACGGCGTACGCGGCAGCCAGTCCCGCCGCGACCTGCTCCTCCAGGTCGGAGAACTCCACCACCAGAGCCGCGGGCGCCAGACCGAGGGGCAGCTCCCGCTCGATGGGCCGGCCACGGCCACCGAGCCGTCCGGCCTGCCGGAGATGACCGCCCGGGAAGCCCTCGGCTCGGAACTGGAGATCCTCAAGGTCGACGTCACCCAGCACCTGATGGACCACCACCACCGGATGCTGCGCGAGGTCGGCGCCACCGACGCCGCCCACCTCACCTCCCTGCGCGCCGGGCAGTCCGTACTGGTTGCCGGGGTGCGCGCCTCCACCCAGACGCCGCCCATCGCTTCAGGCCGGCGGGTCATCTTCGTGACCCTCGAAGACGGCTCCGGTCTCGTCGACATCGCGTTCTTCGAGGACTCCCACGAGGCGTGCGCCCACACCGTCTTCCACTCCGGGCTGCTCCTCGTACGCGGCACCGTGGAGGAGCGCGGGCCGCGCCGCACGGTGGTGGGCTCGATGGTCTGGGACCTGGACGCGCTCGCCGAAGCCCGCCGCGACCACGGGCCCGAAGCCGTGCTCCAGCTGCTGGGACGACGTACCACCAGTCCCACCCCCGCCCAGCCGCATCGCACCCTGCCCCACGGCGCCACCCGCCTCCACCCCTGGGCCGACCTCCAGCCCGCGGGCACCCGCTCCGCCGACCTCACCGCCTACGGACACCGCAGCCCCGGGAGCGCAGGATGACCACCCCCACCACCACCCCCGCCGCGACCGGTGCCGCCGTGCGCGAACGGCACATCCTGCGCGTCCACTTCCACCTCCCCCACGAGGACCCCGACCTGTACGAGGAACTCATCGAGCTGCTCAGCACGCTCACCCCGCTCGTCCAGCCGCTGCCCCCACTGGCCGCGGACCTCGACATCTCCGGATCGCTGCGCCTGTTCGACTGCGACGGCGAGACACTGGCCCGCCTGCTGCAGATACGGGTGATGGCCCTGCACGGCATCGAGACCAGCATCGGCCTCGGCCCCAACCGGATGCTCGCCTCGATGGCCGCCGACGCCACCGAACCCGGCGAACTCACGCACGTCCCCGCCACCCCCGACGCCATCGCCCGGTTCCTGCGCCCACGCCGCACCGCCGCTCTCCCCGGCATCGGCCCCAAGACGGCCCGCACCCTCACCACGCACGGACTCCACCACATCGGCGCCCTCGCCGACACCCCGCTCCTCACCCTCCAGCGTCTCCTGGGCACCGCCGCCGGCCGCCACCTGCACGAGCGGGCCCACGGTGTGGACCAGCGGCCGGTCGAGCCCGGCGAACTCGCCAAATCCCTCAGCGCCCGGCACGACTTCCCCCGCGACGAACTCGAACCCGCCGCCCAGCAGCGGGCCCTGCTGGCACTCGCCGAAGAACTCGGACTGCGCCTGCGCACCTCCCACCAGATCACCGGCACCCTGACGGTGACGGTCCGGTACGCGGACCGCTCCACCACCAGCCGTACCCGCACCCTCACCGAGCCCACCCAGCACAGCAAAGCTCTGGCCGCGGCCGCCTACGACCTGCACACCCAACTCGGCCTGCAGCGGGCCCGCGTGCGCGCACTCACCCTCCGCGCAGAAAGACTCGCCCCCGCCGCGGCCGCCTCCCACCAGCTGACGTTCGATCCCGTCGACGACCGGGCCCGCACGGTGGAAACGGTCGCCGACCGCCTTCGCGCCCGCTTCGGCCCCACCGCGCTGATGCCGGCTTCTCTCGCGGTGCCGGATCGCACCCGCTCCCCGCGCGAGCGCGCGGCCGCACACCGCCGGCACCCTGGCGGCGCGAACCCGGAGAGGAAACCCGCCGCGTTACGAGCCCCCGCCCCCACTCAGCACACAGGACCAGACACCGGACCAGCGCAACATCAGGAGCCGCAGCCATGAACCGGACACCCACGAACCGGACACCCCCTCCTGGATCAGGCCACCGCCATCAGCTCCGGCGCTTCGTACGGCCTGCGGATCACCGTCAGCTGACCACCGGCTCCAGGGGGTGCCCCGAATTCCCCGTATTCCCTGATGCATGCGACTGGTGTTCGAGGGCAGGCGCGCCAGCAGGCCGGACAGTACGGGCGGAGACGCTCACAGCAGAGGTGGGGATGATGGCGACAGCAGTGCAGGACATAGCGACGGAACAGTCCACCGGGCAGGCGGTGTTGCCGCAGATCGAGAACCCAGCGGCGGTCGCGCCGAGCAACGCCCGCGATCTGACCCGCCTGTTCCTGGACCGGCTGAACGTCCTGGAGGAGGGCACGCACGAGTACGCCTACGCCAGGAACACCCTCATCGAGATGAACCTGTCCCTGGTGAAGTTCGCCGCCCGCCGCTTCCGCAACCGCGGCTCCGGCGACATGGAGGACATCATCCAGGTCGGCACGATCGGGCTGATCAAGGCGATCGACCGGTTCGACCTGAGCCGCGAAGTGGAGTTCACCTCCTTCGCGATCCCCTACATCACCGGCGAGATCAAGAGGTTCTTCCGCGACACCACCTGGGCCGTGCACGTCCCGCGCCGTCTCCAGGAACTGCGCACCGAGCTCGCGAAGGCCAAGGAACAGCTCGCCACGGTCCTGGACCGTGAGGCGACCGTCGCCGAACTCGCCCAGCTGCTGGACCTGCCGGAGAAGGAGATCGTCGACGGCCTTGTCGCGTCGAACGGCTACACCGCCGGCTCCCTCGACCTCCCCACGGACACCGGGGACGGGCAGACGGGCAAGGCGGCGTCCTACGGCGACCTGATGGGCGACGTCGATCCCGACATGGAGCTCTTCGAGGACCTCCACACCCTGGCCCCGCTCCTGGCGGAGCTCTCCGACCGTGACCGGCGCATCCTGTCGATGCGGTTCGGTCAGGAACTCACCCAAACCGAGATCGGCCGGGAACTGGGCATCTCGCAGATGCAGGTCTCCCGCCTCCTCACCCGCATTCTGGGCCGGCTCCGCACCGGGATGCTCGCCACCGCCTGACCGGCGCAGGTTCGGCGGGAGCCTGTTCTGCCGGGCCCCGGAGAACTGCCGGGCCCCGGAGAAATCGTTCGCTGCCCGAGGCGGGCACTTCTAGCCTGCCTCGGGTGATGAATGCTGATGACGTGTTGTCCGTCCTGGCCCTGTTGCGGCGGGCGGAGGTGGAGGTCTGGGTCGGTGGAGGCTGGGGGATCGATGCTCTGCTCGGTGAGCAGACCCGGGACCATCGCGACCTGGACCTGATGCACCGGCAGGACCAGGAAGCCGCCGCGCTGGCGGCCCTCTCTGCGGAAGGTTTCGTGGAGAGTCTGGACCGGCGGCCCATCCGATGCGTCGTGACGGCCCCGGACGGGCGAGAGATTGATCTTCACCCGCTGGTCTTCTCCGACGACGGCTCAGCGGTGCAGACGTCACCCGACCCGCAGCGTCCCTTCGTCTATCCCTCCGCGTGCTTCGTGACGGGAACCGTCCAGGGGACGCCCGTCCCGTGCTTGTCCGCCGAGCAGCAGGTCTACTTCCACCAGGGATATGAACCGTCGGAGCGCGATCGGCACGACATGGCGCAGCTCCGCCGCGTCTTCCGGATCGCCACGCACTTCTGACCCAAGTCGCGGGCCGAGCCTCTTTGAGCGGGTCAGGTGTGACCGGGCTGGCGCTTCGGCTGTGCGGGCGCGGCCGATGATTTTCAGCCGGGTCCTGATCGGGTGGCCCATGAGCAGGAGCGAGACCCGGTTGTCGGAGTCGAGGTTGATCGCGTCGATGGCGAGGCCGCCCGCGACCGCTGCGGCCCACAGGGAGCTGCCTGCTGCCGCGACGACAGGAGCCCGACGGCTGCCAACGGGGGGATGAGGAGGGGCCGGTGCAGCAATGCGCCGAGGCCGACCAGGGAGGGCAGGGCGGGCAGGGCGGCGGTCCCCGCGAGGGTGGCGAGGAGGATTCCGGTCAACGGTGCCCCGGCCGGTGCCTGGCTGGTGACTACGGTGCCCACCCGCCCTCGGCCGGGCCGGGGTCAGTTCTGGCCGTGCCGGGCGTAGTGCCGTGAGGCCTTCGCACGGTTTCCGCAGCCCGACATCGAGCACCAGCGGCGGGTGCCGTTCTTGGACACGTCGTAGAAGTGCAGGACGCACTGCGGATTCGCGCACGGACGGATACGGTCCGGGCGCTCGCCCAGCAGGTGCAGGTAGTTCTCGGCTGCCGACCAGGCCGGAAGCCAGGAGGGGTGGTCCACCTCCACCACGCTCCGGGGCCCTTCCTCTCCCAGCAGGTGGCGGACCCGGCCGTGTGCCAGCACCGCCGAGAGCGGGCCTCGGGCGGCTTCCTCGAAAGGCGGGCGGGGGGAGGCGGCCAGCGTGTCGAGAGCGGCCCGCGCCTGGAGCAGTTGGTCCCGCGTCCGTGCGTCCGCCGTGACGGCACTGCCCGCGAACGCGATGCGCTGTGGGTCGCCGGCCAGCCAGATGGTCAGTCCGTCGGGGAGGTCGAGGAGATCGTGCGGGCCCTCGGCGTCGATCCAGCGGGTGTTGAGCAGGTCGATGGAGAGCGGCTCGCCGGTGAGCGGCCGGGGGTCGGGCCGGGGGTCGGGGGGGCGTGGCACGAGGGGTCCTTCTTCCTGTGCGAGGGGCAGCCCAACCACACTAACCGGTCAATCGGTGAACACTGGTTGACCCTCACGAGTTCTAACCACTAAAGTCCTCATCAATGGTTACGGGTGGTCCGTAATCCCCTATCGAGACGTGAGATGACCATGAGCAAGGCTCAGACCCTGACGACCGGACACGTCGGCCTCAACGTGACCGACCTGGACCGCTCGCTCGCCTTCTACCGCGAGGTCTTCGACTTCGAGGTACTGGCGGAAGGCAAGGAGGACGGCCGGCGCTGGGCCTTCCTCGGCCGCGACAGCCAGCTGCTCGTCACCCTCTGGCAGCAGAGCGAGGGAAGCTTCCGCACCGAATCCCCGGGCCTGCACCACCTCTCCTTCCAGGTCGGCACGATCGAGGAGGTCAACGCGACCGCCGACGTGCTGCGCGGCCTGAACGCCGAGTTCACCTACGACGGAGTCGTCCCGCACGGCGAGAGCGGGGCCTCCGGCGGCATCTTCTTCACCGACCCGGACGGCATCCGCCTGGAGATCTACGCCCCCACCGGCGCGGACCCGGCCGACGCCCCCACCCCCGGGGCACCCACCTGCGGTTTCTTCTAAACCGCCGGGCGGCCTCCCCACAGAGCGCCGCCGCCTGAGCCCCCACACCCCCGCACAGAAACAGCAGAGGACGACCGTGACCACCTACCACCGGGGCGAGGTCGCGGTGCAGAACCGGGCCGGCCTGCGTGAACCTGCCGAGTTCTCCCGCGGCGCCCTCGGGAACACCGTCCCCGACGTCGCCGCGGCGTTCCTCGCCGAACAGCCCTTCGTCATCCTCGGCGCGGCCGACCTGACCGGCCGCCTCTGGGCCACCCAGCTCACCGGCGCCCCCGGCTTCCTGCGGGCACCCCAGCCACAGGTCCTGACACTGGACGCACTGCCCTTTCCCGAGGACCCCCTCGCCGACGCACTGACCGGCCCCGCATCGAGCGCCGTCCCTGTCCGGACCGGCATGATCGCCATCGAACCCGCCACTCGTCGCCGCATGCGCATGAACGGCCGCGCCCTCCGGCAAGGCGCCGGCCTGCGCGTCGAGTTGGACCAAGTCGTCGCGAACTGCCCCAAGTACCTCCAGAAGCGCAGCCGGCAGGCGCCCGCGCTCCGGAGCGCCCCACACACCCGCACCGCGACGGACGGCACCGCCCTCACCCCTGCCCAGCAGCAGACCGTCACCACCGCAGACACCTTCTTCATCGCCACCGCCTCCCTCCAGGGCGACGCCGACGCCTCCCACCGCGGCGGCAACCCCGGGTTCGTCGAGGTCCTGTCGCCCACCTTGCTGCGCTGGCCCGACTACACCGGCAACTCCATGTTCCTCACCCTGGGCAACCTCGCCGTCAACCCCGCCGCCGGACTCGTCTTCCCGAACTGGGAAACCGGCTCGCTGCTCCACCTCTCCGGCACCGCCAGGACCGACTGGGACACCCGGGCAAGCGCCCCCATCCCCGGAGCGCAACGCCTGGTGGAGTTCACCGTCGAAGCCGTACGGGAAATCAGCCACGCCTCCCCGCTCCGCTGGAGCGCCCCCACCTACTCCCGCTTCAACCCGCCCACCCGCTGAGGCCCAGCCCCACCCCGCCCCGCTGACAGCCACCGCCGAAGAAGGACACCCCATGCAGATCACCGTGGACATGAACCTCTGCGAAAGCCACGGACAATGCGTCTTCGCGGCCCCTCAGGTGTTCTCGTTCGACGACGAGGACTACCTCCTCCACGACGTTTCCCCGGCCGAGGACCTGCGCGACGCCGTGGAAAAGGCCGCCTCCGCCTGCCCGGTGCGCGCCATCACCCTCCTCGCCGACACCCCGGCTCCACAGTGACCAGCACCGGACCCATCGTGGTCGTCGGTGCCTCCCTCGCCGGACTGCGCGCGGCGGCCGCTCTGCGCACAGGCGGTTTCACCGGCGCCCTGACACTGATCGGCGACGAACCGCGCCTGCCCTACGACCGCCCGCCCCTCTCCAAGCAGACGCTGACCACCGTGAGCGGCCCCCTCGGCACTGCCCTCCCGCTGGCCGACGATCTCGACATCCAATGGCGGCTCGGCACGGCCGCCATGCAACTCGACACCAGCCGGCGGAACGTCGTCCTCAGGGACGGAACCACGGTGCCTTACGAGGGCCTGCTCATCGCCACCGGCGCGGCAGCCCGTCCCTGGCCCGGCCCGGTTCCCGAGGGCGTCCTCACCCTCCGCTCCGAAAGCGACGCACACGCCCTCCGGGCCCAACTTGCCCCCGGACGGCACGCAGTGGTCGTCGGCGCCGGATTCCTGGGCGGCGAGATCGCAGCGGCCGCCCGGGCCCGAGGCCTCCACGTCACCCTCCTCGAAGCAGCAGCGCACCCCCTGCAACGCGCGGTCGGCCCCCTCGCCGGCGGTTTCGTGGGTGCTCTGCACCGGGCCGCCGGAATCGACCTCCGTACGCACACCACTGTCACCGCGTTCCTCAGCGACCAGCGCGGACACCTCACCGCCGTGCGCACCTCGTCCGGGGAGGAACTCCCTGCTGATGTCGCCGTGCTGGCCCTCGGCGCGGTCCCCGCGACCGGCTGGCTGACCGGCTCCGGCATCGCCCACACAGGCGGAGTGCACTGCGACGCCCACCTCCGGGCCCTGCGGCCCGACGGCTCCGTCGTGCCGGGCGTGGTGGCCGCAGGAGACGTCGCGCGGGTTCCGCAGCCACTCGCCGACGGAACTCCGCTGGCCCTCGGGCACTGGACCAACGCCACCGAACAGGGCGAGGCCGCCGCGCGCACCCTGCTCCACCCGCACAGCCCACCCCCCTGGACCGGCATCCCGTCCTTCTGGTCGGACCTGCACGCGACCCGCATCCGATCCGTCGGTCTGCCCCATCTCGCAGACGAGATCCACGTCCCCGAGACCGACTTCCCGGCCCGCAGACTCGAAGTGGCCTACCACCGGAAGGGCCGCCTGATCGGAGCCCTGACCATCGGGCGCACCTCACGTCTGGCCGCCTACCGCCAGCAGCTCGCCGCCTCACCGGTCCACAGGGGCCGCGCCGCCGGCTGAACCCTGATCCACCTCGGCCTCACCGGGCCCTGCCGGGAGCCATCGCGGCGCGACCACGACGGCGAGGGCGATCCCCGTTCCCCGGCCGACGTTGCTCCACATGGAGGTGCGCGCGCTGCGTTCGTATGCCTTGAGCCCGCCTGTTCCGTCGAGGCGGGCCGCGGCGAAGCGTGCATGCAGTGGCCGCTGCAGTCAGTCCTGCAACCCGGGAACGCACAGTGAGTCCTGCGACCGATCCCTCGCTTGCCGGGCCCAGCCATTCACCGGTCCGCCAGGCGTTCTCACACGACAGGCAGCGAGACACACCATGACCGGCCCCACCGATCCCCTGACGGCTGCCAGGGCCGAGGCCCTGTTCAGCAGCGACCTGCCCACTGGTTCCACCTTGACGCGGCCGGAGGCCGGGGTCGCTGTTCGACGGGCGATTCGCGCCCACGGCGGCACCCGTGGCTGTGCTGTCGTCCTGGCCGTTGCCTACGGCGACTATCCGGAGACCTCCGTGGCCCGCATGCGCTGGGCCCTGGACCAGATCCGTACGTGCTACCCCCGCCTCTGACAGCGCGGGCAGCGCGTCCAACCGGCAAAGCACCGTCCGGCCACCGCAAGAAGGACACCACTATGCACACAGCACGGCACCCCCTCGACGTACACGTGCGCGCTCACCGGCGGCGTACCGGGCTGACGCAGAGCCGACTGGCTGCGGCCGCGGGGATCAGCGTGCGGGCTCTGCGCGACATCGAGCGTGGACACGTACGCCGGCCGCAGCGACGCACGCTGGGCCGACTGGCGGTGGTCCTCGGGCTCGACGTCGAGGAGATCCGGTGTCCGCTCGCCGCGCGGCGAGCACCGGCCCCGGACGACGAGACCAGCCTGCGCATCGGTGTCTTCGGCAGACTGAGCATCGAGCTGGACGGGGTCGAGCGGGAGATGCGGGCCCTCAAACTGCGGCGGCTGCTGGCGCTGCTGGTGCTGTGCCACCCTCATCCGGCCGGGCTCGACGAGATCGCCGGCGCCCTGTGGCAGGAGGAACGGCCACGTTCCTATCGGAACCTGATCCACACCTATGTGAGCCAGGCGCGCACCTTCTTCAGGTCCGCGAGTTCCGGCGCAGGCTCCGGCGACTCCTCGTACCTGGTTCGGACGCCGACCGGTTACGTCCTGTCGGTGGGGCGCGACCAAGTTGATGTGACCCGCTTCGGAGACCTGGCGGACCAGGCGCGGCAGGCCCACGCGCGCGGCGAGGAGCGGACCGCGTTCGAGTTCGCGGCGCGGGCGCAGCAGGGCTGGCGAGGCCCGGTCCTGTCGGCGGAGCCGCTGCTGGCCGAGCATCCGGCGGCCATCGCCGCGAACCGGCGCCGCATCGAGAACCTTCTCCTGTACGCGGACCTCGCGTGGAAGTTCGGACAGCCCGGGCCGGTGGTGTCCGCGCTGCGGGCCGCCGCCGAGGACGAGCCCCTGCACGAGGGCGTGCAGGCCCGGCTCGTGCTGGCCCTGGCCAGCTGTGGCGAGCAGGCCGAGGCGCTGCGGGTCTTCTCCACTGTCACCCGACGCCTGGACACCGAACTGGGCCTGCGGCCCGGACCCGAGATGCGCCACGCCCAGCTGCAGGTGCTGCAACAGCGCCTTGCCTGGCCGGAAAACGCACTGACCACCACGGACCCGCTGCCCGAGTCCCAGTACCCGGCCCGCCCTGCACGGCAGTAGGCCATGACTTGCCCGCCGCCGGCCGCAGTCAGCCACCGAGCGCCAGACGCAGCGCGAACATCGCGAACACCGCCGCGGTGAGCCCGCTGATGACCCGCCGCGCCGAAGGCGAGTCCAGACGCCCGGACAGCCGGTGGACGAGCTTCATCCACACCAGCAGCCACGCCAGCCCCAGAGCGAGATAGCAACACGCCAACAGGGCGAGGCCGGTGGCCGGGTCCATGCCCGACGTTACGAACTGGGGCAGGAACGCCATCAGGAAGATGCCGACCTTGGGGTTCGAGCCCGTGCACAGCAGCCCGAGCCCGAACCTCCGCCACCAGCCCCACCTACTCGCCGCCGCGCCCCCCGGCCGACCGGCGGGGGACTGCCCGGGGAGGAGACCGGCGCGGTCCACCAGCCCCTGCGCCGGCCCCTGCGCCGGCCCCAGCGCCGCACGCAGCGCCAGACCCGCCCACACCAGCAGCACAGCGGCCCCCGCCAGGCGGAACGCGGCAAACAGGTCCGGACGGGCGGCGAGCAGTGCGGCAAGCCCCAGCGCCCCCAGCGTCACCTGGAGGGCCCCCGCCGTGATCATGCCCAACGCGGCCGGAGCGGCCGCACGGGGCGAGCCGTCCAGCACGAGCCGGGTGATCAGTGCCAGATCGGGACCCGGCGCGACGATCACCAGCAGGGAACTGGCCAGGAACGCCAGGGCGTTGCTCACCGTTCTCCGATTCCGATGACGAGCTGCTGCTCCAGGGCGCGGATTGTGCGGTAGTCCCGTTCGATCTGCGCTGCGTCGGGGTGGGCGAGGATGGCGAAGCCGAAGTTGAGGCTGTCGACCAGGTCCCTGGTGACCGGGACGTGATCGCCGTCGGACAGGGCCTGCACCGAGAAGTGGTGGCTCGCCAGCCGGGGGATCGCGTCCAGGACGCCTGTGCCGCGCACGGTCCCCGAGCGCGGGGCGATGTGGAAGACGCACGTCTGGTGGGTCAACAGCTGATAGCTCCGCGGCAGTTCGCCGCCGGTGAGCCGGCGCACCGTACGGTCGATCTGGCTGTCGCCGGTGGCGTTGCGGTTGAACTGCGGCTGCCCGCCGCCATGGGGCCGGGCGCCCAGTTCGATGAGGACCGGCCCGTCCGTGGTGTCCATCACCTCCACGTGCGCGGAGCCGAAGCGCATCCCGACCGCGTCGAGGACGCCGCGCACGTAGCCGGCCAGCGCGGTGACGGCGGGATCGTCCGGGGGAAGCCAGCGCATGGTGCCGTACACGGCCATGTGAGGGCCGTTGTGGGTCTTGCCGTAGGCGCAGACGTCGACGAGGGAGTGCGTGCCGTCGTGGCTGAAGGTGTCCACGACGTACTCCGTGCCGGTGACGTACTTCTGCACCAGAAGCCGCTCGTCCCGTTCACCGAACTGGTTGACCCGGCCGAGCTGTCCGGTGAACACCTCGCGCCACCCCGACCCGCCTGGCACCTTGATGACGCCGTCGGTGCTGGCGCTCTTGGGCGGCTTGATCACGAGGTCGGACCCGGTCAGGCCCGCACGGTCCAGCCAGTCCGCCGCCTCCTCGACGTCGCCGGTGCAGATCTGCGGGATCACCGGAAGCCCGGCGGCCCGCACGGCCGCGGCCATCAGGCTCTTGTCCCGGCGCGCCCCGGCCAGTTCGGGCACGTTGCAGCGCGCGGGCACCACCCGGGGGGCGATCTGCTCGGCCAGCTCCACACCGGACTCGCAGCCCGCGATGACACAGCGCGGGTCCAGTTCGCGCACCCTGCGGACGGTCTTGTCCAGGTCGCCTTCGTGGACGATGACGTCGGGGAAGTCCGCCGGGCGATACGAGGAGGCGTACGCCTCCAGCGGGCTCGGGCCGGTGACGAGTGCCACCACGGGGACGCCCTCGGCGCGCAGGGCCGGTGCGAACAGGGCGCCCGACGAGTAGGGGTCGACGATGACGCAGGGACCCCGGCCCGGCTCAGCGCCCGTCATGGGGCACCTCCCCGCGGGCCAGCGCGGCGACGGCGGCGCAGTAGCGGGCGAAGAGATCCGCCGCGGGCTCGCTGACCCGCCGGGCACGCACCGGGGCGTGCACCATGCCGTCCTCCCGTACGTACGTCACCGTCGTGCCGCACTCCCGCAGCAGGGCGGTGTACTTCTCGGCGTCCTCGCACAGCGAATCCCGCTCGCAGCCGACGACGTAGGCCGGGGGCAGCGATGCGAACGAGGCACCGAGCAACGGCGAGACCCGGGGGTCGGCCGCCTGCCCGGGCTCGGGGCAGTAGCAGGCCGTGTAGAACTCCATCTCACCGCCCGACAGCAAGGGCGCGTCCTCGCCGCCGTGGCGCCAGCGGGTGAAGTCCAGGACGGGGCTGATCACGGCCTGGGCGCGCAGCCGGGGTCCGCCGCGGTCGCGCGCCATCATCGACAGGACCACCGCCATGTTGGCGC
The DNA here is from genome assembly GCF_044454195.1 of Streptomyces sp. NPDC051561. Classification (NCBI taxonomy): domain Bacteria; kingdom Bacillati; phylum Actinomycetota; class Actinomycetes; order Kitasatosporales; family Streptomycetaceae; genus Streptomyces; species Streptomyces sp. NPDC051561. The sequence continues at coordinate 26,754 of NZ_JBITDM010000001.1, read as the reverse complement.
CGGAGCTCTCGCCGCAGAGCACCGCGCCCTGTGGGTCGAGGTCGTCGAGGCCGAGCGCGGGCAGGTCGGCGAGGGTGCCGCACAGGCCCGCGTAGCAGTCCTCCAGGGGGCCGGGGAACGGGTTCTCCGGCGCCATGGCGAAGTCGAGAGCGACACTCACCAGGCCGGTGCGGTCGGCGAGTTCGGCGACCAGGCTGTGGTGGCTGTGGAGCGAGCCGATGACGAAGCCGCCGCCGCGGAGGTAGAAGAGCACCGCGTGGCCGGTGCGCCGGGCCGGTTCGTAGATGCGGACGCGGGCAGTGCGTCCCTCGTGCGTGACGGTCGCGTCCCGGTGCGTCACGCCGTCGGGGACGGGGAGGGGCAGCACCTCGGTCAGACCGTCGTACAGGGCGCGCTGCTGTGCGACGGGATAGGTGTAGAAGTCGGGCGGCAGAGCGCCGTTGACCGTTTCCACGAACTTTTCGATGCCTTCTGCGTACGCCATGGCGTGACACGCTCGCTTCCGAGGACGGGTGCCGGGCCGGGTGGCCCGGATCAGAGGGACAGGGGTGCGGGTCAGGGGGTGTGCTCGGTGGCCGGAGCGCCGCCCACCGGTTCGGTGGCCTCGGGGGACTGCTCGGCGGGCTCACCGGCACGCGGGTCGCGCATGCCGACCCAGGCGGCGGCGACGGCCCCGACGGTGAGGATCCCGGACAGCCACCAGACCGCCGCCGACGACGCCTGCCATACGGCGACGCCGAGCACGGGGCCGATCGCGTAGCCGATCTGCATCGGGAACGCGGCGGCGGCGATGTAGCGGCCCCGCAGATGCCCGGGGGCGACCCGGCCCGGCCAGGCGGAAGCCGTCGGGGTGCCGATCATCTCGCCCGACGTCCACACGATCGTGGCCACCACGTACATGGCCATGCTGGGCCCGGCCACGTACAGATTCATGCCGACGCCGACGAGACCGACGCCCAGGGCCACGGCGATCCGTCCCGGCAGCTTCTGCACGTACTTCGTGAACAGCAGTTCCAGACAGATGACCATGACGGCGTTCAGCGACAGGAGCGCGGAGTAGAACCCCACTGAGTGGCCGTCGGCCTTGATCTGGAGCGGCAGCGCCGAGGTGTGCTGGATGTAGACGACGGCGTTGAGGAACAGCGCGAGCAGGAACAGCACATAGCGGGTGTCCCGCAGCACGGCTGTGTACGAGCGGGACTCTCCCGGTGTGCGGCCGTCGGCCGACGGCCGCGCGGAGACGCCGCCGGAGCGCGCGAGGGACCCGGAGCGCGCGAGGGTCAGCGCGAAGACGGCGAACACCAGTTGCGCCCCGGCCTCCAGGTAGAAGATGACCTGGTAGGAGTGGCTGATCAGGAGGGCGCCGAGCAGTGGACCGACCGTGGTGCCGAGATTGAACGCCATGCGGTAGACGGCGAACACCATGACGTGGTGGTCCTCGGGAGTGCGTTCCACCAGGAGGGCCGCGGAGGCCGGGCGGTACATCTGGGCGAGGAGCCCGATGAGTGCGGACACCGCGATGATCGGGGGCAGGATGTCGAAATGGGGCAGGAGCAGCGTGCCGAGCCCGGCGAGCGCCATGGAGCCGGCGATGGTCCAGGCGTATCCGATGCGGTCGGAGGCCGAGCCGCCCACCAGGACGCCGACCACGGAGCCCGCGCCATAGGCGCCGAGCGCCAGGCCCGCTTCGGTGGCCGAGAAGCCCTTGGCGGTGAGGTAGAGGATCAGGAAGATCTGAAGGAAGTTGCCGAGCCGGTTGACCAGCATGCCGACGAGTACGAGCCAGATGGGGCCCGGGATGCCACGCAGGGCCTGCATGACGGAGGGGTGCGGTCCGCCGCCGGGAGCGGCGGACTTCTGCTCGGTCATCGGGCGGGCTCCTCGGCCGGTCGGTGCGTGAGCTCGACGATGTACGTCGCCCGGTCGAGCGCCGTCCGCGCCTGCTCGACGGTGTCGGCGAGCGCGATGACGCGGGCGTAGCGGGAGATGTAGCCGCGTGGCGGCAGCCGCAGCACGGCGCCCGGGCCGGCCATGGCGTCGGCGCTGTGGATCTCGGGGGTGAAACGGTGCTCGTGCACGGCCACCGTCTCGATCTCGACGTCCCGCTCGGGGTACAGAAAGACGATCGACGCGGCCCGGCGGCGGGTCTGCTCGGTCCGGGGCCGGCGCCCCGCCGCGACATCGGCCGCGGCCAGGGCCACGTCGACGCCGGTGGCGAGCTCGCAGAGGTAGGGGATCATGTCGCCGCCGAGGCGGGCATTGACCTCCATGAGCCGGGGGCCGTTGGCGGTGAGCCGGAACTCGGTGTGACTGACGCCGGTGTGGAATCCGAGCGCGGCGTGGCTGGCGCGCAGTGCCTCCAGCAGGCCGGGGTCGGTCAGCAGCGGGTCGGCCGCGTCGACGTCGTGGCCGGTCTCCTCGAAGAAGGGCGCGAGTCCCAGGTGCTTGCGGGCCACCGCGAGCGGTGTGCCCTCGCCCTCGAAGAACACGGCGTCGACGCTGATTTCGGGGCCCTCGACGTACTCCTCGACGAGTACGGAGGCCTCGAAGACGGGCACACCCGGGTAGGACGCGCCGGACGCCGCCAGATAGGCGCTCGCCACGTCCTCGGAGCCGTCGACCCGGCACACGCCCATCCCCCCGGCCAGACCACGGGGCTTGAGCACGACCGGGAAGCCCAGCTTCCGCGCCGCCTCGTGCGCCTCGTCGAGGGAGCACACGCCGATCGAGGCGGGCTGGGCGACCGAGGCCCGCTCCAGGGCGATCCGGGTGGCGTGCTTGTCGCGGCACGCGATGACCGTCTCGGGTGCGTTGCCCGGCAGGCCGAGTGCCCGCGCGGCGTGGGCGGCCGGGGTGACCAGGCCCTCGTCGTAGCAGAACACACCGGTCACCTCGCGCTCGGCGGCCACCTGACGCGCGGCCTCGACGAGGAGTCCGGGGTCGGTGTTGTCCACCTGCGTGCCGCCGACGACGTAGGGCTCCTCCCAGGTCACCGCGGCCGGTTGCAGCAGCCAGAGCGCGTAGCGGCCGCTGACCGCCCTGAGGATGAACTCCCGGCTGCACCTGGCGCTGCTGCCTATCAGCAGCAGCAGCGGCTTTTCATCGTCCGTGCCCATAATCCGCTCTCCTCGCGTGTGGTCGTGCGCGGCCCAAGGAGCGGGCCGCGCACCGGACTTCTGTCGAACACCGGCAGGTCTCAGGCCGTCGCACGGGGCCCCGGCCGACCGGAAAGCCCGGGCGACATCGGCCGGTGCTCCCGGACCGCACCGGAGCGGACCGCACCTGGGCAGGCCGCCCGCGGCGCGGGCCGGCCACCGGCCCGCGGCCGGTCGGGCAGGACCGCGGTGACCCGGTTGCCGGTGCGCACCGCCGGGATCTGTGCGCGCAGCCGGGTCAATGACGTCTTGCGCTCGTGCCAGGGACACACGAGCAGGAGGCCGTCCCCGGCCAGGTCGGCCAGGTGCAGCGGGCCGCCGCGGTGCGAGCAGTCGGCCCGCATCACGAACCCCTGGCCCCGGGCCGTGGCGTAGACGTACGGTGCCCCGGCCACGACCACACAGTTGTCCCGCCCCTCGGCGGCGAACGTCACGACAGGCACTTCCGGTAGTCCCCTACGGAGTGGATTTCGTAGACGCACTCCTCGGACAGAATGTCCGCGCCGTGCAGGCGGTTTCGCTTGATGACCACGCCCTCGCCGGCCTCCAGGATCAGCGAGGAGCCCAGGCCGCTTTCGAAGCGCATGGTGCCGGAGACGATGTGGCAGAGTTCGTCGCCCTCGTGGCAGTGCGTGTTGGAGAGCTCGTTGAAGGGTTCGACGAGATGGGCCACCGGCGCCTGTACGCGGCCTTCCAGGACGGCCGTGTGGACGGGACCGTGCAGCTTCTTCAGCTCCGGCTGGGCGTCCATCCAGGCGATCTGCTCACCGAAGTCGAAGTCGGCGACGTCCAGGAGCACCCGGTACTCCTCGATGCCGCGCACGATCTCCGGGATGATTCCCTCACCGTGGGCCTCCACCAGCGGCTTGATGATCTTCTCCCGGGCCATCCGGCCGTGGTGCTGGTCGATGTGGACGTGCTCGGTGAAGTAGGTCGTCTCCACCGTCTCCCCGAAGACGTCCTTCAGCAGCCGGTCGGCCCGGCGGCAGAAGTCGACCAGCGAGGTCTCGGTGTAATAGAGCGCGCCCAGGTAGCGGAAGAACAGCTCGTGGTTCTTGCCCAGGTAGTGGAAGTAATTGTTCATCAGCAGGCTGCTGTTGAGGTAGTACTGCCAGTACCGGTGGAGCTCGGATTCCAGCCCGACCGACTCCAGGGTCTTCTCGAACAGGGTGCTGTGCTTGGTCGCGTGGACGCCGTACCCGTACTCGTCTATGACGACCTTGAACCACTCGGACTGGGCGGGTCCGTAGTAGCCGAGTACGTTCCGCATCATCGGCGACGCCTCGGAGAGGAAGTCCGGGATGAACTGGACCAGCCACATGCGGGCCGCCCGCTCCTGGTCGACGGAGCCGCGGATGGCCTGCTCGGCAGGCGACGCCTGTGCCGGGGCGCCGGCGTCCAGGGAGTCGAGGTAGGCGTCGAGACTCTCGGCGGTCCAGGTGCCCGAGGTCTCCACCTCGTCATCCAGGAACCCGAAGGCGTAGCGCTCCAGGGCCGGCCGGATCCGCTCGCCGAGAGCCCGGTTGGCGGGACTGTAGAAGGCCTTGAAGTCCTCCTCCTTGCCCTGCAGTCCGGACTTAGGGAAGAACACCAGATCGGCCTCGTAGATGCTGGTCAGAACACGCTGCGCGGCGAGGCTCGCGTAGTTGAGGACGTTGTCGCGTGCGGGTGTCCTGTCGAAGTCGAGGTGCGGCAGGACCTGGGGCCTGAGCTGGCGGCGGTAGGGGTTGTCGTGGTTCAGCCAGTCCAGGTTGTCGTGGTAGATCGGGGCGGTGGCGTACTGGACCACCGCGTCGCGCAGTTCTGCCCCGCTGAGTTCGAACGGGACGTGGGTGGGGACGTGACTCATCAATGGCCTCTTGCTTCGCAGAGTGCTTCGCCGGCGGATGGGATGTGCTGCGGCGCCCTTGCGACGCCGGTACGGTCAGACCCGTACGCGCGGGGTGAAGATCAGGCCCGTACGCGCAGGGTGAAGTCGCTCCAGGACAGCCGCAGCGACACGGGCTCGCCCGCCTTGGTCGGCACGGGCTTGTCCAGCGGGATCCAGCCCTGCATCCAGTGCGACCCTGGGTGGTCCGGCGGGTTGGACAGGACGATGCCGTGACCCATGTCCAGCTCGAACCAGACCACGAGCGCCTGGGCCTCCCCGTCGGCGGTGGCGGGGAGCGACAGCGCGCTCTGCCCCGGCAGCAGGGCGTCGCGAGCCAGGTCGAACGTGGCGAGCGGGGCGGGCTCGGACAGCACTTGGTGCGGCCAGGTGTTGAGCCGGACCGGGAAGTGGCCACGGGTGGCCAGCATGTTCATGAGCGAGACGTCGATGCCACTGGCCGCGGTGACCTGGTTGAGTCGAAGTACCGCATCGCTGCTGGCCAGTTGGCCGCGCAGCCGGCCCACCGACGGCAGCATGACGCCACCCGGGGTGAGCAGGTGCGCGCGTGCGTGCCGCACCGAGGGCAGCAGCCCCTCACCGATCAGGCCACAGTCGACGATCTCGGACACGAGGACATCCACGGGTCCGCCCAGGTCGCGTTCGGCGTCGAGTTCGGTGGAGGCCCTGCCGATCACGGTGATCACGCCGGACAGCCCGTGGGCGTCCACGATGTTGCGGGCGACCTCCGCCAGCAGGGGGTTCATCTCACAGGTGAACACCCGGCCGGCGCCCGCTCGCGCCGCGGCGATGGCGAGCAGCCCACTGCCCGAGCCGATGTCGAGGACCCGCGCGCCGGGCGGGATGCCCCGCTCCAGCGCAGTCGTCAGAGCCTCGTTGCGGGCGGTGTCGTTGAGCATGGCGAAGTGCCAGCGTGGAACGTTCCTGCGAGCAATCCGGGCAAAAATATCCGCGTCCGGGGTGAGGCCTTCCGCAGGCGTCCTCAACAGTACGGACGTCTCCTCGGCGAGTGCGGTCATCTCCCGTGCGAGCGACTCCAGCAGCGCCGCTCCCAGGTGATACCGGGTGCCGCTCGCCGACGTGACTCGTGCCCCTTGTGTGTCTTGCATACGGGTGCCAGTTCTCCTCATGACAGTGCGCGGGTTCTCGGGACGACGCGGGTCGGTGCACTTCCCGGTCCCTCCCGGTCCGTCCCGTCGCCGCACAAGAAACGTACGAAGACGCCATTCGGTGCTTCTCCAGCGGAACTTGACCGGCGCCGACCGGATCCTCCGCCGGTGAAACGCCGCTGAGCAGCGCCGACGCACCCGTTCCCGCCCTCCTGAAGCGAGGCGGCAGAGAGGCGGCAGAACGCACCGGCGCACTGGCCGTGGACGAGTTCGCCGCGGGCGCAGGCGCGGGCGCAGGCGCAGGCGCAGGCACCGGAAACCGGACGGCGTTCGAGTGCGTCCTGATGCTCGATGGGCTCGATCGCTGTACAGCACGAACACGGGGGATGGCATGAGCCAGACGCTCTATACGGAACGGTCCTGGAATCCGCTGTCGCGGACCGTCGACCTGTCGGAGACAGAACTGCGGCACGGTGGCAAGGTCACACCGCTGAACGAGCTGAACCTCCCGGCCATGGCCGACGCGTTCCACCGCGGCCACTGGCTGGGCGGCGGCGGTTCGGAGCGCCCTTTGGGCCGGCTGCCCGCGGGCGCCGGTGTCGTCCCGGTCACCCGCATCACCGGCACCTCCACTGCCCTGAAGGTCCGTCAGTCCGCCGAATTCGCCCAGAAACTAGGCGAGTTGGCGGTGCGCCACTGCGGAGGGCCCGCGCAGATGCACTCGGTTGCCGAGCGGGCGCGGGCGGAGGGAGTACCGCTGTGGATGGCGCGGCGGTACGCGCACGGCCCGGCCGGCCCGGTGGGTGTCGCCGTGGACCGGCGCCTGGTGCGGGTGGACGTATGGGGGCCGGGAGCTCCCACCGTACGGATACGGGCACCGCACGGCGTGCTGAGCAGCGCCGCCGACCAGGCGCAGGGGCTGCGGATGACCGTCGGGGACGTACCCGCCGTGCTGGTTCTGAAGAAGAAACTGCGCAAGTCCAAGAGCTTCACGCAGGCGCATCTGCCCCAGGGGGTCTGGGAGTTGCGGCGGGCCGACTCCACCAGTTCCTGGCTGATGCGCGGCGAAGAGCGGGTCGCGCTGATGCGACGTCCGCCACGTCGGGTGCGTCCGGAGCCCGGCACGGTGCTGTTGCCCCTGGCGGCCGTGCGGTACGAGAGCCCGGACCCGTTGGACGCCGTCATGGCCCAGGTCTTCGCGGTGGCCTTCGGGATGGGCGACACCACCGGCACGGCCCGCTTCCGGCTGCTGCGTCCGCAGACCCTCGAAGGCGAGCCGATCGTCAGCGACGACGCCTGGGACCGCTCCTGGTTCAGCAATCTGGGCAACGGCAGCGACGACAACGAACCGGGCGGCTCCGACGGCTGGGGCTCGGATGGAGGAGACGGCGGCGACGGAGGCGGTGGCGGGGGCGACGGAGGTGGTGGGGACGGTGGTGGCGGAGGCGGTGACTAGGTCACCTTCATCAACCCGGCCACCGGCCGACGGCAGTGACCGGCCCCGCCCCGGGCCTCGTCACCGCCGTCGTACGGACGGACCTCAGGGCGCCCAGGGTGCGAGCGTGCTCTTCATCGCGTCGGCCATCGCGAACTGGAGCAGGGGCCCGTAGGTGATCCGGCCGACGCCGAGGCGGCGGAAGCGAGCGAGGTCGTGCTTGACGGGATGGGCGGTGGAGTTCACCGGAATGCCGAGAGCGCCGGTGACCGCCGTGAGCAGGTCGTCGTTGTCCTGAATGCCCACGGGGTAGACGCTGTCGGCACCGGCCTGCTCCAGGGCCCGCAGCCGTTCGAGCGCCTCGTCGAGTACGGCCGACGCGTCCGGCGCGTGCATGAAGAGGTCGGTGCGTCCGTTGATCCAGACCGGGATCCCGGTCTTGTCCGCCGCCGCGCGCAGACCTGCGATGTACTGCGCGTGCTCGGACGTGGTGCGTACGCGTCCGCCGTCCGAGTGGACGGTGTCCTCAAGGTTGAGACCGACGCCGCCGGCCTCGGTGAGTCCGGCGATCAGGTCCGCGGGCTCCTGTCCGTACCCAGCTTCCAGGTCCACGGACACGGGGACGTCGACCGCCGCGATGATCGGCCTGACGGCGGCGAGTACTTCCTCGAAGGTCTGCCCCTCCTGGTCCTCGGCCCCGCGGGAGTCGGCGAGCGGATGACTGCCGATGGTCAGAGCGGGGAACCCGGCGGCGGCAGCCGTCCTGGCGGACCAGACGTCCCAGACGGTCGGCAGGACGAGTGGCTTGTACTCGGCGTGCAGCTTCTTGAGGCGCTGAGCGCGTTCAACGGTGGTGTGAAAGTCCATGCCCAAGACGCTACTCCCTGAACGGGAGATTCCGCGGGGCCACCTGGGGGACCCCCGTTTCCGTGCGGGGCGGCGGGCTCGGCCCGCGGGCTCGACCTGCGCACGGGGCGTCCTCTGCTTACGGTGAGCAGCGGGAAGTGGCCGGCTGGACGGGCGAAGGGTGAACGAGATGGCCAAGGCGTATCTGGTGGGCAGCGGAATCGCGTCACTGTCGGCGGCGGCGTTCCTGATCCGGGAGGGCTCGTTCGCGGGCTCGGACATCGTCATCCTGGAGGAGCAGGACCGTACCGGCGGCAGCCTGGACGCGGCGGGCTCACCGGAGACGGGCTACACCATGCGTGGTGGCCGGATGTTCGAGATCCACTTCGAGTGCACCTACGACCTGCTGTCCTCGATCCCCTCACTGGACGATCCGTCGAAGTCGGTCACGGACGACACCTTTGCCTTCCACGAGGACTTCGCCTGGGACGACCACGCGCGTCTGGTGGACGCGAACGGCCATGTCGTTCCCTCGCACTCGATGGGATTCTCCGAGCGCGACCGGCTGGAACTGGTCACGTGCGTGGCGACCCCGGAGAAGCACCTCGACGGCAAGCGGATCACCGACTGCTTCAGCCCGGGGTTCTTCGAGACGAACTTCTGGTGGATGTGGTGCACCACGTTCGCCTTCGAGCCCTGGCACAGCGCCATCGAGTTCCGCCGCTACCTCAACCGGTTCATCCACCTGTTCAAGACCTTCGACTCCATGTCGGGGATCTACCGGACCCGGTTCAACCAGTACGACTCGATCGTGCGCCCGCTGGTGCAGTGGCTCGCCGATCAGGGCGTCACCATCCAGCACGACACCCGCGTCGACGATCTCAGGCTGGCCGAGGGCGACGCGCTCACCGTCGAGGCGATCTCCTGGACCCGCGGTGGAGGTGCCGAGACGGTGCAGGTGGGGCCGGGCGACCTGGTCCTGGTCACCAACGGCTCGATGACGGCGAACTCGACCACCGGCTCCACCGACACCGTCCCCGCCCTGGACACGAGCGGATCGAGCGGTGCGTGGCGGCTGTGGGAGACTCTCGCCGCCAAGCGCCCCGGCCTCGGTGACCCGAAGGTCTTCACCGACTCCGTCGACGACTCCACCTGGGAGTCGTTCACCGTCACGACGAAGGATCCCGTCTTCTTCGAGCTGATGGAGAAGTTCTCCGAGAGCGAGGCCGGCAAGGGCGGCCTGATCACCTTCAAGGACTCCAGCTGGCTGCTGACCATCGTCCTCAACCACCAGCCGCACTTCCACGAGCAGCCCGAGGACACCTTCGTCTGGTGGGGGTACGCCCTCTTCCCCGACAAGGAGGGCGACTTCGTGCGCAAGCCGATGCGTGAGTGCACCGGCCGCGAGATCCTCGACGAGGTCCTGCACCACCTGCGCTTCGAGGAGGGCCCGCAGATCCTTGATCACTCGATCGTGATCCCGGCGCTGATGCCCTACATCACCAGCCAGTTCCTGGTCCGCAAGACCGGTGACCGGCCGCAGGTCGTCCCCGCGGGCTCCACCAACCTCGCCTTCATCGGCCAGTACGCCGAAGTCGCCGACGACGTGGTTTTCACCGTCGAGTACTCCGTACGCACCGCATGGGTGGCCGTGGCCACCCTCCTGGGGCTCGACAAGCAGCCCCCGCCCGTCTACAAGGGCGGTCACGACCCGAAGGTGCTGGTGGAAGCACTCGCCACCATGCACCGTCGCTGACACACCCGTAGGCCCGCCCAAGAGGCGGGCAGGCCCGCCGAGGAGGCGGCCAGGACGACTCCCGAGTCGTCCTGGCCGCCTCCTTTCCTGTTGGCTCCTGTTGGCGGACGGACGGTCGCAGCCACCTCGTACGGTCGCCCCGGGGCATCCGGCAGTCAGGCTCTCTCGCAGCCAGTAACAGCTGACACCCGGCCACCCGCCCGACCGTGCTGCCTCTGGCACGAATCGGCCAAGTAACCCTGCCCCTAATGCATATGACGCTCCGTCAGCACTCCATCGTTGACTGAAATGCAGTCTTTACAGCTCCCCAGTCCGCTGACATGGTCATGCCGCACATGGCGCCGTGGTCGACGCGGCGTTCCTTCGCTGGGGGGCGAACACCTTGATTCCTGGGTCTACTCCGTCATGCCTGCCCTGGCTCAGATCCCGTGGTCTGATCCTGTTGGCGTTCACCGCTGTCCTCGTCGGGCTGCTGCCACTGCTGTTCCACGCGGGTCGTGCCACCGCCGACCCGCAGCCGCCCCCGACCGCCGCGGAGCCGACCGCTCCGCCACCCGCACCGCACCACCGGGCCGCGCCCGCCGACGCGATGGAACCGGCCGCGCCCACCCTGCCCCGCAGCGGCTGGACCGCCACCGCGAGCGACGAGGAGACGGCGGGCGAGAACGGCCGCGCCGCCAACGTCCTGGACGGCAGTACGGCCACCATCTGGCACAGCAGGTGGACGGCCCCCGCCGCCCCGTTGCCGCACACCCTCACCATCGACATGCACCGTACGGACGTCGTCTCGGCGCTCGTCTACCACCCCCGCGGCTCGGGCAGCAACGGGCGCGTGGGCGAGTACGCCCTGCACCTGAGCACCGATGGCACCAGCTGGGGCGCGGCTGTCGCCACCGGAACTCTCGCTGACGACAACACCGTCAAAACCCTCAGCTTCGCACCCAAGGGCACCCGGTACGTGCGCCTCACGGCGCTCACCGAGGCCGGTGGCCGCGGCCCGTGGAGCTCCGCCGGTGAAATCAATCTGCTCGGCGACCCCGGCACCACGGCCGGCGTCGTCGACCTGCCGCGCGACGGCTGGACCGCGGCGGCCAGTGACAGCGAGTCCGCCGCGGGGGACCACAGCCCCGCCAAGGTCCTGGACGGCAGCTCCGACACGATCTGGCACAGCAGGTGGACGCCCGCGCCCGCCGCCGCCCTCCCGCACCACCTCACCCTCGACATGAAGTCCGCCCGCCCCGTCTCGGCGCTCAGTTACGAGCCCCGGCGCACCGGCCCCAACGGCCGCGTGGGCGCGTACACCGTGACCACCAGCACCGACGGCACCACGTTCGGCGCGCCCGTGGCCTCCGGTGTCTGGAAGGACGACGACACCGTCAAGGGGGCCACCTTCACGAGCACGGTGACCGCCCGGTACGTGCGCCTCACGGCCACCACCGAAGCCGGAAACCGGGGCTCCTGGTCCTCGGCGGCCGAGATCCGGCTCCGCGGTCCCGCCAGCCCCTCGGTCCACGGCTCCTGGGGCAAGGTCACGGGCTTTCCACTCGTACCCGTGGCCACCGCCGTCCTGCCCAACAACAAGATGCTCGCCTGGTCCGCGTACGGCATCGACCGCTTCGGCGGCAGCAACGGCTACACCCAGACCGCGATCATGGACCTGACCACGGGCGCCGTCACCCAGCGCCGCGTCGACAACACCAAGCACGACATGTTCTGCCCCGGCATCGCGGTCCTGCGGGACGGCAGGGTCCTGGTCACCGGCGGTTCCAACGCCGAACGGGCCAGCATCTACGACCCGGTGACGGACGCCTGGACCTCCACCAGCGACATGAACATCGCCCGCGGCTACCAGGCGATGACCCTCCTCTCCACCGGGGACGCCTTCGTCCTCGGCGGTTCCTGGAGCGGGGGAGAGGGGGCCAAGGACGGCGAGGTCTGGTCGTCCTCCAACGGCACCTGGCGCAAACTGACCGGCGTGCCCGCCACCACCACCCTCACCGCGGACCCACGCGGTCCCTACCGCGCCGACAACCACCAGTGGCTGCACGCCACTTCCGGCGGCCGCGTCCTGCACCTCGGCCCGAGCAAGCAGATCAACTGGATCTCCACCACCGGCGCGGGCTCCATCACGGCGGCCGGCACCCGCGCCGACAGCGCAGACGCGATGAACGGCAACGCCGTCGCCTACGACATCGGCAAGCTCCTGACCCTCGGCGGCGCCCCCGCGTACGAGAACACCACCGCCACCCGCCGCGCCTACACCGTCGACCTCAACGGCGGCGGCACCCCCGTCAGCGCGCGCACCGGCGACATGGCCGACGCCCGCGCCTTCGCCAACAGCGTGGTCCTCCCCGACGGCAAGGTCGCGGTCTTCGGCGGCCAGTCCTACCCGGTGCCGTTCAGTGACGCCACCTCGTCGATGACCCCGGAGATCTGGGACCCGGCCACCGGAAAATTCACCCGGATGGCCTCCATGGCCGTACCACGGAACTACCACAGCGTCGCCAACCTCCTCCCCGACGGCCGGGTCTTCAGCGGCGGCGGCGGACTCTGCGGCGACTGCGCCACCAACCACTCCGACGGCGCGATCTTCACCCCGCCGTACCTGCTCAACGCGGACGGCAGCGAGAAACCCCGCCCCGCCCTCACCGGCACGGTGCCGGCCCGCGTGGCGAACGGGGCGAAGGTGCCGGTGACCACGGACGCGGCGGTCACCTCCTTCGTCCTGGTACGCGCCGGGGCCGCCACCCACTCCACCGACAACGACCAGCGCAGGGTCCCCCTGGCCTCCCGCACGACGGGAACCAACGCCTACGAGCTCACCATCCCGTCCGATCCGGGCGTGGCGCTCCCCGGCACGTACATGCTCTTCGCCCTCAACGCGCAAGGAGTGCCCAGCAAGGCGAAGTTGGTGACGGTGGACTGACCCTCCGGAGTCCGAGCGAAGGCGGAGGCGGCACGGCGTCGGGGCCCGGGAGGAGAGGGTGCCCGTCGGCGCGAGCACCGGCGTCGCGGCACGCCGCAAGGGCGTGGTGCGGGAGATGGGCCGGGCTACGGCTGCCGCAGCGCCGATTGCGGTGGCGCGCATGGTGAACTCCCGTGTTCTGGAGGGGGTTTGTGTTGCCGGGGCCGGTCGAACGGATCAATCTTCACCCCCGGCGCCCCTGTGATCCCCTCCGCCGATCGGCACAAGGACCGCGCCGCCGACCGGCCCTTCCATGCCGTTCGGCAGAGAGCCCCGCGGCCTCACCCACCCGTACGCTGATCACCATGTGGGAATCAACCGGCCCAGCCGTCAAGGCACTTGGCGCTCTGCCGTCGCTCGCGGCCGCGGGCGCGGTGGTGTGGGCCGTTGCCCGCGGCCGTGCCGCAGTTCGTCAGCGGGTCGGCCGCCTCGCCCGCCCGACCGCGGTCTGCGCCGTCCTCTCCCTGATCACCGGCTTCGCCCTGCCGAAGGCGGGTCTCGGCTCCGGCTGGAAGCTGGCGGAGATCGCCGTCCTGCTCCTCCTCCTGGCCGTGATCACCCGCTGGTCACCCCTGCGGGAACTCAGGTCGGCCCTCCCGCTGACCGCCCTCGCGGTGACCCTCTGGCCGCTGGCGCTGGTCACCGGTGAGTCCTTCCTGGAATCCATCGGAATCGCTACCTTCTGGCTGCTTCCCGCGGCCGCCGCGGTGGCGGCCGGGGCCTACCCCCGCCGCCAGGAGCTGCGTCGCCGGGGCGCGGTGGCCGAGGCCCGCAGCGCCCAGCGCCTCCAGCTCTCCCGCGACCTGCACGACTTCGTCGCCCATGACATCAGCGGGATCGTCGTCCAGGCCCAGGCGGCCCGCTTCGTCGCCGCCACCGACCCGTCCCGGGCGCTGCTCGCTCTGGAACGCATCGAGAAAGCGGGCCTGAGCGCCCTGGCCGCGATGGACCGGACCGTACAGATGCTGCACGGTCCGGATGCACCCGCCACCGAACCGCTCCCAGATGTGTCTCAACTGCCGTCCGTAATAGAGAACTTCACCTCAGCGGGAGCCACCGAGGCGCATCTGGACCTGCCTTCCCCGGCCGCGGAGGCGCTCTCCCGCGAGGCGGGCTCCGCCGCGTACCGCATCGTCGTCGAGGCGCTGACCAACATCCGCCGGCACGCCCCCGACGCTCCCCGTGCCACCGTCACGTTCACCCCCACCGCCACCACCGTGGAGATCCGGGTCACCAACGACCGCGGTGCCCGCCCCGCCCCGGCCCGCCGCCGCGCCTCCCGGGGCGGCCTCGGCCTCCCCGCACTCACCGAGCACGCCCAGGCCCTCGGTGGAACCCTCTTGGCGGGGCCGCACGGCGACGGCGGCTGGCAGCTCACCGCCGTTCTGCCTGCCACATTCCCGAAAGAGACCTCATGACGACGCCCCTGGGCCCGACCCGCATCCTGATCGCCGACGACCAGGAGGACATACGCAGCGGCTTCCGCCTGATTCTCGGATCGCAGCCCGACATGACCGTGGTCGGCGAGGCGGCGGACGGCCTCACCGCCGTCCACCTCGCCCGCACCCTGCGCCCTGACCTGATCCTCGCCGACATCCGGATGCCGAGCCTGGACGGCCTCGAACTGACCCGGCGCCTCGCGGGCCCCGGCGTACCCGATCCGATGCGTGTCCTCGTCGTCACCACCTTCGACCACGACGACTACGTACGCACGGCACTGCACGACGGCGCCTGCGGGTTCCTGCTCAAGCGCTCGGGCCCCGGGCTGCTGATCGAGGGGGTCAGGGCGGCGATGGCCGGGGACATCCTCATCAGCCCCCAGATCACCGTCCGGCTGCTCCAGACCCTCGCCCCTGCCCCTGCCCCCGCAACGCCCATGGCCCTGTCGCCGCTCACCGCCCGGGAACAGGAGATCGCCCGGCTGGTCGCCGAGGGCCTCACCAACGCCGAGATCGGCGAGAAACTCTTCATTTCGGCGGGCACCGCCAAGACCCACATCGCGAACGTCCAGGCGAAGCTGAAGGCACGCAACCGGGTGGGCATCGCCGCCTGGGCCTGGGAAAGCGGTCTGGCCGGCCAGGCCCCACGGAGGTAGTGCGCATTGACGGTGTCCGGAAAACCGCAGGTCCGTGGGATGATTTCCGACGTCGGCAGCGCGCCGGCCGTGGGAAGGGGGCCATCACGTGGCCGCAGGATTTTCGGCATGGAAAGTCAATAAGCAGTACGCGGTGAACGACCGCACCACCCTCAACGGCAAGCACTACCTCTGCCTGGTGGCGCACAAGTCCAACTCGGCGAACAGCCCCAAGGGCGCCGTCAAGTTCTGGCAGCGGTACACCACCTGACAGACCGGACGCCATTCACGGGAAGCACAGGGCCGCCTTCAGGCCGCCCTCGACGGCCGGCTCCGCGCTCAGGACCGCGTCGTGGGCCGTCCGGCCAGCCCTTCAGTCAGGCTGTGGCCGTGGCGTCCTGGGCGAAGTCGGGCAGCTCGGTGGACAGCAGTTCCTCGGCACCGTTGTCGAGGAGCTGTTGCATCTGGGTGGAGCGGGGCAGCATGGTCTTCTCGTAGGCGAGGACGGCGTCGTCGACGGTGTTGTGCCGCGCTATGGCGAGGGCGAGCTCGCAGGCGTCCAGCATCGCGAGGTTGACGCCGACGCCGAGCGGGGGCATCAGGTGGGCCGCATCGCCCAGGAGCGTGACGGTGGGGTTGTGCTCCCAGGCGTGTGGGACCGGCAGGGCGTGGATGGGGCGGTCGACGTAGCGGCCGTCGTTGTCGGTGAGCAGGCGGCGCAGGCTCGGTGACCAGTCGCGGAAGCGGTCGAGCAGGAGGGCGCGGATGCCCTCGGTGTCCTGGTGGGTCAGGCCGGCCGCGGTGATCCAGTCGATGGCGACGCGCTGGATGATGTAGACGCGGATGTGGTCGCCGCTGTTGCGCTGGGCGAACAGGCCGCGGTCGCCGTCGGCCGCCGCGGCGCCGCCCTGCCCGACGAGGCCGGCGATCTCGGGGTGCTTGTTCTCGACGTCGTGGAGCCAGGCTTCGAGGAAGCTGACGCCGCTGTACTGGGGGACGGCGTCGGAGAGGGCGCTGCGGACCTTGGACCAGGCGCCGTCGGCGCCGATGACGAGATCGGCCTCGACGGCGGTGCCGTCGGCGAAGTGCAGTTGGCGGGGGCCGGTGGCGGGGCCCTCGACGGAGCGCAGGGTGTGGCTCCAGCGCACGGTGCCGGGCTCCAGCGACTGCAGCAGGAGGTCGCGCAGCGCACCTCGGTCGATCTCCGGCTTGAAGCGTTCGCCCTCTTCGGGGGTGTGGTGGAAGAGAAGGGTGCCGGCCGGGTCCATCTGGCGCATCTCCTGCCCCTCGGGGCGCGAGAGACGGAAGAAGTCGTCCAGCAGTCCGGCTTCGCGAAGGGCTATCTGGCCGTTGTCCTCGTGCAGGTCGAGGGTGCCGCCCTGGTTGCGGGCGTCGGGGCCGCTCTCGTGGTCGTAGAGGGTGGCGGCGATGCCGTGTCGTTGCAGGATGCGGGCGCAGGTCAGACCGCCGGGTCCGGCGCCGATGAGGGCGATGCGCGGGGTGGGGGTGGTGTTCATGAGGGTGCTCCGTTCGTCTTGTGTGGGCTGTGCTTGTGTGTGCAGTGCTTGGGTGTGCTGTGTTGCCTTACGCCGTGTCAGTTGGCGGCGGCGAGAGTGTTCTTGGTGGTATCGGCCGCGGATGTGGGCGGGCCTGCCTTCTTCAAGGGGACTTCGATGACGAAGAGCGCGGCGAAGAAGGCGAGCGCGCACAGGACGGCGGCGATCAGGAAGATGTGGCCGGTGCCGGTCGTGACCGCTTCGAGGTAGGTGGCCTTGGCGCCGGTGGGCAGGTGACGCAGGGCGCCCGGGTCGGCTTCGGCGCCGGTGGGCTGCGCGGTCCTGACGGCGCGGGTGAACAGCGAGCCGAAGACGGCGACGCCAAGGGAGCCGCCCAGGGTGCGGAAGAGGTTGACGGAGCTCATCGCGGCGCCCATGTCGCGCAGGGACATGCTGTTCTGCGCGATGGTGCCCGACATCTGCATGGTGAGGCCCAGGCCGATGCCGACGAGGACCATGTACAAGCTGGTCAGCAGTGGCGAGGTGGCTGCGTTCATCGTGGCAAGCAGTCCGAGACCGGCCGCGAGGAACAGAGTGCCGAGGACCGGGAAGACCTTGTATCTGCCGGTGGCCGACATGACCTTGCCCGCGAGGGTCGAGACGATCACGACGGGGATCATCATGGGCAGCATCAGCAGACCGGAGTTGGTGGCAGAGGCACCCTGGACCGTCTGCTGGAACAGCGGCAGATACAGGCCCGCACCGAACATGACCACACCGGCGACGAGGATCATCACCATCGCGAGCGGGAAGTTGCGGTGGTTCGTGAACACACACAGCGGCAGGAGCGGTTCACTGACCCGCTTCTCCACGGCGATGAAGGCGGCCAGTCCGCTCACGGCTGCCGCGCCCAGAGCGAGGATCTGCCAGGAGCCCCAGGCAAACGCACTGCCTGCCCAGGTGGCGGCCAGGACGATCGCGGTGATGGAGGCGGTCAGCAGGCTGATGCCCGCCCAGTCGATCTTCGCCTCGATGCGCTTTGCGGGCACGTGCAGCTTGAGCCACAGCCACACCAGGGCGACCAGGCCGAGAGGCGGGTTGACGTAGAAGGCCCAGCGCCAGTCGAAATGGCCGGTGACGAAACCTCCGAGCAGCGGGCCGCCGACGGTGCCGATCGCCATCACGGAGGCGGTCATGCCCTGGTATCTGCCTCGCTCGCGCGGCGGTACGAGCGCGCCGATCAGAGCGAAGGCGCCCGCGCCGATCCCGCCGGCGCCGATGCCCTGAACGACGCGGAAGGCGATCAGCTCGGTCATCGACTGGGCGGCCCCGCACAGTGCGGATCCGGCGATGAACACGGCGATCGACGCCAGGTACATGGGCTTGCGGCCGAACAGGTCGCCGAACTTGCCCCAGATCGGCGTGGTTATGGCGGTGACGAGCGTGTAGGCCGTCACCACCCAGGAGATGTGCTCCAGGCCGCCCAGATCGCCGACGACCGTTGGCATCGCGGTGCTGACGACCATGTTGTCGAGCATGGCCAGGAGCATCGCGAACATGATGCCGAGCAGCACCCAGCGCACGTTTTCGGGGACGGCCGAGGGGCCGGAAGCGGGCAGGGAATCGGACGTGGACATGTCTGGTCACTCCTTTCGGAGATGAGGACCGGAGGAGAAAGGCTGAGAGAGGGCCGCCGGGGTGTGTCCTCACGGCGTCTGCCCCAGAAAAGCACGACGGTTCAATAAGTGCAACCGTTCAACTTTCGCATCAGGGCAACCCTGCGGTGTAGGGTCTGGGCATGAGCGACACCGAGAACGGCTCCGCGCCGGTGGGGCGCCGCGAGCGCAAGAAGGCCGCCACCCGCCAGGCCATCGCCGATGCCGCGCTGCGCCTGTTCCTGGACCGCGGTTACGACGACGTCGGCATCCGCGAGATCGCGGAGACCGCCGACGTGTCCACCACCACATTGTTCAAGCACTTCCCGGCCAAGGAGGCGCTCGTCTTCGACGAGGACGCGGACCGGGAGGCGCACCTGCTCGCCGCCGTACGCGAACGGCCCAAGGGCCAGTCGATCCTCGCGGCACTGTGCGAGCACGCGTTGCGCACTCGCATGGCCACAGCGGGCGGCGACGCCGGTTTCCTCGCGTACCTCGACCTCGTGAACAGCACGCCGGCCCTGCGTGACTACTCACAGGCCATGTGGCTGCGCCACACCGCCGCCCTGGCCCGGGTCATCGCCGAGGAGAGCGGCCGGCCGGTCGATGACCCCGGCTGCACCGCCCTGGCCCACTTCGCCCTCGAAGCGCCCCGCGTGGGCCGTGGATTCGACGACCCCCGTCAGGCGATCACCCTCGCCTTCGATCTCCTTGAGAACGGCTGGAAGGCCTTCGCCCCCGGTGGATGAACCTCGCCACCGTGTCCCGTGCCGACGGCGGCACGTGCGCCGGGTGGCCGGCCCATGAGCAGGAGGAAGACCGGTACGGCCGGCGCGGTGAGGGTGAGGAGGACGGGCAGCGGGCCCGGGACGCTCTCGCCTGGCGCCGCCCCCCGCGGGCGGCGCTGGGCGGTCTGTGCGTACCGG
This sequence comes from Streptomyces sp. NPDC051561, assembly GCF_044454195.1. NCBI lineage: Bacteria > Bacillati > Actinomycetota > Actinomycetes > Kitasatosporales > Streptomycetaceae > Streptomyces > Streptomyces sp. NPDC051561. The sequence goes on along the minus strand of NZ_JBITDM010000001.1, from coordinate 7,449 downwards.
CGCAGGCCGGACTGGAGCCGTCGGCGGTCGTCAGGCGCGAAGTGCTGTGCGGCGATGCAGGCGTCGCGCGACGCGCCCGCCTCGGCCTCCGCCTCGCTGCGGGCGTCGCGTCCGCCCGCTTACGACCGGTGTAGACAGCCCGCCGCGACCACCCGGGCCACGCTCAGGTGCGCGGGGCTGTGGGGCTGTGGGGCTGTGGGGCCGACCAGTACGGAGAAAACCACCGTCCCCGCCACGTTCCCGCCCACATGCGGCAACCGCATCTGTATCCCGCTCGCCCTCGCTGCGACGAACTGCCGCTGTACGTAGGGGAGTCGCCCTGCCGACGGCGGGCTGCGATCAGCGAGGACGCCACCGAGACCGGCACACGCCCCGTCTGCGGCTGCGCCGGCGTGCGCGCGACCGGGGTGGGACAAGCCACCGGGTGTGCGCGACGAGGGGCTCGGCCGGTGGCGCTGACGGCAGCCCCACCGGCGCTGCCGTTTCCGGGTGATCCCCGGCGAGGCTCTTACCTGTTGCCGTAGCGGTCGGAGTTCTTCCCGTCGCTCACCCTGAAGTAGTCCGAGTAGAGGTTGCACTCGGTGTACTTGCCGGTCTTGCTGTCGTAGAGGCAGGTCTTCGCCCAGAGGACACTGTCTTCGTAGTAGTTCTTGTTGCAGGTGGCCCACGACGGGGCCTTGTTGCTGTTCTTGCAGACTCCGCTCCGGTACTCCTTGCCGTTGCGGTAGTTGGTCCACAGGACGGCCACCGACTTGCCGTCCTTCACGTCGTCCAGGACCCACCACTTGTCCCCGGCGGCCTGGAAGGCTCCCTCGCCCGCGCCGTAGCCGTTGCCGCCACCGCCCTGGAACCACCAGTCTCCTTTGGAGTAGTTCGGGGAGGAGGTGGTCTTCTTCGCCGCGTCCCTCTCGAACGAGGCCGCCGAGGCGGAAGTGGCGGTCGCGACGCCTATGACAAGGCTGAGGCCGATCGTGCAGAGGGCGCCTGCTGTGGAACGCAGCTTCATTCTTGACTCCGAATCTCGTACGGGTGGTTGAGGCCGGTGGCCGCGGTATGCGCCTTGCGTGACGCGCGCCGAAGAGCCCCCCCGTGGTTCGAGCGGGGTGTCCCTCTGGCCCCGCTGCCCACGTTAGGTATCGGGCCAAGCCGTGAACAACACCCGTTTTTGTTAAGATCGTTAACTCTGAGCTTCACGAGACCTGCGTCGGGCGCTGGGGGCGCGATGGAATTGCGGGACATAGAAATCTTTCTGGTACTCGCGGAGGAGCTTCACTTCGGGCGCAGTGCCGAACGTCTGCACGTCTCACCGGCCCGTGTCAGCCAGGCGATACGTAAACAGGAACGCGCCCTGGGGGCCCAGCTCTTCGAACGCACCAGCCGCAACGTGCGGATGACGCCGGTCGGCGACGTACTGCTGCGGAAACTGAAGCCGGCCTACGAGGGAATCCAGGACGCCCTCAGAGATGCGGCGGCCGTCGCCAGCCGCACGGCTGACACCCTGACGTTGGGCGTCATGGGCGCGCAGATGCACGAAATGGCCGCGATTCTGGCGTGCTTCCGTGCCCGGCACCCCGCTGTCGAACTCCGTTTCAAGGAAGTGTTCTTCAGCGATCCGTTCGGGCCGCTGCGGGCCGGCGCCGTCGATACCGTGACCACCTGGCTGCCGGTACGTGAACCCGACCTGCACGTCGGAGTGGTGCTGCGTGAGGAGCCCCTCAATCTCATGGTGGCCGCCGACCACCCGCTCACCCGGCAGAAGACGGTGAGCACAGAGGCGCTCGGCGACCACGTCGTACCGCGCCTGACCGGCCCGGCTCCTGACTACTGGGAGTTCGCGGTGCTCCCGGGCCGCACCCCGTCCGGCCGCCCGGTCCGTCGTGGCCCGGCCGTCACCACCTTCAACGAGGTCCTCTCCGCCGTCGCCGCGGGCGACGCGATCTGTACGGTCCCGGACATGGGGCGGCGCTACTTCGCCCCCAAGGACGTCGTACACCTCACGCTCAGCGACGCCCCGCCGGTTCGGTGGGCTCTGGTCTGGCGCACTGGCGGCGCGACACCGCTGCTGAACGCGTTCGCCGAGGCGGCGAAGAGCTGCGGGGCCTCCACCCCGCGTGCTGCGTAGTGGCCGATCCGATGGACCGGGCCTGCCCGGCACCGGCCCCACGGCCGATCGTCCTTACCTCGTACGCCGCGCCCTGTGCCGCCGGCTGCGGAGCCTGACCTCGGCCCGTACCGGCGTCGGCGCCAGCGCCGCACGTACCGTCGCCAGGGGGCCCGCTTCCAGGTCCCTGAGCACCGCGTCCGGCGCGGAGCGACGCTCCAGCCAGAGGGTCATCCGGACGAGCTGCGCGTCCCGTGCCGGGCGCAGGGTGATCCGTGCCGAACGTACCCCGGCCAGCTCGACCGTCTGTGCGGCCAGCGCGGACTTCAGGGCGTTCGGCCGGAGCCACAGGCCGGTTCGGCCCAGCGGCAGCCGGGCGCGGGCACGGGCCGTCCGTACGGCGGGTGCGAGCAGCCCAACGAGACCCAGGAGCACCGCGAGGGACAGGGCCGTCAGTACCGACGGCGCCCACCAGGCGTGGGCTCCCGCCGCACCCGCCTCGGCGCGCGGCAACGGCCACCAGCCCGGCGGATGCGGCTGCGGGCCGTTCGACGGGCGCACCGCGAGATGGCCCACGATCAGCCAGAGACCGGCCGACAGGGAGGCGAGAGACAGGAGCAGAAGCGCCGCTCGGGTCGTGAACGTCATGCCGGTCGCGAACGGCGTCATGCCCCTGCCTCCTCGGTGCGGTGGGGCGCGGCCCGCAGTCGTACGCGCGGACGCGGGGGCCGCGTCACTCCCAGCGCGTCGAGCGCATCGCTGACCGTCGTGCTCAACTGGCCCTCCACGTCGGCGAGTTCACCGTATCCGGCCCGGGCCCGCACGGTGGCGCGGCGGCGGCCCACCCGCACCCGGGCCGAGGTCACCCCCGGTACCGCGAGAGCTTCGTCGCGCAGCAGCAGGGCGATGGCCGAGCGGTCCAGCGCGGCACGGGTGCCGGCCGTACGCACGGTCATCGGCAGGCGGTCGCGCCGGCCCGGCAGCACTGCCGCGCCCAGCAGCCACAGCCCGAGAACGACCGCCGTGACCCCCGCCACGAGCGCCGCCGGGTCGGTGAGGGACGTGGTCGCCACCCGGTGCAGGACGTCGGGCCGGGGGGCGCCGGGGAGCACGTGTCCGGTGCGCCGGGCGAGGCCCTCGGCGAGCAGGTAGGCGCAGGCGGCCGTGCCCGCGCACAGCACGAGGAGGGTGGTGCCGCGGCGAGGGGACCACGGGCGGCGTGCGGGGGGCGGGGGGAGTTCCGGTGGCGGCGCGGGGGTGTCGGCTGTGCCTGGAGCGTCCGTTGGGCGTGCGTGGGCTTCGGCCCCGGGTGTGCCGGGGCGGTGTGCGTCGCCGTGCGTGTCCGTCCCGGAGCGCGGCGGGACAAGCCGGCCACGGGGTCCGCACCCGGTCAGGGCCCTCACCCGTACCTCGGGAGGGGGCACGGTGAGCCCCGTCAGGGTGGCCGTGGTGTGTGCCACGTGCTGCCGGAGGCGTTCCGCCGTACCGGCCAGACCGGCCGCGTACGGCAGGGTGACGCCCAGCGTGACGGTGGCGGTGCGCCCGGTGCGTACGACTGATGCCGACGGGAGTGCGGCGTCGCTGTCGGGCAGGCCCGCCGCCCAGGACCGAGCGGCGATGCGGCTCACCGCCCGGTCAGTGACGGTGGTCGAACCCCGGTCGGCCGCCGGGACACGGGCCGGTGGCGGCGGTGTGCTCATCGTGTCCTCCGGCGGCCGTCGCCCGACGTCCCGGACCGGTCGAGCCGGTCCCGCAGCCGTTCCCGCGCCTCCTCGTCCTCCAGGAGGTGTCCGACGGCCCAGCCCGTGGCGCCGCAGAGCGCGACCACGAGGAAGGCGCCGAAGCCGCCGAACCACCCCGCGAAGCCCAGGGCGAGGCCCGCGAAAGCACCCAGTTGTGACCTGTTCATGGTCCTGCTTTCCGTCCTTCGAAGGACGAGGTGGGGAGGGGTCAGGAGACGCGTGCGTCGGTCCGTGCGTCGTCCTGGTCGTCCTCCGGCAGGTGTACGTCGTTGACCGTCACGTTGACCTCGACGACCTCCAGGCCCGTGGTCCGCTCCACCGCCGAGACGACGTTCTCGCGCACGTCACGGGCTACCTCGGCGATGGGCACCCCGTACTCCACGACCAGGTCGAGGTCGATCGCCGTCTGCACCTCGCCGACCTCGACCTTGACGCCCCGGCCCACGCTCGGCCGGCCGACCGGAACACGGTCGCGGACAGCGCCGATGGTGCGCGAGAGGCCGCCGCCCATGTCGTGGACGCCGGGGATCTCCCGGGCGGCGATCCCGGCGATCTTGACGACCACGAGGTCCGCGATGGCGGTCTTGCCCCGAGTGGCCGCGGGCTCGTCCGTGCCGGTCCTGCCGTGGCTCACGGAGGTGAGGTCCGTGGTGCCCCTGCCGGGGGCGGAGGGGGCGGAGGGGGCGGAGGGGGCGGAGGGAACAGTGGGGACCGTGGTGGAGGTGAGGCGGTCGGTCTGCTGCGAAGCCATGAGAAGTCTCCCGGAATAGCGCTGCTCTTGCTCGGTCACGTCGTTGGACTCCGTACCTGTCGATCCGTCACGCACCGCCTGCGGGTTTTTTCTTTCCGCTTCTGTGCGTGACGGAACGGAGCGAGCCGTGTCGAACACACGCGTGGCGAGGAGAGGAGCCGGCAAGTGCCCGGAAACGGGGATGACCAGGGTCACGGCAGGGACGCCGATCACTCGGAGGGCGGTGGAACGGACGGTCTTCCGGACCGCCTGCTCGCCGTGCGCGCGGGCGAGGGCGACGAAGGCGCCTTCGAGGTCCTGGTACGACGCCACGGCCCTGAACTGCTGCGGCTTGCCGCCCGCATGCTCGGCAGCACGACCGAGGCGGAGGACGCCGTTCAGGAGTCCTTCGTGAGCGCCTGGCGGAGCCTGCCCGAATTCCGCGGCGACGCGGCGTTCCTGACCTGGATGTACCGCATCGTCACCAACCGGTGTCTGAACCAGCTCCGGTCGCGGCGGCCCGTCACCCACCTCGACGCCGTACCGGAACGCGAAACTCCGGGACACGAGGGCTCCCCGGTGCGCGACGCCGAGGCGGGCGCCGCCCTGCGCGAACTCTCGCGCGCACTGGAAGGCCTGTCCCCCGAACAGCGCGCCTGCTGGCTGCTGCGCGAGATGCACGGAATGTCGTACGAGGACATCGCGGATACGGTCGGCATCAGTCCGCAAGCGGTACGCGGCCGGATGTTCCGCGCACGCCGAGCTCTGATGGAGGCGATGGCGGCATGGCGATGAACGGACAGAGCGGACCGCCGGGCGACGGCGGCGCCGGGAACGATCTCGTACGGAGCCCGGACGACGACAACGACCTGCTGCCCTGCGGACGGTCGCTGTACGACGTGTGGGCCGGCCAAGAGGCCGTGCCCGACGCGGGAGCGCCCCAGGAAGCACCCGGCGGCCACCCCGCCGACTGCCTCCACTGCGCGGCCGCGCTGGAGGACCTGCGTACCCTCGACGACCTCGTCCAGCGCACGCGTTCCGAGGACGCGAACGCGCCCGCACCGGACGCGTCGGCGGTCGCCTCCCGGGTGATGGATCTGGTACGTCTCGAACTGCGGCCCGGCCGGACGCTGCCCCTCGGCGAACCGGAGGAGGACCACTGGATCATGGAGACGGCCGCGGCGCGGAGTCTGCGGGACGCCGCGGAAACAGTCGCGGGCGTACGGGCGGGAAGCTGCCGTGTCGCACCCGCGGCCGGTTCCGGGACAGGGGCGCGAGCCCCTGTACGGGTCACCATCGAGGTGGAGGCCGGCGCACGGCGTGCGCTGCCCGAACTGGCCGAGGCCGTGCGCGCCGCCGTGGCCGGGGCCGCCGACCGGGCGATCGGCATGCGGGTGCACGAGGTGGACGTGGTGATGGTCGACCTTTTCGACGAGACGGGCGAGACGGACGAGACGGACGAGACGGACGAGACGGGGGACCTGCGATGACCCACGACGCACGCGGCGGGAGCGGCTCCGTACCGCCGGTGAGCCCTCGTGAGACGGGTGAACGGCTGGCACGGGCGGTCTCCGAGGCCGCCACCGAGGTCCCCGGAGTCGCGTTCCTGCGCCCTCGGCTGAGCGATCTGCTCGGTAGCTCGGTGGCCCGAGCCCGCATCCGCCGCGGGCCCGCGGCGGACAGGGCGCCGGCGGGCGTCCGGGCACGCCGGGACCCGGACACCTCGCGCTGGACGGTCGAGGTGCAGTTGACCGTACGGACGGGGCACCGGGCGGTGGACGTCGCCCGCGCGGTCCGGGCGGCGGGGGAGCGGGCGGCGGGCGAGCTGCCGGTGGACATCGCGGTGACGGTCGCCGGGATCGTGTGACCCCGACACCCGTCCCGGTCGGCGGCTCTGTGCGACGCGCCCCGCTCAGTGCGGGGGAAGCCCGGTGGCCAGCAGCTGGTGCAGCACGGCGCACCACACACCGGCCGCGATGAGGGCGTTCCGCATCCGCCGGCGGCGCAGCGGGGACACCGGGTCCTGCACGGGACCCACCGGAAGCGGGCGGACCGCCGACACCGGAAGCGGCCGGACCGCCGACACCGCAAGGGGCCGGACCGCCGTCACCGGAAGCGGCCCGGGAAGGGCCGGGAACCCTCGCGAACGCGCAGATCGGCCCGCGTCCTTCACGCACTCCCCGGGCCCGCCGGGCGCCGCCTGCCGCTGCGCGCCCGGCTGCCCCGCCGCCTCACCGACCGCCTTCGCCTCTGCCAGGCCCGTCAGGAAACGCGTGTACCCGACCCGGCGCCGGCCGACGGGGGAGGTGCGCCCGGTCTCCCAGGAGCGCACGGTGGCCGCGGTGACCCCGAAGGCCTCCGCCACCTGACGGCGGGTCAGCCCCCATTCCTCACGCAGGAGTCGACGGACGGCGGGCGCGGGGAGCACGGAGCCGGGGGAACCGGTCCGGTCGTGATCCGCGGGGTTTTGCTGAGGGAGCGTCAGGATGGTCATGTGCGTACGACAATCATCACGGGCGCGGGTTACGGGTCACCCCGGAACGTCACCCGCTCGGACGCACCGGACTGCGCCGCCGGAGTGCGAAATCGGCTCCCCGGACAGCACTTCCTCGCTCCGAAGGACCGTCGAACCGCTGCGAACCCGACCGGCCGGCTCCGTGCGGCGGACACCTACCCGGGTGTCGGCACACCGAACGGGCAGGTCAACACCGTCATGGCGGCGTACGGATCGCTCACGAGCTCACCCGACGAGGACCTGGACGGCGGCGACCGCCGTACCCGAGCGGGTTGATACGGCACCGTGTGGGCCGGCCGTGCGATCTCCTTGGGGTCGACGGCCATGACATACGACCAGCCGCGTTCCTCCAGCGCGAGCC